>DASWYU010000241.1:0-4274 GCA_036404795.1 Nocardioides sp. | reverse complement strand
GGCGTTCCAGCTGTTCAACGGTCCGCCGTGGATCCACAGCAGCAGGGGCGCCGGGGCGCTCGCCGAGGCTCCGGGCGGGGTGAGGAGCCAGCCGCGCACCCGGGATCCGTCGGCGGCGACCGTCTCCACGTCGGTCATGGTGCCGACCGGCGCGGGCGGCGGCGCAGGTGTCGCCAGCTCGGTCACCGTGCCGTCGACCTCGACACGCACCGGGTGCGGCGCGACCTGCCAGCTCGAGCGCAGTGCCACGACCGAGCCGTCCGGTCCGACGTGGACCTGCGCGTAGGCGTGGTCGTCGGTGGTGAGGGCCGTGACCGGACCGCCGTCGAGCGGCACGCGGAAGATCCGGGCGCGGCCGCCGTCGTCGGCGACCACGACGAGCGAGCGGTCGTCGGCCGCGAACGCGACCTCCGCCGGCCAGCGGTCCCACCCGACCGCGACCTCCCGTGCCTCGGAGCCGTCGAGACGCGAGACCCACAGGTGCTGGTCGGCCGGCCCGTCGGGGGTGGAGAACGCCGCCCGGACGTAGGCCACCCAGGCTCCGTCGTGGCTGACGGCGGGCGCCTCGACGTACGTCGACCGCTCGTCCACCAGCGGCGTCTGCGCGCCCGTGGCGACGTCGATCGCGACGAGGGCGAAGCGATCGCCGCGTCCCTGTCGCCGCCGCAGGGCCGCGAGGAGCGTGCGGCCGTCGGGGGTGAGCGCCGTGCCGGCGGTGTCGGCGCTGCGCCCCGGCTGCGGGGTGAGGTCGGTGGGGCGGGGCAGGTGCGCGGGGTACGGCGCCGGCTCGCCCTCCGCGCGCTCCCCGGTGTCCGTCGTGCCGGGGCGGGGGACGTCGGGCGCCAGCCCGGCCAGGTCGAGGGCGAGCAGGTGGGGCTCGTCGGGACCGAGGTCGTGGTCCCAGACCCGCACCGGGTAGTGCTCGTGGAGGATCGCGTTCACCTTGCCCCGGGCGCGCTCCTCGCGCAGCCGGGCGTCGTCCTCGAGCGACGTCGCCGACGGCAGCAGGTCGGCGGAGAGCACCACGGTCTCGCTCGCCCGCGCGGTCGCCGCGACCCGGACGCCGCCGGCGAGGGCGGTGACCGGGCGCGCCTCGCCGCCGCCGGGCTCGACGGCCCAGAGCTGCGTGAGGGGCTTGCCGTCGCGCGCGGGACCCTCGCCGCCGTCCCTGCTCGACGTGAACAGCAGGGTGCCGGACGGCGTGAACGCCGCACCGGACTCGCCGGCGGCGCTCCGGGTGAGCCGCCGGGGGGTGCCCCCACCGGCCGCGTCGACCTCCCACAGCGAGCGCTCGTAGGCCGTGCGGTCCGCGTCGAGCGTCGCGACCGTCAGCACGACGCGCCGTCCGTCGGCGGAGCGCGTGAGCGCTTCGACCCGCGGCAGCGCGACGTAGTCGTCGAGGTCGGCGAACGGCGAGCCGGAGGGCGCCGGGGGCGGGGTGGAGGCAGGGGTGGAGGCAGGGGTGGAGGCAGGGGCAGCAGGGTCCGAGAGAGTCACGCACCGCACGGTAGTTCCGCCCACCGACAGTCCGCAGCGGCCGCCGGGTCACGATGGGGACACGACCGCGTGCCCGGGGGTGCGTCCGCCATCCTGGTCGGGTGTCCGACCTCCTCGACCGCGTCCTCGGTGACGTCGTCACGCGGCAGCCCGCGCTCGACCCCCGTCTCGTCGCGGCCACCGCCGCGCTCGCGCTCCTGCTCGTCGCCTACCGGCCCCTGTGGCGCCGGGCCCGCCACCTCGTCACGATCGCGCACGAGGGCGGGCACGGTGTGGCGGCCCTGCTGAGCGGTCGGCGGCTCTCGGGCATCCGACTGCACTCCGACACGTCCGGCCTCACGGTCTCGCGGGGACGTCCGACCGGGCCGGGCATGATCGCGACGGCGTTCTCCGGGTACGTCGCGCCCACCCTGCTCGGCCTCGTCGCGGCGGTCGTCGTCGCGAGCGGCTACGCCGTCGCCGGCCTCTGGGTCGCGCTGCTGCTCCTGGCCCTCCTGCTGCTGCAGATCCGCAACTTCTTCGGGCTGTGGGCCGTCCTCGTCGCCGGCGTTGCGATCTTCGCGGTGACCTGGTGGGCGAGCGGTCCCGTGCAGGTGGCCGCGGCGTACACGGCGACGTGGTTCCTCCTGCTCGCCGGCCCGCGACCGGTGGTGGAGCTGCAGCAGCAGCGCCGCGCCGGACGCGCGCCGCACTCCGATGCCGACATGCTGGCCCGTCTGACGCCCCTGCCCGGCGGGTTCTGGATCGGGGTCTTCCTGCTGGTGACGATCGGTGGCGCCGCCGGGGGCGCCTGGCTGCTGGCGGGCGCCGCCGACCTGTGAGGTTGCCCGACGTGCCTAGGTTCGATTCATGAGCGAGGACCAGCTGCAGCCCCAGGACACGCTGGACGACCGAGGCGTCGACGACGTCCTCGACGAGGGCATCTCGCCTCCGGAGCGCCTCCGCGGGTCGAACCAGAAGGACGTCACCCCCGCCGGCGAGCTCGAGGGCGAGACCATCGACGAGCGCGTCGTGCAGGAGGAGCCCGAGGTCTGGGACGGCCTCCAGGAGGAGCTCGACGCCGACATCGTCGACGGGCCCGTCGGTGGGGAGATCGGCACCGAGCGCACAGGCCGTCTCGTCGCGAGCGTGGACGGGGCCGACGGAGGTCGCGACGACGACCGGTTCGCCGAGGACGGCGGCATCGACGGAGCCGGTGCGAGCGCCGAGGAGGCCGCGATGCACACGATCGACGACGTCGAGCCCTCCTGATCCTGACCCTGCGGACCCTGCCCGACGGACACCGGTGAGACGCGACGACGGCGCGTGCCCCGGGCGATCGCCCGGAGCACGCGCCGTCGCGCGTCGTGCAGGTCAGTATCGCTGGGCGAGGGCGTCGACGTAGTAGCCGACGCTGTTGTCCACGGGAGTGCCGGCGCACGCGCGGACCGTGTCCTGGCCGCAGACGAACCGCGACGACGCGTTCACGAACGACACGTAGACGTTGCGCACCTGGCCGGGCTGGAACGCGACGTACTGCGTCGTCGTGCCGGCCTGGAGACCGATGGCGCCCCGCGCGACGGTGCCGTTGGCGTACTCCACCACGACGAACGCACCCGGCGTGGTGGCCGCCGCGGGCGTGCTGAACCGCAGGCGCAGCCGGTAGCGCTGGCTCGCCGCCGAGAACGCCGGCTGGAACCGCACGGTGTAGCTGGTCTGCTGCGGGACGGTGAAGCGCCGCGCGATCGGCGTGGTGCTGTTCGTCATCGCGTAGGCCGCGTTGACCGGGGTGGCCGTGTAGGCCGCCCCGTCGTCGTAGAACGACGCCGGGATCTGGTTGGCCCCGGCGAACCCGGCGTACTCCTTGCCGAGGTCCGTCGGACGACCCGCGGCGTCACGCAGGCCGCTCAGCACCGTGCGCAGCGCGAACATCGAGTGGTGGCCGACGCTGCCCGTCGCTGACGCCTTCTCCCAGACGGCGCGGACGACGTTCGCACCGAAGCGCTCCTCGAGGTACTCGAAGAAGAGCCAGTTGCCGTAGGAGTTGCCGCTCGCGTCGTCGAACGCGTCGAGGGGCACGAGCGGGCGGGCGAGCTGGCCGTCCCCCAGGTACTGCCGGTTGTCGTTGACGTCCGGTGCCCAGACCTCCTCCATCCACGTGGCGGTGGCCTCGTAGAGCCACGCGTCCTCGAACAGGTCGTAGCCGAACTGGATGGCGTGGAAGATCTCGTGCACCGCCGTCACCCGCAGGGCGTTGACCGGCGTGACCGGAAGGAACTCGACGTAGTCGTTGTCGAGCACGCAGTAGGACGTCGCCCGGTAGTCCGAGCCCGCCACGTACTGCTCCGGCGCGCAGTAGCCGTAGAGGCCCTGCGAGGCCAGGTCGGTGAGGTAGATGTCGAGATTGGCGTTGCCGCCCCGGGTGCCGTCGGACGGCGCGGGACGGTAGCCGCGGCTGTTGACGAGGAAGCCGTAGGCGTTCTTCGCGATCTGCGCGGTCTGCGACGCCCACGCGGGGGTCGCGCCGATCGTCGGGTTCTGCGCCTTGTCGACGTAGTGCACGCAGATGCCGCCGGTGCAGCCCGACTTCACGACCGAGCCCGCGGGGTAGCCGTCGCCGCCCGGGTCGACGATCCCGTCCGTCGGGCGGGCGAGGAGCCGGTCGGCCGCCTCCCGCTCGGCGCCGCGGAGCTTCGGCTTCGCGATCATGAGGTCGCGGAGCGCGAGCGTCGGCGACTCGGGCTCACCGGTCGCGGTGACGGCCGGGCCCTCGCCCGCGACGAGCAGCTCGGCACGCT
>DASWYU010000240.1:0-11626 GCA_036404795.1 Nocardioides sp. | reverse complement strand
CTTCTCGAGAGGACCCTGTCGGCGGGCGTCCCGCCTTCCTGAGGACCCGTTCGGGTGGGATCTCGCCGGCGCGGCCCCCGAGCTTCAGGGCCCGTCGTCGATCCTCGGCGGCTCCGGCACCGGGCGCGTCGTGCGGGCGAGGTAGGCGGCGCCGCGGGGCGACACGTCGTACCCCACGTCGAAGCTCTGCGTCAGCCCCAGGTTCTTCAGCTTGCGCACGTCGATCTTGATGGGGTCCCGTTCGCGCCCGACGGCGGCGGCGAGGTCGGGCGCGCGGCGGTGCGGGTGGGCGCGGACGAGCGCGAGGGTGAGCATGGTCCACGCGCCGTGGCTGCTCGCCCGGTCGAGCCGCTCCAGCCGCCGGTCGAGGTCGGCGACGTCCTCGGCGGTCAGGTCCGTGGCGTTGCGCAGCGCGATCCGCGGGTCCTCCCCGGCCCACGCGAGCCCGATCCGGTAGACCGCGTCGGCGCCGTCCCCGGCGGGCGGGCGGAGCCGGCGGCGCAGCTCGTCGGCGGTCGCGAAGCCCGCGGCCGCGGCCTCGTCCGCACCGATCGCGTGCACGTCGACCACGTCGACGCTGGTGACGCGCACGACGCCGGCGACGGTGCGGAACTCGGAGCCGACGGCCACGTCCGCCCGGCGCCAGCGCCGGAACGCGAGCGTCAGCGAACCGTCGGCGACGCCGTGGGCGACCTTCGGGGACAGCAGCACGCGCCCCTTCTGATCGCTGCCGCCTGCTAGTCCAGCCGTCGCCCGAGGTACACCGACTCCGGCGCGTCGCGGTAGTGCCCGAACCCGGCGACCGGCACGTAGCCGCACGCCGTGTAGAGCGCCACCGCCGCCGGTTGCAGCGTCCCGGTCTCGAGCACCAGGCCGTCGTGTCCCGCGGCACGGGCCGACTCCTCCAGGTGGGCGAGCACGACGCGGGACAGGCCGCGGCCGCGGGCGTGGGGCGCGACGTACATGCGCTTGATCTCGGCGGCGCGCTCGAGGCCGAGGTCGGTCACGTCGGGCCGGTCGCGCCACGCACCCGTGGCGACGGGACGGTCCGCGTCGTACCCCACGAAGAACCGCCCGCGCGGCGGATCGAACACGGTCGGGTCGAGCGGGGTCTCGTCGGGGCTGCCGTAGAGGACGGTGTACTCCGCCTGCACGTCGGCCACGAGCCGCAGCGCGTCGGGGTGCGTGAGCCGCACCTGCTCGAGCCGCAGCACCGGCTGTCCCACCACGACCTCCCGTCCGTCCGCCGTCCGGCGGGCGGTGGGAGACTAGCGGGGTGACGCGCGAGCTGCGGATTCCGACCGACCTCCTCCCCGCCGACGGGCGCTTCGGCTCCGGCCCGTCGAAGGTGTCGCAGGCGGCGCTCGACGCGCTCGCCGGTCCCGGCGCCGCGCTGATGGGCACGTCGCACCGCCAGGCGCCGGTCAAGGGCCTCGTCGCCTCCGTGCAGGAGCGGCTCGCCGCCCTGTTCTCGCTGCCGGAGGGCTACCGGGTCGTCCTCGGCGTCGGCGGCTCGACCGCCTTCTGGGACGTCGCCGCGTTCTCCCTCGTCCGCGAGCGCAGCGCCCACGCCGTCTTCGGCGAGTTCGGCGGCAAGTTCGCGACCGCCACGACGGCGGCACCCTGGCTGGCCGACCCGGCGCGCTTCGACGCGGCCCCCGGGGCCCTCGCCGTACCCGAGGCCGTGCCCGGCGTCGACCTCTACGCCTGGCCCCACAACGAGACCTCGACGGGGGTCATGGCGCCCGTACGGCGCGTGCCCGGCGCCGACGCGGACGCCCTGGTCGTCGTCGACGGCACGTCGGCGGCCGCCGGTCTGCCGGTCGACGTGCGGGAGACGGACGTCTACTACTTCGCCCCGCAGAAGGGGTTCGCCGCGGACGGCGGGATCTGGTTCGCACTGATGTCCCCGGCGGCCCTCGCCCGCGTCGAGGAGGTCCGCGCGAGCGGCCGGTTCATCCCCGCGTTCCTCGACCTGGCCACCGCCGTCGAGAACTCCGCGAAGCACCAGACCCTCAACACGCCCGCGATCGCGACGCTGTTCCTCATGGACGCCCAGCTCGGCTGGATGCTCGACGGCGGCGGGCTGGCCGGCATGGTCGAGCGCACCTCCGCGTCGGCGGCGGTGCTCTACGGGTGGGCCGAGCAGGCGGCGTACGCCACGCCCTTCGTCGCGGACCCGACCCACCGCTCGCACGTCGTCGGCACGATCGACCTGGCCACGGGCCCGGCGTCCGCGGGCGGCGTCGACGCCGAGGCCGTCGCGCACGTGCTGCGCGCCAACGGCGTCGTCGACGTCGACCCCTACCGCAAGCTCGGCCGCAACCAACTGCGCGTCGCGATGTTCCCCGCGATCGACGCGAGCGACGTGGAGGCCCTCACCGCCTGCGTCGACTGGGTCGTCGAGCGGCTCTGAGCCCTCAGTCCAGCGCGCTCGCGGCGAACTGGGAGCGGTAGAGCGCGGCGTACGCCCCGTCGGTCTCGAGCAGCTCGCCGTGCGTGCCCTGCTCGACGATGCGGCCCGCCTCCATCACGAGGATGACGTCGGCGTCGCGGATCGTGGAGAGCCGGTGCGCGATGACGAACGACGTGCGGTCGGCGCGCAGCGCGCTCATGGCGCGCTGGAGCAGCAGCTCCGTGCGGGTGTCGACCGAGCTGGTCGCCTCGTCGAGGATCAGCAGCGCCGGGTCGGCGAGGAACGCGCGGGCGATGGTGAGGAGCTGCCGCTCCCCCGCCGACAGGTTCTCGCCGTTCTCCGTGACGAGCGTGTCGTAGCCGTCGGGGAGGGAGGCGACGAAGCGGTCGACGTACGTCGCGCGCGCCGCCTCGAGGATCTCCTCGGCGCTCGCGTCGGGCCGGCCGTAGGCGATGTTGTCGCGGATCGTGCCCTCGAACAGCCAGGTGTCCTGCAGCACCATGCCGGTCTGCGCCCGCAGCTGCCGCCGGGTGAGGGTCGTGACGTCGACGCCGTCGAGGGTGATCCGGCCCGCGTCGAGCTCGTAGAACCGCATGACGAGGTTGACGAGCGTGGTCTTGCCGGCGCCGGTCGGGCCGACGATCGCGACGGTCTGGCCCGGTCGTGCGACGAGGGAGAGGTCCTCGATGAGCGGCCGCTCGGCGTCGTAGGAGAACGCGACGTGCTCGAACGCGACCTCACCCCGACCCCGGGCCGCCACGTCGGCGGGACGTGCGCCCGCGGCCGCGACGACCGAGGCGTCCCGCTCCTCGTCGGCGTCGAGCAGCTCGAAGACCCGCTCGGCCGAGGCGACGCCCGACTGCAGCAGATTCATCATCGAGGCCAGGGTGGTGAGCGGCTGGTTGAACTGGCGGGAGTACTGGATGAACGCCTGCACGTCGCCGATCGTGATCGCGCCGGAGGTGACGCGGAGCGCGCCGACGACGGCGACCACCACGTAGGAGATGTTGCCGATCAGCATCATCACCGGCATGAGCATCCCCGAGACGAACTGGGCGCGGTAGGACGCGGCGTACAGCTCGTCGTTCTGCTCGGCGAAGGTGGCGGCGACCGCCTCGCGGCGACCCATGACCGTGACGAGCGCGTGCCCCGAGATCGACTCCTCGACGTGCGCGTTGAGCGAGCCCGTGCGGCGCCACTGCGTGACGAACTGCGGCTGGCTGCGCTTCATCACGGCGCGGGTCAGCAGCAGCGAGACCGGCACGGCGACGAGCGCGACGAGCGCCAGGAGCGGCGAGATCCACAGCATCATCGTGAGGATCCCGACGACGGTGAGGAGCGACGTCAGCAGCTGGCTCATCGTCTGCTGCAGGGTCTGGCCGACGTTGTCGATGTCGTTGGTGACGCGGCTGAGGAGCTCGCCGCGCGGCGCCTTGTCGAAGGTCGCGAGCGGCATCGCGTGGATCTTGCGCTCGACGTCGGCGCGCAGCGTGCGGATGGTGCTCTGCACGACGTCGTTGAGCAGGTAGCCCTGCAGCCACGCGAGGAGCGCGCCCACGACGTAGACGCCCAGCACGATGAGGAGCGCGCGGCCCACGGCGTCGAAGTCGACGCCCTGGCCCGGCACGAGGTGGCGGGCGCCCTCGACCACGTCGGCCAGCTGACCCTGGCCCGACGCCCGGAGCGCGTCGACCGCCTCACCCTGCGACTGGCCGGCCGGCAGTCCCTTCCCGACCAGGCCCGCGACCACCAGGTCGGTGGCCCGTCCCAGCAGGTAGGGACCGAGCGACATCAGGGTGACGCTGCCGATCGCGAACACGACGACGAGAGCGGCCCGCGCGCGCTGGGGACGCATGCGCGCCACGAGGCGGCGCGCCGACGGACCGAAGTCCATCGCCTTCTCCCCCGCCCCCATCTGTCCGACGGGGCCGGGACCGCGCTGCGGCACGGTGATGCGCTCGGTGGCCTGCAGGCCACCGCCCGACTTCTGCTGCTCGCTCACGCCGCCTCCTCCGCGCTCAGCTGGGAGGCGACGATCTCGGCGTACGTCGCACACCCGTCCACCAGCTCGTCGTGCCGTCCCGCGCCCACCAGGTGCCCGTCCTCGAGCACGAGGATGAGGTCGGCGTCGCGGATCGTGGAGATCCGCTGCGCGACCACGAGCACGCACGACTCCGTCGTCCACGGACGCAGCGCCGCCCGCAGACGGGCGTCGGTCGCGAGGTCGAGGGCGGAGAAGGAGTCGTCGAACAGGTAGATCTCCGGCTTCCGGACCAGGGCGCGGGCGATGGAGAGCCGCTGGCGCTGGCCGCCCGAGAAGTTGGTGCCGCCCTGGGCGACCGTCGCGTCGAGCCCGTCGGGGAGCGCGGCGACGAAGTCACGGGCCTGGGCGACCTCGAGCGCCTCCCACAGCTCCTCGTCCGTGGCGTCCGCCTTGCCGTGCCGGAGGTTGGAGGCGATGGTGCCGCTGAACAGGAACGCCCGCTGGGGCACGAGCCCGATCCGCTCCCAGAGCGCCGCCGGGTCGAGGTGACGGACGTCGACGTCGTCGATGCGCACCGCGCCCGCCGTGACGTCCATGAGCCGCGGCACGAGGTCGACGAGTGTCGTCTTGCCGGACCCGGTCGAGCCGATCACCGCCACCGTCTGCCCGGCGCCGGCCCGGAACGAGATGTCGGTGAGCACCGGGCTCTGGGCGCCCGGGTGGGTGAAGCCGACACCGTCGAACTCCAGGCTCGCGCGGCCCGTGACCGCGGTGACCGGGTCCGTGGGCGGCACGACGCTCGAGTGCGTGTCGAGCACCTCGGCGATCCGGTCGGCGCACACCGCGGCGCGCGGGATCTGCATGAGCATGAAGGTGCCCATCATCACCGACATGACGATCTGCATGAGGTAGGCGATGAACGCCGTCAGCTGCCCGACCCCCATGTCGCCGCCCTCGACCCGGTGGCCGCCGAACCAGATGACCGCGACGGAGGCGCCGTTGACGATGAGCATGACGACCGGGAACAGCGTCGCCAGCCAGCGACCCGCCCGGATCGAGACCTGGGTGAGCTGCTCGTTGGCGTCGGCGAAGCGGTCCGTCTCCTCGGGCTCGCGCACGAAGGCGCGCACGACGCGGATGCCGGTGATCTGCTCGCGGAGCACCCGGTTCACGCCGTCGATGCGGCCCTGCTGGGCGCGGAAGCTCGGCACCATGCCGCGGATCACGATGCCCACGGCGACGAACAGCGTCGGCACGACCACGGCGAAGATCCACGACAGCCCGAGGTTGGTGTGCATCGCCATCGCGATGCCGCCGATCATCATGATCGGCACCGAGATCGCGATGCTGCACGTCATCAGGGTCAGCATCTGCACCTGCTGCACGTCGTTGGTGACGCGCGTGATGAGCGACGGGGCACCGAACTGCCCGACCTCCCGGCCCGAGAAGCCGGTGATGCGGTCGAAGAGCGCGGCCCGCAGGTCACGGCCGACGCCCATCGCGACCCGCGCGGAGAACCACACCGCGGCGATCTGGCAGACGATCTGGCCGAGGCAGACGGCCAGCATGACGAGCCCGATCCGGAGCACGTGGCCCGTGTCGCCCAGCACCACGCCGTCGTCGATGATCGTCGCGTTGAGGTTGGGCAGGTAGAGCATCGCGCCCGTCGACCCCAGCTGCAGCAGCGCCACGGCGAGGAGCAGGGCCCGGTAGGGCCGCAGGTGCTCGCGGAGCAGTCGGAAGAGCATGGTCACGCGCTCCTGTCGGTGGGGTCGGTCTGGTCGGTGGCGTTGGTCGGGTCGGCGGGGTCCGTACGGCGCGACACCAGCGTGCCGTGGAGCACCACCGCCACGATCTGGTCGGGCGTCAGCGGTTCGTCGGCCGACAGGTGCGGGTGGCTCCCGGAGAAGGTGAGCATCCGGAGCATCCGCACGACCTCCCGCACGGGCACGCGGAACGCCGCAGCGTCGGGCGTCACCAGGTCGACGAGCGACTGCATCGACCGGCGCCGCGCCTCGAGCGCCTCCGCGTCCTCGTGCTTCGCCCGGCGCGGCGGACCCTGGATGCCGAGCGCCGTCATCACCGCGAAGACCTCGCGGAACCGGCCCTGCACGACCGTCGTCGCGGCCACGAGCCGGGGCTCCAGCGGCAGCCCGGGGTCGACCTCGGCGAGCTCGGCGAGGAAGCGCTCCGGGTCGAGGGCCGCGTCGAGCACGGCGTCGAACAGCTCGTCCTTCGTCGGGAAGACGCGGAAGACGGTCCCCTCGGCGACCCCGGCCGCCTCCGCGATCTGCCGAGTCGTCGCGCCCGGACCGTGGGCGAGGATCAGCGGCACCGCCGCGGCGAGGATCGTGCGACGGCGCTCGTCGGGCGCCATCGGCTTCGCGCGGGGACTCACGGGTCGGCAGCGTAGTGAGTGAGTGCTCACTCAGACAACTCGACAACGCGCCCGCGCCCTCGCGGAGATCCGCGGAACGGTCCTCAGGATCGGTCGACACCCGCCGATCCCGGACCCATGCCTTCCCTGCCCTCCCGCCGTACCGTCCTGCGCTCCGCCGCCTGGTCCGTGCCTGCCGTGACCGTCGTCGCCGCCGCACCTGCCCACGCCTCCTCGACCGGGACGACCTCGTCCATCGCCGTCCGCGGTGGATCACTGACGCGGGACTGGAGCGGCGGCTGGACCCTCGAGGTGTTCCTGGCTCTGACCCCCGTGCCGACCACGCGACCCGCCCTGCAGTTCTCGGTCGACGGCGCGCACCTCCAGCCGTTCGACAGCGTCAACGCACGCAACGACTGGGGCCAGGGCGTCTACCAGTGCCACTTCTGGAACCTCGGAGGAGCCTTCACCGACGGCGCCACGGTCCCGGTCGCCTTCTTCGCGCCCGGCTACACCACGGGCGCCGGCCTGCTCGACGTCATGGACATGGGCGGCGGCATCCCCGGCGACGGCGGTTGGGGCGACATCTGACAGGTCGCCGGCCCGACCGCCGAGCTGGGGATTGCGTCGAACGCAACCCGCAACCCGCAACCCGCAACCCGGCGCGGCCTACGCCAGCAGCCGCAGCGTCGCCCGCTCGAGTGCGGCCTGGCGCGCGTCGACGTCGTCGGCGTGCTCGCGGTCGGCGCGGCGGAGGGCGGCGGCGATGGTGCGGCCGTCCTCGTAGGCGGCGACGACGCGCGGGTCGACGTAGGAGCTCCGCGCCAGCGTCGGCGTGTTGCCGAGGAACGCGGCGACCTCCTTCATCGTGCCGCTGACGGCCCGCTTCCGGGAGGCGGCGGACTCCCCCGGCTCCTCCGTGCGCGCCAGCGCCACCGCGGCGAGCACGGTGGCGTGCCACGTGCGGAAGTCCTTCGCGGTGGCCTCGAGGCCGGTCGTCTCGCGGACGTACTCGTTCACCAGCGTCGGCAGCACCGAGCGCCAGTGCCGCATCTCCTTGAAGGCCAGCAGCCGCGGGTCCTCGGCGCGCCGCCGCCGCATCACGGCGATCGCCGCCACCACGGCGGTGTCGTCGATCTCGATCCGGTGGCCGACGCCCGACTTCCCGGTGAACCGGAACACGAGCAGGTCGCCCGCCCGCCGCACGTGCCGCCGCTCGAGCGTGGTGAGCCCGAAGCTGCCGTTCTCGTCGGCGTAGACGTCGTTGCCGATCCGGAAGTAGCCGAGGTCGAGGAGCCGCACGGCGGTCGCCGCGGCGCGCGGCTCCGGCATGCCGTCGAGGCCGAGGTGGCCGACGACGACGGACCGCGCCCGTGCGAGCGACGCACCGAACTCCGTCATCCGCTCGAACTTCGCGGCGTCCCGCTGCTCGCGCCAGGCGGGGTGGTAGAGGTACTGCCGCCGCCCGGCGTCGTCGGTGCCGACCGCCTGCAGGTGGCCGTTGTCGTGCGGCGTGATCCACACGTCGGTCCAGGCGGGCGGGATGACGAGGGCCTCGACCCGCTCGCGGGCACGGTCGCCGAGCCGCTCGCCGTGCTCGTCGCGATAGCTGAAGCCCCGGCCCGCACGCTGCCGGCTCCAGCCGGGCTGGTCGGGGGACGTACGACGAAGACGCGGCACCTCCTGAGCCTAGGAGACCGTCCGCAGCGGGCTCACCCCGTCGGGTGGCTAGTGCCGCGAACGACGCCGCGCGCCCCGCACGAGCACCGCGGCGAGCACGAGGAGCACCGCTCCCCCGAGGCCGCCGACGGCCCAGGGCAGCCAGGCCAGCTCGTCGCCGGCGGGATCGACGCGCGGGTCCGCGTCGGCGCCCGACCCGGAGTCCGACCCGGGTTCCGCCTCCTCCGGAGCCGGTTCCATCGCCGTGCGCACGTCGTCGGGCAGCGCGACCCGCAGGATCGGGGTGTTCAGCCCCTCCGTCGTGATGAGCACGGCGTCGGGGTCGTCGGGGTCCACGGCGATGCCCTCGCCCTGCGGCTGCTCGGGCAGGTCGAACCCGCCGACCTCCGTCAGCCCGGGGTAGCTGTAGACGACCGCCGAGGAGTAGTTGCGCACCACGAGGTGCCGGCCGTCGGGGAAGAACGCGGCGTCGGTGGCGATGCCGAGCGCCGAGGCGACCGGTTCCAGGACGTTGACCTGCCCGGCGACGAGCGGGTCGGGTGCCGTGTAGAACGACCCGCCGAGCACGCCCTTGCTCACCACCAGCAGCTGGTCGGTGCCCGGCACGACGAGCAACGACTCCGCGTCGCGCGGGCCGTCGGCGTACTGCAGCTCGAAGACCCGCGGCTCCGCGTCCCGGTCCTCCCACCCGACCGGCACCCGCAGCACCTCCACGCTCTCGCGCACGGCGCGGTTGTCGCCGATGTCGCCGACCCAGACCTCCGCGGAGGGTTCGCCGTCGACGTACGCCGGCGCCACCGCCTCCACGTCCGTCGGGTCGGGGGTCCACGACGTCACCGCGACGGTGTCCCCCGTCGCCGGGTCGACGGCGAAGATGCGGCCCGGGTCGCCCGAGTCGTTGACGGTCACGAACCGCCCGCCGACGACCGCGAGGCCGCTGGACTCGACGATCTCCGGGTCGGTGAACCACGTGACCTCGGTGCCCTCCTCGGCCGTCGAGGCGGGTGCGTTGGCGGCACCGACGGCGAACGGGAGGACGACGACGGAGGTCACCAGCAGGCGCGCGAGCACCGGCCTCACCGCTCTCCGGCGCGGTGCAGCAGCTCGGCCAGGCGCGGCCGGATGCCCCAGGTGGCGACGAGCTCGTCGTACTCCTTGCGCACCGACCCGCCCCGCACCGGCGGCCCCGTGCGCACGGCCCGGAGCAGGGTGTTGCGCGGCGTGTGCTGGCTCTCGACGAACTGCACGACCTCGACGCGGTAGCCCGCGAGCCGCATCAGGGAGGCCCGCAGCCCGTCGGTGAGGGTGTCCGCGAACCGCTCGCGGAGGATGCCGTGGCGGGTGAGGACCTGGTACGGCGCAGGGGTCGGTGCCTTCCGCAGCTGGGCCGCCACGTCGTGGTGGCAGCAGGGGGCCGCCAGCACCAGGGCGGCGTCCCACGCGACGGCCCGCGCCAGCGCCTCGTCGGTCGCCGTGTCGCAGGCGTGCAGCGCCAGCACCACCTCCGGCCGCTCCGGGAGCAGCGCCCCCAGGTCGGCGTCCGCGATCGACCCGACGACGAACGCGAGCTCGTCCGCGACGCCCAGCGACGCCGCGACGCCCGCGCTGTGCTCCCGCGACTGCTCCTTCACGTCCACCCCGACGAGGTGCACGGGCAGGCCGCGCACGTGCGTGAGGAAGCGGTGCGCGGCGAACGTCAGGTAGGCGTTGCCGCAGCCCAGGTCGACGATCCGCAGGGGCTCCTCGGCGGTCGGCCGGCGCAGGTGGCCCTTGGCGATCGCGTCCGTCACCGCCGTGTCGAGCAGCCGGCAGAACTCCTCGACCTGCCGCAGCTTGGCCTGGCGGGTGGGCTTCACCCGACCCTCCGCGTCGGAGATCCCGAGCGCGACGAGCACGGGGTCGCCCGGCTCGAGCAGTCGCTCCTTGTCACGGTCGTGACCGTGCTCGGCGACGACCGCCTCCGCCCGGTCCGTCGTGCGGAGCACCGCCTCGAGCCGCTTCGTGACCCGCACCTGGTGCTGCTGGGTCGTGGTGTCGACGTGCCAGCTCGCGAACGGCTCGTCGAGCAGCGCGTCGACCGCCTCCCGCGCCTCGGGCGAGCCGGCGGCGTGGTTGGCCGTGTGGGCCTGGGTCGCGTCGTACGTCGTGACCTGCAGGTGGCGCCCCGCCTTGAGGTCGACGTAGCGCAGCTCCACCCGCCGCCACCGCGGGTCGGTGCCCTTCTGGCGGCCGGACCCGACCGCGCGCACCAGCGCGTCGCCGTCGAGCAGGTGGGAGCGCATCCGGGTGAGGACGCGGAGGAGGGGCTCGGTCACGGTTCGGCTCTCGGGTGCGGGCTCAGACGATCGCCGCGACCACGACGACGAGGATCAGGGCCACCAGGGCGATGGGGATGACGAGGCGGCGGTGGCGGGGGTTCACGGGGGTCGATTCTAGGCGCCGTCGCCGGTCGGTCGCTCAGGCCCAGGCGCCGCGGGAGTACTGGGGCGGGTACGGCGCGTCCTGCCGTGCCACGCCGAGCTCGGCCGCCGCGCGCTGCGGCCAGGCGGGCTCGCGCAGCGCGACCCGCCCCAACAGCACGACGTCGGCGGCACCCGACGACAGGATCTTCTCGGCCTGCCCCGGGTCCGTGATCTCCCCGACGGCACCCACGGGCAGCCCGGCCGCGCGGACGGTCGTCGCGAACGGGACCTGGTAGCCCGGCCCGGCGAGGATGTCCTGCCTCGGGTCGAGGCCGCCGCTCGACACGTCGACCAGGTCGACGCCGTGCTCGGCCAGCACCCCGGCGAGACGCGTCGACTCCTCCGGCGTCCAACCGCCCTCGACCCAGTCGGTCGCGGAGAGCCGCACCAGCACGGGCTTCTCCTCCGGCCACGTCGCGCGCACGGCGTCGACGACCTCGACGACGATCCGGATCCGGTTCTCGAACGAGCCGCCGTAGGAGTCCGTCCGCTCGTTCGCCAGCGGCGAGAGGAACTCGTGCAGCAGGTAGCCGTGGGCCGCGTGCACCTCGACCACGTCGAACCCGGCCGCGTCGGCCCGGCGGGCGGCGTCGCCGAACGCCGTCACGACGGCGGCGATGTCGTCCGTGCTCATCGCGCGCGGGGCGGCGTAACCGGTGAACGCCGTCGCGCTCGGGCCGAGCGTCGTCCAGCCGCCGTCGGCCGCG
>DASWYU010000239.1:0-4051 GCA_036404795.1 Nocardioides sp. | reverse complement strand
CGGAGCGGGGCGTGACTCGCGGGGGCCGTCTTCGTTGACGAAGACAGCGCGAGGAAGAGGGACCTCGCCCCAGCGGAAGGCTCCCGAGATGGAGATGCTCGACGTCGAGCTCACGGCGTTCACGCGCCGCACCGGCAGCGTGGTCGTGGCCCACGGTGCGACCGGTCTCGACCGGGGGCTGGAGCCCGGGGAGAGCGTCGTCGTGCGCGACCAGGACGGCACCTTCCGCTCCGCGCACGTCGCCGACCTCGACTTCGACCTCGAGGACACCTACTACCGGCTGACGCTCGGCGAGGTCCTCCACCTCGACGAGGCGCACCTGGCGGTCGCCGCGGCGCTCGTCGCCGACGACCGGCCCACCCGCGGGCGGGTCGAGCACCTGCTCCGCGAGGTCAACCGGCCGGTGCACCTGCGTCAGGTGCCGTGACCCGGACCCCCGCCACGCGCTCCTGACGGCGCGCGTCCAGCGCGGCGAGGAATCCGCTGCACCCGGTGTCGAGCACGTGGGTGGCGAGCTCGTCGCCCCGGGTCGTGCCCCGGTTGACGACCACGACGGGCACCCCCGCCCGCGCGGCCCGGCGCACGAACCGGAACCCGCTCATCACCGTCAGCGACGTCCCGACCGCGAGCAGCGCCCCGTCGGCCGGCCGCAGCGCGTCGACCGCGGCGAAACAGCGTTCGACCCGGGGTGCCGGGACGTTCTCGCCGAAGAACACGACGTCCGGCTTGAGCACCCCGCCGCAGGCCTCGCAGGGCGGTACGACGAAGTCCCGCGTCTCCTCGAGGTCCACGTCGCCGTCGGGTCGCACGACGACGGCCGCGTGCCGCTCCGCCCAGCCCGGGTTCGCCGCCGCCATGCGGTCCTGCAGCGCCGTCCGCGCGCTCGTGGCCCGGCAGTCGAGGCACACGACGTCGGCGATCCGGCCGTGGAGGGCGACCATGTGCCGTGTGCCGGCCGCCTCGTGGAGCCCGTCGACGTTCTGGGTGATGAGCAGGTCGGGGTCGATGCTCGCGAGGGCACGGTGGCCGGGGTTGGGCTCCGCGCGCCGCATCCGCGCCCAGCCGAGGTGGCTGCGGGCCCAGTAGCGCTGGCGGGCGGCGGGTCCCGAGACGAAGTCGCCGTACGTCATGGGCGTCGGTCGCGGTGGCCGGCCCTCGGCGACGGGACCGCGGTAGTCGGGGATGCCGGAGTCCGTCGAGAGCCCCGCGCCGCCCAGGACGACCAGCCGACGGGCTGCGAGGAGGTCGAGCGCCGCGTCGACGGCCGCGTCGCCCGTCGTGTCGACCACCGTTCGGGTCACCGGGCGTAGCGCAGCTCGGCCCGCGCCCGGGCCTTCGCCGCCTCGACCTCACGGTTCTTGGGCGGCGCCGAGGTCTCGAGGTCGTCGACGAGGTGCCGGGTGAGGTGGGCGATCTCCCGCACGGCCTGGTCGAACGCGGCCTGGTTGGCCTGCGACGGCTTGCTCGTGCCGCTGACCTTGCGCACGAACTGCAGCGCGGCGGCGTGCACCTCGTCGTCGGTCGCCGGCGGCTCGAAGTTGTTGAGCGGACGGATGTTGCGGCACATGGTCCCACGGTACGTCGCCGCCTATCCTCGGGCCATGCCTGAGAGCCGCTCGGACCGCGCCCTCGACCTCGTCCTCCTCGGTGCCACCGGTTTCACCGGGCGGCTGACCGCGGAGTACCTGGCCCGTCACGCCCCCGCCGACCTCCGCTGGGCCCTCGCGGGCCGCAACGAGGCCCGGCTCGCGCAGGTGCGCGACGGCCTACCAGCAGGTTCGGCGCCCGCCCCCGAGCTGGTCGTCGCCGACTCCGGCGACGCCGAGTCGCTGCGTGCGCTCGCGGAGAGCACGCGCCTGGTGATCACGACGGTGGGACCGTTCCTGCGGTACGGCGAGCCGCTCGTCGCCGCCTGCGCCGCGGCGGGCACGGACTACGTCGACATCACCGGCGAGCCCGAGTTCGTCGACGAGGTCTGGCTGCGCCACCACGGCACCGCGGAGGCGTCCGGCGCGCGCATCGTGCACGCCTGCGGCTTCGACTCGATCCCGCACGACCTCGGTGTGCGCTTCGCGGTCGGGGAGCTGCCCGACGACGTCCCGATCACGGCCCGCGGCGTCGTCCGCGCCGCCGCCATCTCCTCGTCCGGCACGCTGCACTCCGCGCTCGAGCAGTTCTCCCGCGCCCGCACCATGAGCCGCACCCACGCCGCCCGCCGCAAGGCCGAGGGCCGCCCCGAGGGCCGTCGCGTGCGGGGCACCGGCGGCAAGCCGCACCGAGACGCCGTCCTGGGCTACTGGCTGCTCCCGCTGCCGACCATCGACCCGATGATCGTGGTGCGCAGCGCCGCCGCCGACCCGGGCTACGGGCCCGACTTCACCTACTCCCACTACGCGGGCACGAAGACGCTCCGGTACGCCGCGGGAGGAGCCGGCGCCGTCGGAGCCCTCGCGCTCGCCGCCCAGGTCGGTCCGCTGCGCCGGGCGCTGATGAACCGGTTCGGCTCCGGCCAGGGCCCCGACGAGCGGCGTCGCGAGAAGTCGTGGTTCACCGTCGACGTCGTCGCCGAGGGCGGCGGCCGCACCGTGCACGCCCGCGTCAGCGGCGGCGACCCCGGCTATGGCGAGACGTCCAAGATGCTCGCCGAGTCCGCGCTCTCCCTCCTCTTCGACGACAACCCGCCCACCGCCGGCATGGTGACCACGGCACAGGCGATGGGGGAGCACCTCACCGCCCGCCTGCAGGCCGCGGGCATCCGGTTCGAGGTGCTCTGAGGCGCGCCGTACCGGTGGGGGTCAGGAGGGTCGACGGCCCTCCGCGGTGAACGTCGCGCCGGAGGGGCGCACGTGGGTCGCGTCGACCCACCCCTGCACGACGCGCGGCGAGCTGCCGTGCGCCTCGGCGGCCTGGTCGACGGCGATCACCCAGGCCTCCCAACCGCCGCGGATGCCGAGCCGACGACGCCACATCAGGAGGATCCCGGGCTTCGGGTGCACCCACTGCCCGGTGATGTCCACCCACACGTGCTGCACCCGCGCCATGCGCACGGGATCGCGGTGGACGGAGGGGACCTTCACACCATCGATTAGAACATTTGTTCGAACGGCATGGTGGTCGTCGACGCTCGAGCGGATGGGTACCGGCGCCGCATGGTCCGCAACGAACGCCTCACCCACGCCGCCCCGGAGCACGTGTGGGACGTGCTCGCCGACGGGTGGCTCTACCCCCTCTGGGTGGTCGGCGCCTCCCGCATGAGGTCCGTCGACGAGGAGTGGCCCGGCGTCGGCTCCCGCATCCACCACTCCGTCGGTGCGTGGCCGCTGCTCGTCGACGACGCGACCCTCGTGGAGGAGGTCGATCCCGGCGTCCGCCTCCAGGTGCGGGCGCGCGGCTGGCCCCTGGGGGAGGCCCGGGTCGTGCTGACGTTGCAGCCGGAGGGGGGTGGTACCCGGCTCGTCATCGAGGAGGACGCGGTCGCGGGACCGGGGCGGCTGGTGCCCCCGCCGCTGCGTGGCGTCGGCATCGCGTGGCGCAACATCGAGTCGTTGCGTCGGCTCGCCCTGCTGGCGGAGGGCCGGTCCTGACGGGAGTGGCTAGCGACCCGGTGGATGGACGTCCTCGGCGCCCTCGGACAGCTTCGTCGTGAGGAAGTGGGACAGCAGGAACATCGCGACGGTGACGATCGGCACGACGACCACCATCACCCACGCGAACAGCACGTCGATGAGGAAGATCAGGGCGATCATCGCGAACAGGCCGACGCCGAGGAAGCTGGTGCTGCCCGGGTCGGAGACCTCCCACGCCCGCAGCAGGCGCGCCCCCACGATCACGCCGACGACCGCGGCGCCGATGAGCATGAGCAGCACGGGCGTGCCGCACGACCCCGACCCCTGGACCACCGAGCACAGCTGCAGGCTCACTCCGCCGAGCAGCACGAGCACGAGGCCCGTGATCGCCCCCGTCGCGACGACCGCCGCCGTCTCCGGCAGCGGCGGCAGGTCGAGCGCCCGCAGCCGCGCCGCCAGGCCCGAGAACCGCGACGAGCGCGGCT
>DASWYU010000238.1:0-6157 GCA_036404795.1 Nocardioides sp. | reverse complement strand
GCCCTCCTCGTGCTGGCGGCCGGCTGCTACGCGCTCAAGCTGGCGGGCCTCTCCCTGCCGGCGGCCGTCCTCGAGCGCCCGCTCGTCCGCCGCCTGGCCCTCGCGCTTCCCGTCGCGCTCCTCGCCGCCCTCGTCGCCGTGCAGACCGTCGCCGACGGGGCGCGGCTCGTCCTGGACGCCCGGATCGCCGCGCTCGCCGTCGCCGCCGCCGCGCTCGCGCTGCGGGCCAACTTCCTCGTCGTCGTGGTGCTCGCCGCGCTCACCGCGGCGGGTCTCCGGGCGATCGGGATCGGCTGAGGCCGGACCGATGCCGGGCGGGGCCCGACGGGGCCGCTCAGTCGAGGTCGAGGAGGTGCTCGAGCCCGACGGTGAGGCCCGGGTGCCCCGCGATCGCGCGGACGCCCAGGAGCACGCCCGGGGCGAAGGACGCCCGGTCCATCGAGTCGTGGCGGATGGTCAGCGTCTCCCCCGGACCGCCGAGCACGACCTCCTGGTGGGCGATCATCCCGCGGATCCGGAGCGCGTGGACGCGCACGCCCTCGACGTCGGCTCCGCGGGCGCCCTCGATGCCGGTGGACGTCGCGTCGGGCATCGGGGGGCTCCCGGCGGCACGACGCGCCGCCGCGACGAGCTCGGCCGTGCGGCGGGCGGTGCCCGACGGGGCGTCGGCCTTCGTCGGGTGGTGCAGCTCGACGATCTCCACGGAGTCGTAGAACCGGGCGGCCTCCGCGGCGAAGCGCATCATCAGCACCGCGCCGATGGAGAAGTTGGGGGCGATGAGCACGCCGGTCGACGGGGACGCGGCCAACCAGCCCTCGAGCGTCGCGAGCCGGTCGTCGTCGAACCCGGTCGTGCCGACCACGGCGTGGATGCCGTGGGCGACGCAGAACTCGAGGTTCCCCATCACGACGTCGGGGTGCGTGAAGTCGACGACCACCTGGGCGCCCCGGTCCCGGAGCACCGCGACGTCGTCACCGGCGTCCACCTCGGCGACGAGCTCGAGGCCGCCGGCAGCCGTGACCGCCGTGCAGATCTCGCGGCCGACCTTCCCGCGCGCGCCCAGCACGCCGACGCGGAGGGGGCTGGACGGCGTCGTACCGGCTGCGTTGTCGCTCACGAGGCACCAACCTAGGGCACCGACCCGGCTCGGGGGCGAGGCGGTCGGTGCAACGGTCACGGCGAGGTGGCAGGCTGTACCGCATGAGGCAGCAGACCATCCCCGCACGCATCCGCTGGGGCGTGGACGTCATGGACGTCCAGCCCGGCGACCAGCTGCTGGAGATCGGCTGCGGGCCCGGCGCGGCCGCGGAGCTCGTCTGCTCGCGGCTCGAGTCCGGCAAGCTCTTCGCGATCGACCGCTCCGAGTCGGGGGTGGACCGCACGAAGCGCCGCTGCGCGCCGTACGTCGAGGCCGGGCGCCTCACGGTGCGCCAGATCGACCTCGCGACCCTCCGCGTTCCGGTCAAGCGCCTCCACAAGGCGTTCGCCTTCAACGTCAACCTGTTCTGGGTGCGCGAGGCCGCCGACGAGATCGCGCTGCTCCACGAGAAACTGCTGCCCGGCGGGCGGGCGTTCCTCTTCTACGAGGCGACGATGCCGGAGGGCAAGGCGCGGGTCATCGAGGCCGCGACGCGCGCGCTCGCCGACGGCGGGTTCCGTGTCTCCGTGCTCCAGAGCCAGCAGCCCGCCACGTTCGCGATCATCGGCCAGCGGGTCACCGCCCACGACTGAGCCCAGGTCCGTGCCGGGGCTCCGTCGTGGGCGGTGAGCCGCCCGTACGGCGAGGGATCAGGCCGGTCCGACGACCGCCAGCACCTCGGGTCCGCGCAGCACCTCGGCCGCGAGCTCCGCGACGTCGTCCGGCGTGACCGCGTCGACCCGCGCGATGACGGCGTCGACGTCGAGCAGCCGGTCACCGAGGATCTCGGCCTTGCCGAGTCGGTGCATCCGCGACGCCGTGTCCTCCAGGCCCATGACGAGCCCGGCGCGGAGCTGGCCGGCACCGCGCCGTACCTCGTCGGCGTCGAGGCCGCGGTCCGCCACGAGCTCCAGCTCGCGGCGCACGATGTCGAGCGTGGCGTCGACCTTGGAGGGCAGGACGCCGACGCCGACGCCGACCAGGCCGGCCCCCACGTGCTGCGTCGTGAAGGCGTAGACCGAGTAGGCCAGTCCGCGCCGCTCGCGCACCTCCTGGAACAGCCGCGACGACGTGCCACCGCCGAGGCCGGTCGTGAGGATGCCCATCGCGAACCGGCGCTCGTCGCCGCGGGCGAGGCCGCGGCGTCCGAGCACCACGTTCACCTGCTCGAAGCCGCGCTCCGCACGGATCTCCCCCGGCCGCACGTCCTGCACCACCGGCCGCCCCGGCGCGCCCCACAGCGGCGCTGGCAGCGGGTCCGCGGCCGTGTCGAGGAAGCCGCGGCGGTCGAAGGCGCGCGCGACCAGCCGCACGACCTCGTCGTGGTCGACGTTGCCGGCGGCGGAGACGACGATGCCGGGCGCCCGGTAGTGCTCGCGCCAGAAGGTGCGGACCTGGTCGGCGGAGAGCGCGGTGATCGAGTCCTCGGTGCCGGCGATGGGCCGCCCGTACGGCGTCGCTCCCCACGCCTGCTCCGCGAAGAGGTTGTGCACGACGTCGTCGGGGTCGTCGTCGTGCATGGCGATCTCGTCGAGGATGACCTCGCGCTCCGCCTCGACGTCGGCGTCCGTGATCGCCGACGCCGTCAGCATGTCGCCCAGCACGTCGATCGCGAGCGGGACGTCGGAGTCGAGGACGCGGGCGTGGAAGCAGGTGTACTCCTTCGCCGTGAACGCGTTCACCTCCGCGCCGACCTCGTCGAGCTGCACCGAGATGTCGAGCGCCGAGCGCGTGTCCGTGCCCTTGAAGAGCACGTGCTCGAGGAAGTGCGACCCGCCGTGGAGCGCCGGCGACTCGTGCGCCGACCCCACGCCGATCCACACCCCGATGGCGGCGGAGCGCACGCCGGCGACGTGCTCCGTGACCACCCTGAGCCCGCTGGGGAGCACCGTGCGTCGCACACCCGCGGGCAGCGGCTGCAACGCGACCGGCCGGTCAGCAGAGGACTGCTGACCGGCCGGGGCGTGCTCGTGGAGCGAGGTCACTCGGCGGAGTCGCCACCCTCGGCGTCCGCGGCCGGCGCGTCGGCCTCCTCGACCACCGGGACGAGCGAGAGCTTGCCGCGGTCGTC
Organism: Nocardioides sp.; assembly: GCA_036404795.1. GTDB lineage: Bacteria > Actinomycetota > Actinomycetes > Propionibacteriales > Nocardioidaceae > Nocardioides. The sequence continues at coordinate 2,948 of DASWYU010000238.1, read as the reverse complement.
GATCTCGCCGATCTCGACCTGGATCTTCTGGCCGACCGAGACGACGTCCTCGACGGACTCGACGCGCTTGCCGTCGTTGAGGGCCCGCAGCTTCGTGATGTGCAGCAGGCCGTCCTTGCCGGGCATCAGGGCGACGAACGCACCGAAGTTCGTCGTCTTCACGACGGTGCCGAGGTAGCGCTCGCCGACCTCGGGCATCGTCGGGTTGGCGATCGCGTTGATCGCGGAGCGGGCGGCCTCGGCGGCCGAGCCCTCGTTGGCACCGATGTAGATCGTGCCGTCGTCCTCGATCGAGATCTGCGCGCCGGTGTCGTCCTGGATCTGGTTGATCACCTTGCCCTTGGGGCCGATGACCTCGCCGATCTTGTCGACGGGGATCTTCACCGTGATGATGCGCGGCGCCGTGGCCGACATCTCGGCGGGCGTCTCGATGGCGCCGGCCATGACGTCGAGGATCGCGAGGCGGGCGTCGCGGGCCTGCGTCAGGGCGCCGGCCAGGACCTGCGCCGGGATGCCGTCGAGCTTGGTGTCGAGCTGGAGGGCCGTGACGAACTCGCGCGTGCCGGCGACCTTGAAGTCCATGTCGCCCATCGCGTCCTCGGCGCCGAGGATGTCGGTCAGAGCGACGTACTGCGTCTGCCCGTCGACCTCACCGGAGATGAGGCCCATCGCGATGCCCGCGACCGGCGCCTTCAGCGGCACGCCGGCGTGGAGCAGGCCGAGCGTCGAGGCGCAGACCGAGCCCATCGAGGTCGAGCCGTTGGAGCCCATGGCCTCGGAGAGCTGGCGGATCGCGTAGGGGAACTCCTCGCGCGACGGCAGCACCGGCAGGAGCGCGCGGCGCGCGAGCGCACCGTGGCCGACCTCGCGTCGCTTCGGCGAGCCCACGCGGCCGGTCTCGCCCGTGGAGAACGGCGGGAAGACGTACTTGTGCATGTAGCGGCGGTGCTTCTCCGGCGACAGCGTGTCGAGCTGCTGCTCCATCTTGAGCATGCCCAGCGTCGTGACACCGAGGATCTGCGTCTCGCCACGCTCGAAGAGCGAGGAGCCGTGGACCCGCGGGAGCACGCCGACCTCGGCGTGGAGCGGACGGATGTCGGCGAGACCGCGGCCGTCCATGCGGACCTTGTCGCGCAGCACGCGCTCGCGCATGAGCTGCTTGGTCAGCGAGCGGAACGCGGCGCCGACCTCCTTCTCGCGACCCTCGAAGTCCGCGCCGATCTTCTCGAGCAGCTCGGCCTTGACGGCGTCGAGGCGGTCGTCGCGGTCCTGCTTGCCCGCGATCGTCAGCGCGGCGGCGGTCTCGGCGGAGACGGCGCCCTCGACCGCGGCGTACACGTCGTCCTCGTAGTCGAGGAAGATCGGGAACTCGACGACCGGCTTGGCGGCCGCCTTGGCGAGCTCCGCCTGCGCCTCGACGAGCTGCTTGATGAACGGCTTGGCCGCGTCGAGACCCTCGGCGACGACCTCCTCGGTCGGCGCCTGGGTGCCGCTGCGCACCAGGTTCCAGCTGCCCTCGGTGGCCTCCGCCTCGACCATCATGATCGCGACGTCGCCGGTGTCGGTGACCCGACCTGCGACGACCATGTCGAAGACGGCGTCCTCGAGCTGCGTGTGCGTCGGGAACGCGACCCACTGGCCCTCGATGAGCGCGACGCGCACGCCGCCGACGGGACCCGAGAACGGGAGGCCCGAGAGCTGCGTCGACATCGACGCGGCGTTGATCGCGAGCACGTCGTAGGGCGCGTCGGGGTTGAGCGCCATGACGGTGATGACGACCTGCACCTCGTTGCGCAGACCCTTCTTGAAGGTCGGGCGCAGCGGGCGGTCGATGAGGCGGCACGCGAGGATCGCGTCCTCGCCCGGGCGACCCTCGGAACGGAAGAAGGAGCCGGGGATCTGGCCCGCGGCGTACATCCGCTCCTCGACGTCGATCGTCAGGGGGAAGAAGTCGAAGTGGTCCTTGGGGTGCTTGCCCGCCGTCGTGGCGGACAGCAGCATCGTGTCCTCGTCGAGGTACGCGGTCACGGAGCCGGCGGCCTGGCGGGCCAGCAGACCGGTCTCGAACTTGATGGTGCGCTTGCCGAAGCGACCGTTGTCGAGGACGGTCTCGACCGCCGAGATGACGGGGCCGGCAGGAGTGGTCTCGGTCAAGGAGATCCCTGTTCTGTGTGCGGAGCGAACCGCTTGCCCACCCGCCCGTGGCGAGTGGTGGCCGTTCCGCACGCGGCGGGGCCGTTCAGGCTCCCGCGGGACTTGCGTGCCGGTCTTCGATCGAGGCCCGCGGAGCGTCCGTGCCGCCCCACGAGGAGGGGCCGGGGATCCGAGGGCCACTACCGAGGACCGGGCCGGACGGTGCGGGCCGCTCCTGGTGGATGGAACTCATGCAGTTGTGACGCGCCTCCGACGATAGCGGCTCACGCCGCGGAAGTGCAGGAGGCCTCACGCAGCAGGAGCGGCCGCCCGGAAGGGCGACCGCTCCTGGCGCGATCAGCGACGGAGGCCGAGGCGCTCGATGATCGAGCGGTAACGGTTGATGTCCGTCTTGTTGAGGTAGTTGAGCAGGCGGCGGCGCTGGCCGACGAGCAGCAGCAGACCACGACGGCTGTGGTGGTCGTGCTTGTGCTGCTTCAGGTGCTCCGTCAGGTGCGAGATGCGGTGGCTCAGCAGCGCGATCTGCACCTCCGGCGAACCCGTGTCACCGGGCGTCGTGCCGTACTCGGCGATGATCTTCTTCTTGGTCTCCGCGTCGGTTCCGATCGACATGCGGGCTCCTCTCGCTCGTTGCGCGGCGCGCCGGGGCCTGTCCACCCGGGCACTACGATCCGCGGCCGTTCTGACGGCAACCGCAGAAAAGTAGCAGCCGCACGCGGTGGGCCCAAAACGTCGCGGCGTCAGCCGGCGATCAGCCGGCGATCAGCCGGCGATCAGCCGGCGAGGACGGCGCG
>DASWYU010000237.1:0-6747 GCA_036404795.1 Nocardioides sp. | reverse complement strand
GACGACGACGCCCGGAGCAAGCTCGACGGAGACGTTGTCGCCCGTCTCGACGTCGACGAGGACGCCGAAGATGCCGCTGGTCAGCATGACCCGCTGGCCCGCGGTCAGGGAGTTCTGGAGCTCGAGCTGCGCCTTCTGGCGACGCTGCTGCGGCCGGATGAGGACCAGCCAGAAGAAGAAGACGATGACGACAAGGAACAGCAGCTCGTACACGAAGAAGGGTCTCTTCCGATCGACGAAGGGGCGGCCCGGAGGCTGGCGCGATCCTATCCGGACGCGGGGGGCGGGCGACGAACCCCGTCGCTCAGCGGCCGAACAGGGGCGGATCGACGACGTCGCCGTCGCCCGGGTCCACTGCTCCCCAGCCTCCTGCCGGGGTGCCCGGCGGCGTGGCCAGGCCCAGGTGCGCCCAGGCGGCGGGGGTCGCGACACGCCCGCGCGGCGTGCGGGCGAGCAGGCCGCTGCGCACGAGGAACGGCTCGGCGACCTCCTCCACCGTCTCGCGCTCCTCACCGACCGCGACCGCGAGCGTCGAGACGCCCACGGGTCCCCCGCCGAAGCGCCGGCAGAGCGCGTCGAGCACGGCCCGATCGAGGCGGTCGAGGCCGGAGCCGTCCACCTCGTAGAGGTCGAGCGCCGCCTGCGCGACCGCCAGCGTCACCACGCCGTCGGCCCGCACCTGCGCGTAGTCGCGGACACGGCGCAGCAGGCGGTTGGCGATGCGCGGCGTGCCGCGCGAGCGGGACGCGATCTCGGCGGTGCCGGCCGGCTCCACCTCGCAGCCCAGCAGGCCGGCGGAGCGCCGCACGATCCGGTCGAGGTCGTCGGGCTCGTAGAACTCGAGGTGGGCGGTGAAGCCGAACCGGTCGCGCAGCGGGCCCGGGAGCAGACCCGCGCGGGTCGTCGCGCCGACGAGGGTGAAGGGCGGGATCTCGAGCGGGATCGCGGTGGCGCCGGGTCCCTTGCCGATGACGACGTCGACCCGGAAGTCCTCCATCGCCATGTAGAGCATCTCCTCGGCCGGTCGCGACATCCGGTGGATCTCGTCGACGAACAGCACGTCGCCCTCGTTCATCCCGGAGAGGATCGCCGCGAGGTCGCCGGCGTGGGTGATGGCGGGGCCGCTGGTCAGGCGCAGCGGGGCCGACATCTCCGCCGCGATGATCATCGCGAGGGTCGTCTTGCCGAGGCCGGGCGGCCCGGACAGCAGGACGTGGTCGGGCGTGCGGCCGCGCCGACGTGCGGCCTCGAGCACGAGGCCGAGCTGCTCGCGCACCCGGACCTGCCCGACGACCTCGTCGAGGGTGCGGGGTCGCAGGGCGGCCTCGACGGCGCGCTCGTCGCCCTCGGCCTCGGCGGCGACCAACGAGCGGAGGTGGTGCTCCTCGGCGGCGGCGAGCTCGTCGTCGTACGTCATCGGCGGCCGCTCACGCCCTGCTCAACGACTGCAGCGCGGCGCGGAGCAGCGCACCGACGTCGGGCGCGTCGCCCGCCTGCGGAGCGACGTTCTCGACGGCCTGGTCGGCCTCCTTCGCCGACCATCCGAGGCCCACGAGCCCGCCGTGCACCTGGTCGCGCCAGCCCGAGGCGGCCGGAGAGGCCCCCGGCAGCGACGCGACGGTGCCCGGGGCACCGATGCGGTCCTTGAGCTCGAGGATGATGCGCTGGGCGCCCTTCTGGCCGATGCCGGGCACGCGCGTGAGCGTCTTGACGTCCTCGTCGCGCACGGCACGGCGCAGGTCGTCGGGACGCAGCACCGCGATCATCGCCTGGGCGAGCTTCGGACCGACGCCCGAGGCGGTCTGCACGAGCTCGAAGACCTGCTTCTCGTCCTCGTCGAGGAAGCCGAAGAGGGTGAGCGACTCCTCGCGGACGACGAGGCTCGACGGCAGGGTCGCGAGCTCGCCGCGACGCAGGGTGGCCAGCGTGCCGGGCGTGCACTGCAGCTCGAGCCCGACCCCACCGACCGCGAGGACGGCGCTGGTGAGCCCGACGGCGGTCACCTCGCCACGCACGAACGCGATCATCGTCTGCTCCTCCTCGTCCCGGTCCCGCTCATCGCCACTCCCCCGTGCCTGCTCGTCCTCGGTGCGCCGCGACGGCCGCGGCGTACCTGTTCGGCGCGGTGTTCGTCGCCTGCGACGCGGCGGAGTCGAGGCGCTGCTGCGCCCCGCCCCGCCAGATGTGCGTGACGGCGAGGGCCAGCGCGTCGGCCGCGTCGGCCGGTTTCGGCATCGCGTCGAGCCGCAGGATCCGCGTGATCATGGCCCCCACCTGCGCCTTGTCGGCGCGGCCGCTGCCCGTGACGGCGGCCTTCACCTCGCTCGGCGTGTGCAGCGCGACGGGGATGCCGCGACGTGCGGCGACCACCATCGCGATGCCGCTCGCCTGGGCCGTGCCCATCACCGTGCTGACGTCGGAGCGCGCGAAGACCCGCTCCACGGCCACCACGTCGGGGCGGTGCTCCTCGATCCAGGCCTCGACGCCGCGTTCGATCGTCACGAGGCGCACCGGCACGGGCTCGTTCGCGGACGTGCGGATCACGTTGACGTCGACGAGGGACAGCGGTCGCCCGAGGCGTCCGTCGACCACTCCGACACCGCACCGGGTCAGACCGGGGTCGATCCCCAGCACACGCATGCCCACTCCCTCGAGGTCGAACGTCTGTTCTAGCGGAGCACGCTAGCGAACGACCCCGGCCGTCGCCGTGGCGACGCGCCGCTCAGGCGTCGAGGGCCTCCATGACCTCGTCGGGGATGTCCGCGTTCGTGAAGACGTTCTGCACGTCGTCGAGGTCGTCGAGCACGTCGACGAGGCGGAACACCTTGCCGGCCGCGTCGGGCTCGGCGACGGGGATGTCCATGGTCGCGACGAAGAGCACGTCGGCGGAGTCGTAGTCGATCCCCGCCTCCTGCAGCGCGGAACGCACCGCGACCACGTCGCCGGGCTCGGACTGCACCTCGAGGGAGTCGCCGTGGTCGGCGACCTCGTCGGCACCGGCGTCGAGGGTCGCCTCGATCACCGCGTCCTCGGAGACCTCCTTGCCGTCCTGGTCCTTCGCGACCACGACGACGCCGCGGCGCTGGAACAGGCGCGACACGGAGCCGGGGTCGGCCATGGTGCCGCCGTTGCGGGTGACCGCCGTGCGGACCTCCATCGCGGCGCGGTTGCGGTTGTCGGTGAGGCACTCGACGAGGAGCGCGACGCCCTGAGGGCCGTAGACCTCGTACATGATCGTCTCGTAGTCGACGCCGCCGCCGTCGAGGCCGCCGCCGCGCTTGACCGCGGAGTCGATGTTCTTGTTCGGCACCGACTGCTTCTTGGCCTTCTGCACGGCGTCGTAGAGCGTCGGGTTGCCCGCGAGGTCGGGGCCGCCCATCTTCGCGGCGATCTCGATGTTCTTGATGAGCTTGGCGAACAGCTTGCCGCGCTTGGCGTCGATCGCGGCCTTCTTGTGCTTCGTGGTCGCCCACTTGGAGTGGCCGGACATGCGCTACCTCTTCTTCTCGCTGCCTCGAGCGGCCCTCGCCGCGTCCTCGATCACGTCCAGGAGCAGGCGGTGCACGACGGATCCGCCGACCTCCCCGATCTCGGGGTGGAACGACGTCGCCAGCACGGCGCCCTGCCGGACCGCGACGATCCTACCTGCGGGCCCTGCTGCGTCGCCGTGGGCCGGGGACGCCTCGACGCGACCGAGCACCTCGACACCGGGACCGACCGCCTCCACCCACGGCGCGCGGATGAAGACGCCGGGCACCGGGGTGGGCACCCCGTCGAGCGCGATCTCGCTCTCGAAGGAGTCGACCTGACGGCCGAACGCGTTGCGGCGCACCGTGACGTCGAGCCCGCCGATGACCTCGCTGCCGTCCTGCTGGGCCGGGGTGCCGTCGAGCACGCGGTCGGCCAGCAGCACCATCCCGGCGCACGTCCCCAGCACCGGGCGCCCGGCCGCGACGTACGCGCGGAGCGGCTCGAGCACCGCGAAGTGACGCGCCAGCCGTCCGATGGTCGTCGACTCACCACCCGGCAGGACCAGACCGTCGGCCGCCGCGATCTCCGTCGGCCTCCGGACGGGACGGGCGTCGGCGCCGAGGGCGGTGAGCGCGGCGACGTGCTCGCGCACGTCGCCCTGGAGGGCGAGCACGCCGACGTACGGCGCGGAGGAGTCAGCCACAAGGCGTGACCGTAGTGCGGGGCGCCAGACCCCCACGCGGCGGTCCGTATCGCGGCGTCTCAGAGGACGGTCGAGAAGCTGATCGAGCTCTCCGTGACCCGGCCGGCGACGTCGGTGACCCGGACCGAGAGGACGTAGCCGGTGAGCAAGGTGTAGGCCGTGCTCGCCGTCCCGGGGACCCGCCAGGTGGAGGTCGTCGCCGGATTGCCGACCGTCAGGGTGCCGGCCTGGTAGGCGTTGTTGGCGCACGCGACGGTGCCGATGCCGACCCATGCCGAGCCGTTCCAGCACTGGTTGGAGTTGCGCACGAAGCGGTACTGCGCCGACGCGAGCGTCGAGGAGTCGGAGGCAGTTCCACAGGCGAGGAAGCCGGCGCCGCAGTCCGTGGTCACGGCCCTCGCGAGGAGTCCGGCGGCGAGCGAGAGGCCGGCCGTCGGCCTCGTGAAGGTCACTGTCGGCCCGAGAGCATCCATCCACGTGAGCCGACCGGAGTCGCGGATCCACGTGGAGCCGAGCTTCGCGCGCACCCCGTAGAACCCCGAGCCCGTCGCGGGTGCGGTCGTCGTGCAACTGAGCGCCGTCGTGGTCGTGCACACCGACGTCGCGGTGCCGTCCACCGCTGCGGAGTAGCGGAACACCTCGTAGCCCGACGGGGCGACACCCCCGCCACCGCCCGTGACGCTCGCGGCGGTCCAGGTCACGGTGAGCGGGCTGGTCGCCGACGTCTGCGCCGCCGTCGGCGTGCCGGGCGGGTTGAGGGTGCCGGACGTGAACGCGGCGCTTGCCGTCGGGCCCGCCGTGACGGTCGCGGTGTCGGTGAAGACGGCCCAGGCAGCGCTCACGAGCGACAGCACGAGCGCGACGACGCCCACGACGAACGCCGCGCGACGCGCGCCACGACCGCGGGCGTTCCGGCGGTGCCGACTCATGGCAGCGCCTGCGTCGCGTCGAGGCGGAGGGTCACCGCGCCGGTGGTCTTGCCCTGCGCCTCGTTGAGGACGCCGCTCGGCAGCGCCACGCGGACGCAGAGGGCCTGCCCGGTCTGGCCCACGGTGCCGGCGTTGAGACGGGTGGACGTGGAGCCGCTCCCCACAGGCGCGGTCGTCGTCGTGCACGTGCCGGTGCGCGGGTAGGACGTGGTGTTGGTCGCCGCTGAGCCCAGGTACATCTGCACGGTCAGGAAGGGGCCGAGGTCCGCCGTCCCCGTGTTGCTCGTCGTTGCCGTCGCGGTCCAGGTGAACGGCACTGTCCCCGTGTTGCGGACCTGGACGACCGCCGCGACGCTCTCACCGGGGAGCATCCCGGTCAGCGTGAGGCTGGTCTTGGCGTAGGGCGTCGGGTTCCCCTCCTGGTTGTCCACCGTGAGATTGAGGGTGCCCGACGTGAACTGTCCGCCGGTCACGGTCGCCCGGTCGTTCCAGAACGAGAGGGTGCCCTGCGCGCCCAGGAGCAGGACGACGGCAGCGACCGCGGCGACGGCCGCCCGGGTGAGGCGCCCGCGTCGGTGCTCCGGGGGCGCCCGGTGCGCTCCGCCGCGGCTCATGACGTGCCCTCGGGGCGACGGGCGAGGAGCAGCGCCGTACCGGCCGCGCAGGCGAGCAGCCCCGGCGCCAGCAACGCGGACTCCCCCACCGGGCGGCTCGTCGGCCCCTCCGACGGCTCGTCACCCGCGAGCGCGACCTCGACGTCGAGGTCCGCGGCCCGCCGCATGTCGCCCTGCGCCCCCGGGGCGAAGGCGACGCGCACCGCCACGACGATCTCGTCGCCGGCGGCCGCCGGCACCGAGACCCGGACGGGCGCGGGCACCTTCTCGTCGGCCCACGACCTCGTGGTGCGCCACCGCCCGTCGCCGATGCGCAGCGCCAGGGCGAGGTCGTCCCACGTCGCGCCGCGGGACGGCGCGGCCAGGGGGCGGACGGTCACGGTGAGGGCTCCTTCCTCGGGTTCGTGGTGGCGGACGTGGAGGACGGCGGTGCGGGAGTCGCCGGGCACCCAGCGCAGGGCCGGGTCGAACAGGGGGCGGCCCAGCGCCGCGCCCCAGTCGCCTCCGTCCGCACGCACCTCGACGGGCGGCGGATCGCCGTCTCCGGCGCCGTCGGCGACCGCGCCCGCCGGGAGTGCGAGCACGGCGAGCACCGCGAGCACGCCGACGACGTGCCCCGGAACCCACCCGCGACCCACGCTGCTCATCCCGCCCGGCTGCGCCCGCGGTCGACGTCCGCCTGTGCCCCCGACGCGGACGCCGCGGCGGCACGATCGGCCGCACGAGCTGCCGCGACCGGATCGACAGCACCGTCGGCGGGCGTCGGCTCGAGGTCGTCCGCTCCCTCGCCGTCCTCGCGGTGCCGACCGCCGCCGCGGTCACCGGCACGACGCTCCCGCAGACCCGCGACCACCATGGACGCGGCGTACAGGAGGAGTCCCCCGGCGACGAGGTAGACGACGGTCTGCCGTGTCTGTCCCGTGAAGGCGGCGCCGACGTGGCCGAGGTAGGGGACGGCGTACCAGACCCGGCCCCGCACCTGCACGGCGCGCACCGGCTCGGCGTCGGCGGCCGCGTTCGCGTCGCCCTT
>DASWYU010000236.1:0-1884 GCA_036404795.1 Nocardioides sp. | reverse complement strand
GAGCTCGCGGTGGAGAACTACGCGCTCCTGCACCGTCTGTGGCGCGAGGACGTCGTCGACTGGCAGGGCCGCCACCGCACCCCGCTGCAGGGCTTCACCGCCACGCCTCGTCCGCTCGACGGCGTGGCGCCCTTCGTGTGGCACGGCTCGATCCGCAGCCCCGAGATCGCCGAGCAGGCGGCCTACTACGGCGACGGGTTCTTCTCCAACCACATCTTCTGGCCCGCCTCACACACCCGCCAGATGGTCTCGCTCTACCGCCGACGCTTCGAGCACTACGGCCACGGGCGCGCCGACCAGGCGATCGTGGGCCTCGGCGGCCAGGCCTTCATGGCCCGACGCAGCCAGGACGCGGTGCGACGGTTCCGGCCGTACTTCGACAACGCCCCGGTCTACGGGCACGGCCCCTCGCTGGAGGACTTCACCGCGCAGACGCCGCTCACCGTCGGCTCCACCCAGCAGGTGCTCGAGCGCACGCTGAGCTTCCGCGAGTACGTCGGCGACTACCAGCGCCAGCTGTTCCTCGTCGACCACGCCGGTCTCCCGACGAAGATCGTCCTCGAGCAGCTCGACCTGCTCGGCGAGATCCTCCCCGACCTGCGCAAGGGCTTCGCGGAGGGCCGGCCCGCGCACATCCCTGACGCCCCGACGCACGCCTCGCTGGTCGCGGCCGCGGGCGGCGCCAAGGACACGACCGTGCACGCGGTCGACGACGTCACGGGCACCACCGACCGTGAGGAGGTCAACGCATGACGCGGATCGCTGTCGTCAGCGCCGGCCTGAGCGTGCCGTCCTCGACCCGGCTGCTCGCCGACCGTCTCGCCGACGCGAGCGTGCGCGCCGCGCACGAACCGGTCGAGGTCGACATCGTCGAGCTGCGGCCGCTGGCGCACCCGCTGGCCGACCACCTGCTGACCGGGTTCGCCACCGGCGAGCTGGCCGAGGCCCTGGAGACGGTACGCCGGGCCGACGCGCTCATCGTGGTCACGCCGGTGTTCTCAGCGAGCTACTCCGGGCTGTTCAAGACGTTCTTCGACGTCCTGGAGCCCGGGACGCTCGACGGGAAGCCGGTCCTGGTCGCGGCGACCGCCGGCACCCCGCGTCACTCGCTGGTCCTCGAGCACGCGCTGCGGCCGCTGTTCAGCTACCTGCACGCCACCGTCGTGCCCACCGGTGTCTTCGCCGCCAGCGAGGACTTCGGTGACCGCGGCCTCGACGAGCGCATCGATCGGGCCGCGGGCGAGCTGGTGGCGCTGCTGCACGGGGCGCCGCGGCGTCGTACGCGCACGGTCGAGGACGAGTTCGCCGACCCGACGCCGTTCGAGGACCTGCTCCGCGGAGCCTGAGCCCTCAGGCCTCGCAGTCGACGCGGTGCTCCGCACGGCACACGTCGCGCGACGTGCCGCCGTCGGCGGTGTCGCGTCCGGGCCCGCCGTACAGGTGGTCGGGGACCGAGCTGCCCCGGAGCGCGTCGTCGCCGGGGCCACCGTAGAGCCGGACGTCGATCCCACGCCGGGGGACGTCACGACACTGGCTGTACCGGCCGCGGGACGCCGAGCTGCCGATCAGGTCGTCCCCGCCGCCGCCCCGCACGTGTGACCGGCATGCGTTGACCTCGAGGTGGTTCGGACGCGGTGTCCCGTGGACGGTCGCGTACTGGGCGGCTTCCGCGGAGAAGTCCTCGACCTCCGTGATCATGGCGTCGGCGTGCCCGGCGCGCGTGCTGAGGACCCCGTCGCGCAGGTCGGCTCGGACACGGGACGCCGTGACCGTCACCTTGTCGGTACCCGTCCCGCCCGTGACGACCCCCCTGAGCCGGCCGACGGGTCGGATCACCACCTGATCGTCACCGGCGCCCATGTCGACACCCGTGACGTCGCCACC
>DASWYU010000235.1:0-9768 GCA_036404795.1 Nocardioides sp. | reverse complement strand
GTCGGCGCGAGCGCCGGCGAGGTGACGGTGCTCAACGCCGCGCCTCCGGACCCGGGCGGGCGGCGTCGTGGTCGGTGTTGGGGTCGGCGTCGAGCTCCTGCAGCATCCGCGCGGCGCGGATGGGGAGGAGGCGGCCGTCGGTGGCGGCGCGGCCGACGGTCGCGCGGGCGAGGGTGCGGTAGGACGCCAGCGCCTGGGGGGCCTCGCGGGCGATCTCGTCGAGGTGGGTGGCGACCGTGCCGACGTCGCCGCGCACGACCGGGCCCGTGAGCGCGGCGTCGCCGGAGCGCAGGGCGTTGTCGAGCGCCGCCTCGAGGAGCGGGCGGAGCACGTCGGCGGGGTCGGTCGCGCCGTCCGCGCTGGCCGCGAGGATCTCGCGGGCCTCCGCGACGAGGGTGACGAGGTGGTTCGCGCCGTGGGCGAGCGCCGCGTGGTAGAGCGCCCGGCGCTCCTCCTCGACCCACACGACGCGGCCGCCGAGGTCGGCCACGAGCTGCTCGACGACGGGGCGGTCGGCGGGGGCCGCGGTGGCGCCGTACGCACACCCGGCCACCCGCGGCAGGTCCGTCGCCGTGCCCGTGAAGGTCATCGCGGGGTGCAGCGCCACGACGCGCGCGCCGGCGACGCGCGCGGACTCGAGCGCGGCGAGGCCGTGGCGACCGGACGTGTGCACGACGACCTGCCCGGGCCGGAGGGCACCGCTCGCCGCGAGCACGTCGACGACGTTGCCGAGCATGTCGTCGGGCACGGTGAGCAGCAGCAGGTCCGCGGTGCGGGCGACGGCGGAGGGCTTGAGCAGCGGTACGCCGGGGAGCAGGTCCGCGGCACGCGCCCGGGAGGCGTCGGACTCACCCGACGCGGCGACGACCTCGTGGCCGGCGGCGGCGAGCGCACTCGCGACGACGGCGCCGACACGGCCGGCGCCGATGACGCCCACACGACGCGGGCAGGGCATGTCTGACGACATGGTCCGAACCTTTCGTTCCCGTCCCGCCGACCACCCCTCGCAGGGCCGGTGTGGGTACCGGACGTTGTCTCGAACTCCCGTGACCACGACCGTGGTCACGCTGGTGCAACGGGAAGGTTACGCCCGTGATTCCGACCGTGAGAATCGATTGCCGACGTGACCTGTCTCACCCGGGGCTCCGCGCCGAGTTGCGGGTGACGTCGTCGTGCGGGCGCCGAGTTGGCTGAAACGCTCGCGCAGCCGCGTCGAGTTGGCTGAAAGACTCGACCGCGGTACGGCGCGCATCGGCTGGCGCCCGACCCTCGGCGTACGGGCTGGCCGTCTCGACCCGCCGGAGCCCGCACGAACCCGCGCATTTCAGCCAACTCGACGCGCTCAACCGAGCACTTCAGCCAACTCGACGCGCTCAACCGAGCGTTTCAGCCAACTCGACGCGCACCACGCGACGTAACCCACAACTCGACGGGAGGTCAGGGGGCGACGTGGACGACGCGGGTCGGGCCGTCGTCGTCGACGAGCACCGAGCCGGCGGCGTCGGCGACCGCGTCGAGCGCCACGTCCGCCACGATGTCGCGGGAGCCGTCCGGGACGATCACGGACGCCTCGCTGCCCAGCGACCGCAGGGTGCCGGCGACAGGACGCGTCGAGCGGACGTGGCCCGGCTCGAGCGCGACCGCGATGCCCCCCGGGCCCAGGTTGCGCACGACGTCGCGCCAGGCGGCGTCCCGCGCCGTACCCACCTCGGCCCGCGCCCCCGCACCCAGCTCGGCGACCGGCCACCACTCCTGCAGCCACCGGCCGACCTGCTGCGGCACGCCCGTCTCGGCGAGCCGTGCCCCGAGCCGCTCCCGGCCCGTGATCGGGTCGACGTGCACCATCCGCGGGTAGCCGTCACCGTCCACCTCGACGACGTGCGTCGGCACGTGCGCGAGCCAGTCCCCCGCCAGCACCGTGCCCGTGTAGCCCGCCTGCAGGTCGAACCGGATCTCGGTGCGCGGCAGCGCCCGCACGATGTCCGGCGTCAGCGCACCCACCGAGCCGAGGAGCACCAGCTCGTCGGGGTCGTCGGTGCGCAGCAGGTCGAGCACGGCGTCGCGCACCTGCAGGAGCGTGGGCGGGTGGGCGCGCAGGTAGCCGCGCGCGGTGCCGTAGAGCGCGGCGTCCCACGCCTGCTTCCACGTCGGCTCGCTCGGCGGCGGCAGCGCCGGCATGCCGAGACTGGTCGGGGTCACGGTCGTCCTCGGGAGCACGGGTCAGGCGCCGGCGTCGCCGACGGTGACGTCCTTGTGCCAGGACTGCGTCATGTACGACGTCGTCCAGCCCATCGACGTGTAGAGCCCGTCCGCGCCCGTCGGGGAGTCCGCGTCCACCTCGAGGCCGACCCGGTCGCGGTCCCGCAGCGCGGCGTCGGCGATGACAGTGTGCAGCAGGCCCTTGGCCACCCCACGACCGCGGGCGTTGGAGAGCACGCCGAGGTAGTCGACGTACGACCCGCTCGGTCCGTCGTCCGCCACGCTCTCGGTCGCCACGAGCGCACCCGCGGCGACGGGGTCGCCCGCGTCGACGATCTCGGCGAGCCACCAGTGGTCCCAGCGGTGGCCGGGGTCCTGCCGCAGTCGGTGGACGAACTCGGCGAAGGTCTCCTCGCGCGAGTTGAAGTGGTCGGTGAACGCGCCCTCGAGCACCTCGTGGACGGCGCGCAGGTCGGCCTCGGCGGGCATCCCGTCGTCGGCCCGGCCGACGGCGCGGAAGAGGACGCCGTTCTTCTCCCACCGCTCCGGGTCGGGCACGAGGCCCGACTCCTCGGGCGTCACCGGACGGCTCATCTGCCACCAGGCGCGCACGCGGTCGAAGCCCGCCCCGGCGAGCCAGGCGTGCTGGCGCGGGTCGTCGGCGAACGCTCCCGTGTCGATCTGCTGCACCGGCAGCCCCCGCGCGGCACCGACCTCGCGCGCCTGGCCCTCGGCCCAGGTGAACAGCACCCGGGAGCAGGCACCGGCGACCCGGTGGTCGATGTCGCGGGCGACGACGTGGACGTAGAGCATCCGCCCGGCCGCACGGTCGTGCACGCTGCCCCACGCCTGGATCACGCCGGCGGGGTCGCGCACGACGACGTTCTCCCGCGTGCGCGTGCCCAGGTCGGAGATCTCGACGAGGACGCCGTCGCGGTCGGCCCCGGCCCAGCCCCGTCCGGCCGTCTCGTGACCGCGGAGCAGCTCGACGAGGCGCTCGACGTCGGTCTCGACGGACGGGTCGACGGTGCCGACCTGCCAGCCGTCGGGGAGTGGGGGGTCGCCGGGCAGGAGCTCGTCGGGGTCCGACTCGAAGCGACTGTCGTCCGGGATCACCCGTGTGATTGTGCCGCACGGCCTCCCCCGGGCTCGCCCCCGGTGGGGCGGGAGCGCCCGGGACGCGTCAGGCGCGCTTGCGCAGGTCGACGTGGGAGGTCTCCCACGCCAGCAGGTCGGCGCGCACGACGTCGAGCTCCTGCTCGAGCTCCGCGAGGCGCACGATCGCCTCGGCCGCGCGGTCCTCGGCGGCCTGCAGCCGACCGCGGAGCTCGTCGCGCTCGGCGACCGCGGTCTCGGCGCGCTTCGCCTCGGCGTCGGCGCGACGCGTCAGCTCGACGACCTTCGCCTGCGCGAGCTCGACGGCCTGCTCGAGGTCGCTGATCGCCTGCTCGCGCGCGGTGATCGCGTCGTCGCGGTCCGCGATGCGGCCCTCGACGGACGCGATGAACTCCGCGTTCTCCTCGGAGCGGCGGGCGGCGAGGTCGGCGTACTCCTTGGCGGTCGCCGCACGGTCCGTCGCCGCGTCGCGGCGCGAGGCCATCAGCTCGGAGTGGGCGATGCGGAGCGCGGCCGCGCCGAGGACGACGGCGACGACGCCGGAGACGGTGACGGCGAGGAAGGAACGGGTGGGCACCACGGCGGCGAGGAGCGCGCCGGAGGCAACGATGAGAGCGACGGCAACGATCAAGCGCGTGCTGCGCTGCCGGCGACGAGCGTTGGGGGAAGCCATGTTCTCAACCCTAGGGAGCAGGCGGCTCCGCGGGGACGCGACACGCCCGTTCCAGCAGGAGAGACGTGACGAGGACCGCGGCGGCGGCCCCGGCGGCGAGGAGGCTGCGGGTGAGGCGTTCGTCCGCGACGTACGACGCGGAGCCCAGCCAGCTCACCGCGTGGCCGACGTAGCCCCCGAGCAGGAGGGCACCCACGAGGGCGCAGGCGCGCGCGAGCACGAGACGGTTGACCGCTTGGTGGGCGGGGAGGTCGGCGCGGGCCCGCTCGACGGTGCGGTGCGTGACCCAGGCGGTGCCGGCGAGGATCGCGGCGACCAGCACGAGCAGCAGCACCTGGGTCCAGCTGACGGCCGGGACGTCGACACCGAGCGAGCGGCCGAGCCGTCGGAGGAGCCACCCGATGACGAGACCGACGACGAGGAACGTCGTCACGGCCGCCGGCGAGACCGGCGCCAGTCGTGACCCGCCCGGCTCCCCCGAGGGGTCGCCGGGCTCGTCGCGTCCGTCAGGCGGGGTTGGCGAGGACGAGGTCGTCACGCCGCTGCAGGCTCTGGTCGCCCGTCTTGCCGAGCAGGTCGGCGACGCGGCCGAAGTCGGGGATCTCCGCGTCGGGCTCGAGGTCGTACCACGGCTGCAGCACGAACGCCCGCTCCGCGGCACGCGGGTGCGGCAGCTGCAGCCACTCCTCGTTGCTGCGGCGGTCGCCGACGACGATCAGGTCGACGTCGAGGGTGCGGGGCGAGTTGACGATGCCGTCGCGCTCGCGGCCGAAGGCGTCCTCGATGGCCTGCACGCGGTCGACGAGGCGCGCCGCGGAGAGGGTGGTGTCGAAGAGGACCACCGCGTTGAGGAACGTCTCGGAGCCCTCGGGGGCGCCGATCGGCTCGGACTCGTAGATCGCGGAGACGTTCGTGATCCACACCTCCGGCGTGTCCGCCAGCGCATCGACCGCACCCTGCAGGTTCGCGAACCGGTCGCCGAGGTTGGACCCCAGCGAGACCACCGTGCGGCGGATCGGTCGCATCTCCCCGGTCAGGGTGTCCGCGTCGATGATGTGGGGGTTCGGAGTCTCGGTCACCTTCGGCCTCGTTTCCGTTCGATCGTCAGCGCCACGTCGGTGAACGTCGTGGGGATGGGTGCATCCGGCTTGTGGAGCGTCACCCGGACCCATTCAACACGATGCTCCAACAGCACCACGTCGGCGATGCGCTGGGCCACCGTCTCGACCAGGTCGACCGGGTCGGACTCCACGGCGGTCTTCACCGCCAGGGTGAGGCTTCCGTAGTCCACGGTGTCGTGCAAGTCGTCGGACGCCGCCGCGGGGCCGGTGTCCAGGCCGAGCACGAGGTCGACCACGAAACGCTGACCCTCCCGCCGCTCGTCGGGGAAGACGCCGTGGTGCGCGTAACACTCGATGCCGCGCACGGCGAGCTCGTCGGTCACTCCTGCTCCTCCCCTGCTGCTGCTCCAGCCAGTCGCGCGGCGCTCGCCCACGCCTCCCGCACGGCGAGCACGTCGTGGCTCGCGCGCACGTCGTGCACCCGCACGCACCACACGGCGGCCTCCGCCAGCATGAGGGTCAGTGCGGCCGTCCCGTGCTCCCGTCCGTCCACCGGACGGGGACCGTCCGGACCGGCCAGCAACCGCCCCAGGAACGTCTTCCGGCTGGCTCCGACGAGCAGGCGGTGGCCGAGCCCCGCGAGCCGGTCGAGCCCGGCGAGCAGCTCCCAGTTGTGGTGCGCCTCCTTGGCGAACCCGAGGCCCGGGTCCAGCACGAGCCGCTCGGGGGCGATCCCGGCGGCGAGGGCGGCGTCGCGCCGTACGGACAGCTCCTCGACCACCTCCGCCACCACCCCGCGGGGGTAGACCGCGAAGTCGGTCATGCGGTCGGAGTGGGCGCGCCAGTGCATGGCCACGTACGTCGCACCCGCCTCCGCGGTGACGTCGAGGATGCGTGGGTCGGCCAGGCCGCCCGACACGTCGTTGACCACCGTCGCGCCGGCGGCGAGTGCCGCCCCGGCGACCTCCGCGCGCATGGTGTCGACGGAGACCGTGACGCCGGTGGCGGCGAGGTCGCGGATGACGGGTACGACGCGGTCCAGCTCGTCCGCCAGCAGCGGTCGCGTCGCACCGGGGCGGGTGGACTCGCCCCCGATGTCGAGGAGGTCGGCCCCGTCGGCGACGAGGTCGAGGCCGTGGGCGACGGCGCGTTCGGCGTCGGCCCAGCGACCGCCGTCGGAGAAGGAGTCGGGCGTGACGTTGACGACGCCCATGAGGAGCGGACGCACGGCTTCTGTCCGGCCCCTCAGCGGCGCGGGCTGTGGATCAGCGCCATCGCCTCGGAGCGCGTCGCCGGGTCGTGCATCTGGCCGCGCACGGCCGACGTCAGCGTGCGGGCGCCGGCCTTGCGGACGCCGCGCATCGTCATGCACAGGTGCTCCGCCTCGATGACGACGATGCAGCCGCGCGGCTCGAGGATGCGCATCAGCGCGTCCGCGACCTGCGTCGTGAGGCGCTCCTGCACCTGCGGACGCTTCGCGTAGACGTCGACCAGCCGGGCCAGCTTCGAGAGGCCGGTGATCTTGCCGCTCGCCGACGGGATGTAGCCGACGTGCGCGACGCCCGTGAAGGGCAC
The DNA here is from genome assembly GCA_036404795.1 of Nocardioides sp. Lineage (GTDB taxonomy): Bacteria > Actinomycetota > Actinomycetes > Propionibacteriales > Nocardioidaceae > Nocardioides. Next base: position 3,144 of record DASWYU010000235.1, on the reverse strand, counting down.
CAGGTGGTGCTCGCACATGCTCCACAGCTCGATGTCGCGCACGAGCACCATCTCGTCGTGCCCGATGTCGAAGGTGGTCGTCAGCACGTCCTCGGGCTGCTGGCGCAGGCCGGCGGTCAGCTCGGCGTACGCCCGCGCCACCCGGGCCGGCGTCTCCCGCAGCCCCTCGCGATCGGGGTCCTCACCGATCGCGAGCAGCAGCTCGCGGATCGCTGCCTCGGCACGGTCGTGGTCGTAGGGCGGGCGCTCGGCGGGATCGGGGTTCGACACCGGCGAGATCACGGCGCACCCGGCGCGGGCGGTCCCGGCGGGGTCGTGCCGGGCGCGCCTCCGTGGACGTCACCGCCCGGCCCCGGCGGCGTGATGATCGCGCCCCCCTCGCCCTTCTCGAGGTCGACGGCCCCGGCGGCGGCCCGCTCGCGGACCGCTGCGGGGATCTCGACCGGCGGGATCGCCGAGGGGTTGCGGGTCGGGGAGCCCGTCCAGGCCGGCCGCACGGGACGGCGGCGCAGCGGCTCGAACACCGCCGCGATCTCGGCCTTGTCGAGCGTCTCCCGCTCCAGCAGGGCGAGCACCAGCGCGTCGAGGACGTCGCGGTTCTCCTCGAGGATGTCGAACGCCTCCTGGTGGGCGACGGCGAGAAACTTCTTCGTCTCCTCGTCGACGATCGCGGCGACGTCCTCCGAGTAGTTGCGCGAGTGCCCCAGGTCGCGGCCGAGGAACGGCTCCGAGTTGGACTCGCCCAGCTTGATGGCGCCGAGGCGTTCGGTCATGCCGTACTGCGTCACCATCGCCCGGGCGAGGTTCGTCGCCTTCTCGATGTCGTTGCCGGCGCCCGTCGTCGGGTCGTGGAAGATGAGCTCCTCCGCGGCGCGGCCGCCCAGCATGTAGGCCAGCTTGTCGAGCATCTCGGACCGCGTCTGCGAGTACTTGTCCTCGTCGGGCAGCACCATCGTGTAGCCCAGCGCGCGACCGCGCGGCAGGATCGTCACCTTGTGCACCGGGTCCGTGCCGGGGAGCGCCGCGGCGACCAGCGCGTGGCCGCCCTCGTGGTAGGCCGTCACCAGCTTCTCGTGCTCGTTCATGAGTCGGGTGCGGCGCTGCGGGCCGGCGATGACGCGGTCGATGGCCTCGTCGAGGGCGTGCGCGGTGATCAGCTTGTCGCCCTGTCGCGCGGTCAGGAGCGCGGCCTCGTTGAGCACGTTGGCGAGGTCGGCGCCGCTGAACCCGGGGGTGCGGCGCGCCACGGACAGGAGGTCGATGCCCTCGGCCAGCGGCTTGCCGCGCGAGTGGACCTGGAGGATGCGGTGACGGCCCGAGAGGTCGGGGGCGTCCACGCCGATCTGGCGGTCGAAGCGACCGGGACGCAGCAGCGCGGGGTCGAGTACGTCGGGGCGGTTCGTCGCGGCGATGAGGATGACCCCGCCGCGGACGTCGAAGCCGTCCATCTCGACGAGGAGCTGGTTGAGGGTCTGCTCCCGCTCGTCGTGACCGCCGCCCATGCCGGCGCCGCGGTGGCGGCCGACGGCGTCGATCTCGTCGATGAAGACGATCGCGGGGGCGTTCTCCTTGGCCTGCTCGAACAGGTCGCGGACGCGGCTCGCGCCGACGCCGACGAACATCTCGACGAAGTCGGAGCCCGAGATCGAGTAGAACGGCACGCCCGCCTCGCCGGCGACAGCGCGCGCGAGGAGGGTCTTGCCCGTGCCGGGCGGACCGTAGAGCAGCACGCCCTTCGGGATCTTCGCGCCGACGGCCTGGAACTTCGCGGGCTCGGAGAGGAACTCCTTGATCTCGCCGAGCTCCTCGATCGCCTCGTCACAGCCGGCGACGTCCGCGAACGTCGTCTTCGGCATGTCCTTGGTGATGAGCTTCGCCTTCGACTTGGCGAACTGCATGACGCCACGGCCGCCGCCGCCCTGCACCTGGTTCATCAGGAAGATGAAGAGCGCCAGGATGATGATGAAGGGCAGGATGCTGACGAGCAGCGAGCCCAGCAGGCTCGGCTGCGGGTTCTCGGAGTTCGACTTCTCGATCGTGCCTTCCTCGACCTGCTCCGCGACGGCGGCGAGGATCGTCTCCTGCTGGCCCTGCACGTAGAAGGCCACGACGTCGCGACCGCCCTCACGGTCGACGTCGTCGTCGAGGGTCGCCTCGATGCGCTGCTCGCCGTCGACGAACGTGATGTCCTTGACCTGGCCGTCCGCGACGTACTGCTCCATGCGGGACGTGTCGATCTCGTCGGCACCGTCACCGGACACGAGGAACTGCAGCGAGAGCAGCACCGCCACCACGGCGAGGACGATCCAGAGCCAGGGCCCCTTGAACAAACGCTTCACAGGCTTCTTCCACGACGTGACGACGGGCGGTCGCACGGACCGGCCCAGGACTCAGGGGACGAAACTACCGCGCCCGCGCGGTGTGTCTCGCCCTGGCGACCGATTCTGGCAGCAGATGCCAAGGAGCGCGGGGCGAACGCGGGAGCCGCGCGGCCCGGGGGCCGGGCAGGTGCAGGGGGCTCAGGAGTAGACGTGCGGCGCGAGCGTGCCGATGCACCGCAGGTTGCGGTAGCGCTCGTTGTAGTCGAGCCCGTAGCCGACGACGAACTCGTTCGGGATGTCCCACCCGACGTACTTCGGCGTCACCGGCATCGCCAGCGCCTCCGGCTTGCGGAGCAGCGTCGCGATCTCGACGCTCGCCGGGCCGCGGCTGGAGAGGTTGGAGATGAGCCAGCTCAGCGTCAGGCCCGTGTCGATGATCTCGTCGACGACGAGCACGTGCTTGCCGGAGATGTCGGTGTCGAGGTCCTTGAGGATCCGCACGACGCCGCTCGACTTCGTGCCCGAGCCGTAGGACGACACGGCCATCCAGTCGGTCTCCACGTGGCGGTCGAGCGCGCGGGAGAGGTCGGCCATCACCATGATGGCGCCGCGGAGCACACCGACGACGAGGAGCTCCTTGCCCGCGTAGTCGGCCTCGATGCGACGGGCCAGCTCCTCGAGCTTCGCGCGGATCTCCTCCTCGGTGAAGAGGACGTTGACGAGGTCGTTCTCCACGTCGGAAGCGTGCATGGCCCAGAGCCTAGGTCAGTGGCGCGGCTTCGTGACGGTCAGGGTGACCGTCTGGGACGAGGAGCCCTTCACC
>DASWYU010000234.1:0-22593 GCA_036404795.1 Nocardioides sp. | reverse complement strand
AGCGTGGCGCGCGGGAGGCGACGGGCGCGCTCGCCTCGCTCGGCCTGTTCCTCTCCGACGAGATGGAGCCGCGGGGCCGCGCCGTCGAGGCGGTCGGGCGGGAGCACTACGCCCTCGCGTCCCGCCTGTTCCTCGGGGCGACGATCGACCTCGAGGAGACCTACGCGTGGGGCTGGGAGGAGCTCGCCCGCATCGAGGCCGACATGCGGACGACGGCGGCGCGGATCACCCCGGACGCCACCGGCGCCGGCGCGATCGACGTCGCCGTGGCCCACCTCGAGGGCGACCCTGCGCGCCGCATCGAGGGCCGCGAGCCGTTCCGGCGCTGGATGCAGGAGCTCGCCGACCGGGTGGTGGGCGAGCTCGCCGACGTGCACTTCGACATCCCCGAACCCGTGCGCCGCATCGAGTGCTGCCTGGCGCCGACGAACGACGGGGGCATCTACTACACGGGGCCCAGCGAGGACTTCTCCCGGCCCGGCCGCATGTGGTGGTCGGTGCCCGACGGGATCGAGCAGTTCCACCCGTGGCGCGAGACGACGACGGTCTTCCACGAGGGCGTCCCGGGGCACCACCTCCAGATCGGGCAGACGGCCTACCGCTCGACGCTCCTCAACCGCTGGCAGCGCACCATGTGCTGGGTCTCGGGGCACGGAGAGGGCTGGGCGCTCTACGCGGAGCGGTTGATGGACGAGCTCGGCTACCTCGACGACCCCGCCGACCGGCTCGGGATGCTCGACGCCCAGGGGTTCCGCGCGGCCCGCGTCATCGTCGACATCGGCATGCACCTGCAGCTCGAGATCCCCGCCGACAACCCGTTCGGGTTCCACCCGGGCGAGCGCTGGACCCCGGCGCTGGGTCTCGCCTTCATGCGCCAGCACTCCCGCGACGACGACACCACCCTCCGGTTCGAGGTGAACCGCTACCTCGGCTGGCCCGGGCAGGCGCCGTCCTACAAGGTCGGCGAGCGCATCTGGCTCGAGGCCCGCGAGGCCGCCCGGGCCCGGCACGGCGATGCCTTCGACCTCAAGGCGTTCCACCGCGCCGCGCTGGACCTCGGGTCGCTCGGCCTCGACCCGCTGGTCACGGCGCTCGAGCGGATCTGACGCCGTGGACGCCGCCGGGCCGACCAACTCGATCCTCGACGTGCCGGGCCTCCGGGTCGGGCACGCCTCCCGCACCTCCGACGGCTGGCTGACGGGCACGACGGTGGTGCTTCCGCCGACGTACGGCGCGGTCGCCGGCGTCGACGTCCGCGGCGGTGGTCCCGGCACGCGGGAGACGGACCTGCTCGATCCCCGCAACCTCGTCGAGCGGGTCCACGCGATCGTGCTCGGCGGCGGCTCGGCGCTCGGCCTGGCGGCGGTCGACGGCGTCGTGCAGCGGCTGCTCGACCGGCGGGTCGGGTTCCCCCTGGGGGCCGACGCGGCCGACGTGGTGCCGATCGTCCCGGCGGCGATCCTGTTCGACCTGGGTCGCGGCGGCGTGTTCCGGAACCACCCCGACGCCGCGCTCGGGGCGGCGGCGCACGACGCGGCGCTCGATCCGGCGGCCGGTGCCGACGGACTGCTCGGGTCGGTCGGTGCCGGCACGGGCGCGCGTGCCGGTGGACTGCGCGGGGGCGTCGGATCCGCCTCGGTGGTGCTGTCCGGGGGCGCGACCGTCGGGGCGCTCGTCGCCGTCAACGCCGTCGGGTCGTGCGTCGACCCGACCACCGGCGAGCTGTGGGGACTCCCCCACTGCCTGCCCGGCGACGTGCCGGACGGGCTCCGGCGCCCGGGCGCCGACGACCTGGCGGCGGCGCGCGACCTCGCGGCGACCCTCGATCCGACGCGGCGGGCACCGCTCGCGACGACCATCGGTGTCGTCGCCACCGACCTGCCGCTGCCGAAGGCCACCTGCGCGAAGGTCGCCGGTGTCGCCCACGACGGCCTCGCCCGCGCGATCCGCCCGGTGCACTCGATGTTCGACGGCGACACCCTGTTCGCGCTCTCGACGGCACCGCCGGACGCGGAGGCGCCGGATCCCGCGACGTACCCGCTCGTGCTCCACGAACTCCTCGACGCCGCCGCGACCTGCGTGACCCGCGCGGTGGTCCGCGCGATGCTCGCCGCGACGTCCGTGACGACGCCGTGGGGCACGATGCGGAGCTATCGCGACGCGTTCCCGAGCGCCCTCCCCGGGGCGGGCGGGGCCGCGACGTAGGGTCGACGACGTGCCGACGACGTCTCCCTCCCTCGCGCGGGCCGAGCGCACCGCCCTCGCCGACCTCGCGCTCCGTGCCGGTGCGGACGCGCCCACGCTGTGCGCCGGCTGGACCGTGAAGGACCTCGTCGTCCACCTCCTCGTGCGCGAGCGCAACCCGCTCGCGCAGGCCGGCGAGTTCCTGCCCCCGCTCGCCGGACTCACGCGGCGCGCCACCGAGCGGTGGGAGCGCGCCGACCTGCCACTGCTGGCCGACCAGCTGCGCCGCCCGTTCCTGACCTGGGCGGCCATCCGTCCCGTCGACCGGCTCGTCAACACCGTCGAGTTCTTCGTCCACCACGAGGACGTCCGCCGCGCCCAGCCCGACTGGACGCCCCGCGACCTCGACGACGCGGCCGAGGACGAGCTGTGGCGCCTGCTCAAGCCCATCGCGACGATGGCGACCCGCAAGGTCGGCGCCCCGCTCGTCGCCGTCGACGCCCGCAACGGGCGCCGCATCGTCGTGCGGGGTGGCGACGGACCCGCGGTGGTCACCGGTCGCCCGCAGGAGGTCCTGCTGCGGATGCTCGGCCGCGACCAGGTCCACGACGTCGACGTCAGCGGCCCCGACCTCGCCGTCCGCCGCTTCCAGATCGCCACGCTCGGGTTCTGACCGCCGAGCGCGACGCGAGCCCCAGCTCGGCGGATCAGCGGACGGGGTGGCCCGCGTCGGCCAGCGCCGTCTTGACCTCGCCGATGCGCAGCGTGCCGAAGTGGAAGACCGTCGCGGCGAGCACCGCGTCGGCGCCCGCGTCGACCGCGGGGGCGAAGTGCTCGACGGCGCCCGCGCCGCCGGAGGCGATGACCGGCACGGAGACCTCACGGCGAACGGCGCGGAGCAGCTCCAGGTCGAAGCCGTCCTGGGTGCCGTCGGCGTCCATCGCGTTGAGCAGGATCTCCCCCGCCCCCAGCTCCGCGGCCCGCGCCGCCCACTCGATCGCGTCGAGGCCCGCCGACCGCCGGCCGCCGTGCGTGGTGACCTCGAACCCCGAGGCGGTGCCGTCGCCGCCGGCGGGCACGCGCCGCGCGTCGACGGACAGCACGAGCACCTGGTTGCCGAACCGGTCGGCGATCTCCGCGACGAGCTCCGGGCGGCGGATCGCGGCGGTGTTGACGGCGATCTTGTCGGCGCCGGCGCGCAACAGCCGGTCGACGTCCTCGACGCTGGAGATGCCGCCGCCGACGGTCAGCGGGATGAAGACCTGCTCGGCGGTGCGGGCGACGATCTCGAGCGTGGTGGCCCGTCCCTCGTGCGACGCGGAGATGTCGAGGAAGGTCAGCTCGTCGGCGCCCTCGGCGTCGTAGGTGCGGGCCAGCTCCACCGGGTCCCCCGCGTCACGGAGCTCCCGGAAGTTGATTCCCTTGACGACCCGGCCGCCGTCGACGTCGAGGCACGGGATGACCCGTACGGCGAGGCTCACGCCCCCGCGCCCTTCGTCAGCGCGAGCGCGTCGGCGAGGGTGAAGCGACCCTCGTAGAGCGCCGTGCCCGCGATCGCGCCCTCGACGCCGAGCGGCACGAGCTCCATCAGCGCGCGGACGTCGTCGAGCGTGGTGACGCCGCCGGAGGCGACGACCGGCCGGTCGGTCGCGGCGCAGACGTCGCGCAGCAGCTGCAGGTTCGGCCCGGCGAGCATGCCGTCCTTGTCGACGTCGGTCAGCACATAGCGGGCACAGCCCTCGCCGTCGAGCCGCGCCAGCGTCTCGTAGAGGTCGCCGCCCTCCCGCGTCCAGCCCCGCGCGGCGAGCGTGCGCCCGCGGACGTCGAGGCCCACGGCGATCCGGTCGCCGTGCCGGGCGATCGCGGCCGCGCACCACTCGGGGTTCTCGATCGCGGCGGTGCCGATGTTGACCCGCCGGCATCCGGTCGCGAGGGCCGCCTCGAGCGAGGCGTCGTCGCGGATGCCGCCGCTCATCTCCACCTGGATGTCGAGGCGGCCGACGATCTCCGCCTGCAACGCGCGGTTGCTGCCGACACCGAACGCGCCGTCGAGGTCGACGAGGTGCAGCCACTCGGCGCCCGCCTCCTGCCAGCGCAGCGCGGCCTCCACCGGGTCGCCGAAGCGCTTCTCGGTGCCGTCGACGCCCTGCACGAGCTGCACGGCCTGGCCCCCCTTGATGTCGACGGCGGGGAGGAGCTCGAGGTACGACGCGGGCACGGCGGCCTGCCTTTCTTGCGGAACCGAACGGGGTGGGCGGAACGGGGTCAGAGCGTGGCGACCCAGTTGCGCAGCAGGGCCGCGCCGGCGTCGCCGGACTTCTCGGGGTGGAACTGGGTGGCCCAGAGGGGGCCGTTCTCGACGGCCGCGACGAAGCGGTCGCCGCCGTGCTCGGCCCAGGTGACGAGGGGTGCGCGGGTGCGGTCGTTGGTCTCGAGCTCCCAGCGCCGGGCCGCATAGGAGTGCACGAAGTAGAACCGCTCATCCTCGACGCCGGCGAACAGCGTGGTGCCCTCCGGCACGTCGACCGTGTTCCAGCCCATGTGCGGCACGACAGGGGCCTCGAGCCGCTCGATCGTGCCGGGCCACTCGTCGCAGCCGACGGTCTCGACACCGTGCTCGATGCCCCGGCCGAACAGGATCTGCATGCCCACGCAGATGCCGAGCACCGGACGACCGCCCGCGAGCCTCCGCCCGATGATCTCGTCGCCCTTCACGGCGCGCAGCCCGGCCATGCACGCGGCGTACGCGCCGACCCCCGGCACCAGCAGGCCGTCGGCGTCGAGCGCCGCCTGCTTGTCGGAGGTGAGCACGACCTCCGCACCGGCCCGCTCGACCGCACGCACGGCGGACCGCAGGTTGCCGGAGCCGTAGTCGAGGACGACGACCGTCGGCCGCTCGCCTGCCGCGCGGGCAGGTGCCGTCACAGGGTGCCCTTGGTGGACGGCACGCCGGTCTCCCGCGGGTCGAGCGCGACCGCGTCGCGGAAGGCCCGCGCGAACGCCTTGAACTGCGTCTCGACGATGTGGTGCGGCTCGCGGCCCGCGAGCACGCGCACGTGGAGCGCCAGGTGGCCGTGGAACGCGATGGTCTCGAAGACGTGCTTGGTCAGGGAGCCGAGGTAGGACACGCCGGAACCGCCGAGCTGCACGTACTCCTGGCCGGCCGGCTCGCCCGTGTGCACGCAGTAGGGACGGCCCGAGATGTCGACGACGGCCTGCACGAGCGCCTCGTCGAGCGGCACGGTCGCGTCACCGAAGCGCCGGGTGCCCTTCTTGTCCCCGAGCGCCTCGCGGATCGCCTGCCCGAGCACGATCGCGGTGTCCTCGACCGTGTGGTGCGCGTCGATCCAGGTGTCGCCCTCGGCGCGCACCGTCAGGTCGACGAGCGCGTGCCGCGCGAAGGCGGTGAGCATGTGGTCGTAGAAGCCGACGCCCGTGGAGATGTCGTGCGTGCCCGTGCCGTCGACGTCGATCTCGACGACGATCTTCGACTCGCTCGTGGTGCGCTCGAGGCGCGCGGTGCGGGGGGTGCTCACTGGTTCTCCTGGAGGGGGGACGGGGTGAGGGAGGGGAGGACGGTCGTGAGGGCGTCACGGAAGGCGGCCATCTCGGCGGGCGTGCCGACCGAGACCCGCAGCCAACCGTCGGGGCCGGTCTCGCGGATGAGGACGCCGTGGTCGAGCAGGCCCTGCCACACCGCGTGCCGGTCGGCGAAGCGGCCGAACAGCACGAAGTTGGCGTCGGAGTCGGCGACCTCGTGGCCCTGCTCCCGCAGCCAGTCGACGAGCCGGTCGCGCTCGCCGCGGAGCGCGTCGACCTGCCCGAGCAGCTCGTCGGTGTGCCGCAGGGCCGCGAGCGCGGTCGCCTGCGTCGTCGCCGACAGGTGGTAGGGCAGCCGCACGACCCGGATCGCGTCGGTCACGGCCGGGTCGGCGACGAGGTAGCCCAGTCGCAGACCCGCGCCCGCGAAGGCCTTGCTCATGGTGCGGGACACGACGAGGTTGCGGTGGGTGGGCAGCAGCTCGACGGCGCTCGGGGTGCCGGTGCGGCGGAACTCGCCGTACGCCTCGTCCACCACCACCAGTCCCCCGCGCCCGTCGTTGCCGTGCTCCGCGGCGGCGGCGCACAGGGCGTCGACCGCGGCGGGCGGCAGCGCCGTGCCCGTCGGGTTGTTCGGGCTCGGCAGCAGGACCACGCTCGGCCGGTGCTCCGCGATCAGCCCGGCCGCGGCGTCGAGGTCGAGCGCGAAGTCCTCCGCGCGGCGTCCCGCGACCCAGCCGGTGTTGGTGTCGCGGGCGTACTCCGGATACATCGAGTACGTCGGCGCGAAGCTCAGCGCCGTGCGCCCCGGGCCCCCGAACGCCTGCAGCAGCTGCAGCATCACCTCGTTGGAGCCGTTGGCCGCCCACACCTGCTCCGGCGCGATCGGCGCCTGGCCGGCCGCGACGTCGCGGGAGAGGTAGGCCGCCAGCGCGGTGCGCAGGGCCACGAACTCGCGGTCGGGGTAGCGGTTGAGGGTGCGCGCCGCGTCCGCCACCGACGCGGCGATGTCCGCGACGCACGCCTCCGAGGGCCCGTAGGGGTTCTCGTTGACGTTCAGCTGCACGGGGACGTCGAGCTGCGGTGCGCCGTACGGCGCGATCCCGGCCAGCTCGTCGCGGAGCGGCAGCCAGGAGGTGTCCGCGGGCGCCTCGACGGCGCTCACGTCAACCGCACCTTCACCGCGGCACCGTGGCCCGGCAGGTCCTCCGCCTCGGCGAGCGTGACGACGTGGTCGGCGACGTCGGCGAGCCCCTGCCGGTCGTACTCCACGACGTGCACCGACTTGGTGAACGCGCGGACCGAGAGGCCCGAGGAGTGGCAGGCGCAGCCGCCGGTCGGCAGCACGTGGTTGGAGCCCGCGCAGTAGTCGCCCAGGCTGACCGGGGCGTAGGGGCCCACGAACACCGCGCCGGCGTTGCGCACCCGGGCCGCCCACGCCGCGGCGTCGTCGGTGTGGATCTCGAGGTGCTCGGCCGCGTAGGCGTTGACCACGTCGAGGCCCTGCTCGAGGTCGTCGACCAGCACCACGCCGGACTGCTCCCCCGTCAGCGACGTGCGGATCCGCTCGACGTGCGTGGTCGCGCCGACCTGCTTCTCGAGCTCGGCGTCGACGCCGTCGGCGAGCGTCGTGCTGGGGGTGACGAGCACGGACGCGGCCAGCGGGTCGTGCTCGGCCTGGCTGATGAGGTCGGCGGCCACGAAGGCCGGGTCGGCGGTCTCGTCGGCGAGGATCGCGATCTCGGTCGGGCCCGCCTCGGAGTCGATGCCGACGAGGCCCTTGAGCAGGCGCTTCGCCGTGACGACGTAGATGTTGCCCGGCCCCGTGACGAGGTCGACCTTGCGGCACGGGCCGGTTCCGTAGGCGAACATCGCGATCGCCTGGGCCCCGCCCACGGCGTACACCTCCTCCACGCCGAGCAACGCGCACGCCGCCAGGATCGTGGGGTGCACGGAGCCGCCGAACGCCTTCTGCGGCGGGCTCGCGAGCGCAATCGACCGGACGCCGGCGACCTGCGCGGGCACGACGTTCATGAGGACGCTGGAGACCAGCGGCGCGAGGCCGCCGGGCACGTAGAGCCCCACCCGGTCGACGGGCACCTTGCGGTGCGTCACGCGGGCGCCGGGCCCGAGGTCGGTGACCGCGTCGGTCTCGAGCTCGGCGGCGCACGTCTTCCGCAGCCGCGCCACCGACTCCTCGAGGCCCGCGCGGATGGCGGGGTCGAGCTCGGCCAGCGCGCGCTCCGTCGCCCCGGCCGGGACGCGGATGTCGTCGAGCGCGACGCCGTCGAACCGGGCACCCAGCTCGAGGATCGCCTCGACGCCGCGCTCGCGCACGGCCTCCGTGATCGCATGCACCGCCGGGACCGCCGCCTCGACGTCGAAGTCGGCGCGCGGCACGACCGCCCGGTAGTCGAGGGAACCGGGGGTCGCTCCGCGCAGGTCGATGCGGCGCAGCAGGGCGCCGGAAGCGGGCGAAGACATGGCCCCGATTCTAGGCCGCCGCGCGACCCGCGGCCGCACCGCGGTGGACGGTGGGACGCATCACCTAGGGTCGAGTCGTGACCGAGAGCGCGGGAGGGGCGGACGGGCCGGACGACGACGGCACCGAGCGGCTGCCGATGTTCCCGCTCAACTCGGTGCTCTTCCCGGGGCTGACGGTGCCGCTGCGGGTCTTCGAGGACCGGTACGTCGCGCTCGTCCAGCACCTCGCCGCGATGCCCGACCCGGCCCAGCGGCTGTTCGGCTCGGTCGCGATCCGCGACGGCTACGAGGTCGGCAACCGGGGCAACCAGTCGCTCCACCGCGTCGGCTGCCGGCTCCAGCTGACCGAGGTCGAGGACTCCGGCGACGGCACCTTCGAGGTCATCGCGGTCTGCCGCGACCGCATCCGGCTCGACAGCCTCGACGTCGACGGCACCTTCCCCGTCGGCGAGGTCGTCGTCCTGCCGGAGCGCCTCGTCGCGCCGCCCGATTCGGCGGTCGAGCACACGGGGGCGTTGTTCGCGGCGTACCAGGCCGTGGTCGCCGAGCTCGGCGGCACCGTCGTCGCCGGTTCCCTCCCCACGGACCCCGTCTACCGGTCGTGGGCGATGTCGGCCGTCGCGCCGCTGCCGCTCTCCGACCGCCAGCGCCTCCTCGAGACGCCCGACCCCGAGGAGCGCTACACGTTGCTGGCCGAGCTGTTCTCGGCCGAGCTGCGCGCGATCAACGTCATCCCGTCGCTCCCGGCGACGCACCTCAACCGCACGGGCTGGTCGCCCAACTGACGACGGACCTAGGCTCCGTCGCGTGGCGAGGAAGCGTGGGGCGAGCGGGGGCACTCCGGCGACAGCCGCGCTGACTGCGGCCGGGACCTGGTTCGAGCTGCACCCCTACGAGCACGACCCCCGCGCCACGTCGTACGGCGAGGAAGCCGCCACCCTGCTCGGCGTCGACCCCGCCCGGGTGCTCAAGACGATCGTCGTCGAGGCGGACGGCGAGCTGTGCGTCGGCGTCGTGCCGGTCGCGGGCACCCTCGACCTCAAGGCGATCGCGACCGCACTGGGCGCCCGCAAGGTGCGCCTCGCGGAGGTGGCGGCGGCGGAGCGGAGCACGGGGTACGTCGTCGGCGGCATCTCCCCCATCGGCCAGAAGCGTCGGCTCCGCACCGTCGTCGACACCGGCGCGCTGGACCACGCCACCGTGCTGGTCTCCGGCGGCCGTCGCGGGCTCGACCTCGAGCTGCGCCCGGGCGACCTCATCGCGGTGACCGAGGCGATCGTGGCAGCGGTCGCGCGCGACTAACTCCGCCCGCGCCAGAGCCGCTCCCGTCGTCCGGGCGTTCGACTCGGCGAAATCGGCGGAGCCGGGGGTCTCAGCGGAGCCGGCGGGTCTCGGCCAATCGGGCGAACTGTGCGGTGACGACACATCTCCGCGCGTCCCGAGTGTCGCTACCGCACAGTCAGCGGATCGGCTGCCGGGAGCGGAGGCCCGGCGGTCTGGGCATGCTTCGCCGCCCGACCACGAAGCGTGGTCGGGCGGCGAAATGTCGTGCGGACGGGTCGGATCAGGTCGCGTAGCCGTCTGGCGGTGGCCATGGACGGGTCCCGTCGGGATCGACGACGTAGCTGAGTCCGGTGGGGCTGGTCCAGATGACTGCGCCAGGTGGTTCGCCACGGTCGGGGTCCGTGGGTCGGTAGGTCCAGCGACGTCCGGTGGCGAACTCCGGATGCGTCTTCATCCGGTGGTGCCGACGGCACAGCGGATACAGGTTGCTCGTGGAGGTCTGGCCCGTTCCGCGCGCTGTGGACGGGTCGTAGGCGTTGCGGTGGTCGAGGTCGGATGCACGGGCGCTGCGGGTGCAGTGCGGGAACACGCACCGCGGCCAGCGGAGCCGCACGTGGTCCGCGATCCGCTCCGTCGGGCGATACCCATCGACCGCCAGCACCGCGACACCGACGGTCGCGGCGGCTGAGGTCGCGGCGGCGGTCAGGTCGATGACCGGCTTGACGGTCACTCGCGTGTTCGGGCTGCCGCACCAGGCCCGGATCTGTTCAGCTGTGATCGGGCCGCGGGGCATGCCGGGGGTGTCGAGCCGGGCGAGGTCGATCCCGGTGGTGCCGGTGCAGGCGTCGACACCCGGACCCATGCCGGTGAGGGTGCCGGTGATCGCGGCCTGGTCGAGATGCACGTAGAGCACCACGTCCCGCTTCGACCGCAGCACCGGCCGATCCTCCGCGCTCGAAGCCTCCTCGCCCGAGAAGGCAAGGGTGCCGATGCCGTCGGAGCGGCGCGCGATCTCACCCAGCGCGATCGAGCGCCGTACGCCGAGATCGTCCACGCTGCCCAAGTCGGCGAGCTGCCCGGCGACGCGCGCCACAGCGCGCTCGAGATCGAGCGCATCAGCGAGGTCGAGCGAGCCGGTGACATCGACGGTGCCGCGGAGCGTGCCGATCAACGGGTCCCGGTGGGCCAGACCGCTGAAGTCGATCGTCACGTGCCGACCCGCGTCCGCATCGAGCCGCTCCGCTTCGAGGGACTCGGGGTCGAACCGCGCCGCCGCTTCCGCGACGAGCCGGTCGACGTCGCCGGTGGTGGCGCGGCCGGCGACGTACGCGATGTGTGCGTCGACGAACCCCGCTCCCTCGGACGACAGGACACGGGTCTGTTGGGCGATCCGGCGTCCTCGCCAGACCTCGACCTCGCCGGCCACGATCCGGGCGTGGACCCGCGGCAGCCGGTGGCGCAGCTCCACCGCATCACCCACGAGCCGGCGGGCCGCGTCGAAGGAACAGCCACGGATCGCGGCGATCTCGCCGATGCAGAACTCCGCCACGACCGGCGCACCCGGCCCGCCGAGCTCGAGGAACTGATCACCAGCCAGGACCTCGCCGTACTCGGGATCGAGCCACTCGCCGAGCGCGCCGATCGGGTCGCCCACCACCGCATCCGAGGTGTGGGCATCCGCCCAGTCACCGACCGCTGCAAACGCCGCTGCCTCCGCGACCCGCGCCGTACGCGTCGTGTCGCGGACCACGTCGATCAACGCGCTCGCCGTGGTGGGGGTCCCCCGATCCATGTCCCCGAGTTTAGTCGAACAGACGTTCGATCACCACCTGTTGGTGAGGCCCTGTGGATCAAATTCGGGAGCGACGACGCACCGCTTGCGACGCAACCCGCAACTCGGCGCAACGCACCAGGGCCGGCGGCGTCAGTCGGTGGTCGTCACGCGGAGGAGCGTGTGGGCGACGTCCCCGTCGACACGCACCGACAGCCCGAGGGCGGCCAGCGGCTCGAGGTTGTCCGCCACCTCGTGCTCGCCGTCGGCACGCACGATGTCGGCGAGCCAGCCACCGTCGGCGGTGAAGTCGACGAACACCAGGGCGTGCACCCCGTCGGTCTCCGGGACGACGTCGCGGAACAGTTCGGAGTCCGCCAGCCCGTCGGACGACGCCAGGTCGTCCGCGTAGCCCGACGCGGGGCTCGCCACCGTCGTGCCGTCGCCACCCGCCGTCACGTTCGGGTCGAAGTCGCGCGGTGCACCCAGGGCGTCGAGGAGGTCGTCGACCAGGTCCGAGATCGCGTCCGTCTCGTCCGAGCGGACCGTCATGCCGACCTCCGCGCCCTCGATGTCGCCGTCGTCGAGCTGGTCGACGTCGATCCCGCTGCCCACGGACACCGCAGCGCCCTCCCCCAGCAGCGTCTCGGCGTCCTCCGGCAGGGAGAGGCCGGTCTCGTCCTCGATCGTGTCGACGGCGTCGTCGATCTCGTCCCGGCTGATCCCGTTGGACTCGAGCTGCTCGAGGAGCGCGTCGTACCACCCGTCGACCAGACCGATCGCCGCCACCGCAGCGGTGTCGGCCGGAAGGCCGCCCGCGAGCTCGGCCGCCGTGCCGTCGGTGACCTGCGGGGCCCCGTCCTCGGTCGCCGCCTGCGTCGCGGCGGCCAGCTCGAGTCCGCCGTCGGCGAACCGCAGCGTCAGAGCCGCACCCTCGAAGTCCGCGGCGCTCTCGAGCGCCTGGTCCTCGTACGACGGGTCGATCAACCCGTCGTCCACGAGGCTCTCCACGGCCCGCGTGGCGGTGTCGGGCGCCGCATAGGCGCTGAGGATGCCGGCGTCACCGGTCTCTCCGATCCATCGGCGGTAGGTCTCGTCGTCGGCGAGGGATCCCTCGCCCGCGGCATCCAGCACGTCGGCGGCCAGGTCGTCGCTCTCGGTCACGATCATCCAGCCGCCGTCGACCGCCCAGCCGAGCTCGTCGTCGGCACCACTGCAGTCCGCGAGGTCCGTCATCGCGGCATCGGCACCGTCGGCGTCGTCGACCTGCACGACGACCACCACGTCGCCGTCGAGCTCCGGGAAGTGGGGGCGGTCGCCCGAGGACGGGACGATGCCGATCCCGAACCGGTCGCCCAGCCACGGGTCGACGTCGTCGTCGAAGTCGAGGTCGTCACAGCTGGTGCCGCCGACGATGCCGTCGAAGATCTCGCGGCGGAGGTCGTCGTCGCGATCGAGGCCGACCTCCTCGTCGAACGCCGGGAACTTCTCGAGCATGTCGAGAGCAGCCAGCTTCTGCTGGCCGCTCGGGTCGAGGTCGACGCCCACGTAGACGAGGGTGTCGACCGGCAGGGCCTCCGCGGCCTGCGGTCCGGTCGCGAAGTAGGCCTGCCACGCCCAGACACCGCCGCCGATCAACGACAGACCGAGCACGCCCGCGATGCCGCCCGCGATCCACCGGCCGCGGCGGCGGGGCGCCGACCCCGGGGCACCCGGCGGAGTGCCGTACTCCCCCGGCCCGGCGTACTGCTCCCCGTAGCCCGGCCCGTACGCCTGTCCGTACCCCTGCTGGCCGTACCCCTGCTGGCCGTAGCCCTGCTGTCCGTACGCCTCGTGCGGCGGGCCCTGTTGGCCGTAGGCCGGCGGTCCGCCGTAGCCCGGCTGCTGCAGGAAACCGGGCTGCTGCGGCTGGATCGGTTGCTCCGGCTGGCCCGGCTGCTGCGGGGGCGGGCCGCCGACGGGTCCGCTCGCGGGCCAGGTGTCGGGAACGTCGGGAGTCCGCCCCGACGCGCGCGTCGGGCCGTCGTCCGGCCGGCCCGGACCTGCAGGTGGCTGCGTGCTCATGTGGTTCCCCCTCGGAGCGACGGATCGCGCGGCGTGAGCCCGGCCGGGTGGGCCGGACCGGCTCCCTCCCTACCCCGATTCGCCCGTTTCAGTCGCGGCGGGAGGGGTCCCCGTGCGGACGTCGGCCGCGCACGAGGAGGAAACCGAGCGCGACCGCGGTCGCGGCGCCGGCCGGCATCGCGGCGTACGCGCCTCGGCCCTCCACGACGAGGTCGTACGGCACCCGCGTGCCGTCGGCGCTCCGTGCGGCCACCGCCAGCGGGTCCTCGGGCCCGAGCAGGTGGCCGAGCCAGGCGAGCACCACGCTGCCCGCGAGCGCGACGACGACGGAACCGAGCAGCGCGACCCACGGCCGGTCGCGCAGCCGCCACGCGGCGACGCCGCCGACCACGGCACCGGCCGCGCCGGCCACGACCAGGTAGGACGCCGTGCCGGTGATCGTGCCCTCGATGCTCGTCACCCGCGGGTAGAACTCCCCGCCGGAGGCGACGCCGCTGCCCGGGTGCCACCACCACACCCAGACCAGCGCACCGACGACGGCGACCTGGACGGACAGGTGCAACAGGCGCAGCACCGCGACGGCATCGTCGCGCAGGCCGCCCCGCACCGACCGGTGCCCGGCCCGGCGTCGGGACAGGTCCGCTCCCACCGGGACAGCCGTGCCACCAGCACCGTCCGCGCCGCGATCCGCGCCGCGATCCGCGCCGCGATCCGCGACGTGGGACGCGACGTGGTCAGCCACGGGAGTCCGCGACCGCCAGGCACCCGGGACCGAGCAGCTGCTTGAGGTCGGCGTAGAGCGACGGGCTCGGCGTCACCCTCAGGCGGTCGTCGACCTTGAGGAGCGTCGTCGTGCCCCGCGTCAGCAGCCGGAGGTGCACCTCGGTCATGCCGGGGTGGTCGCCGAGCACGCTCTTCAGCTGCGCCACGACCGGGGCCGTGCAGCGCGTCGAGGGCATCGACACCACCACGGGTCCGCTCGGTCCCTCGGTGAGATCGGGGACGCTGACCTCCTGGCCGCGGATCTCCGGCTGCTCCTTGTCACGCGAGAGTGTGCCGGTGACGCGGATGATGGAGTCGGGCGCGAGGTGCTGCGCGACCAGCTGGTAGGAGCTCGGGAAGAACAGCACCTCGATGCCGCCCTCCAGGTCCTCCAGCGTGACCGTCGCCCAGGCGTCGCCCTTCTTCGTGATCTTGCGCTGCACCGCGGTGACGAGACCGCTGACCGTGATGCGGGAGCCGTGGGAGCGCTCCTCGCCCAGCAGCAGCTGGCCAACGGTCGTGTCGGTGCCCTGGGCGAGCACGTGCTCGAGGCCCATCAACGGGTGGTCGGAGACGTAGAGGCCGAGCATCTCCCGCTCGTGGCCGAGCAGGGTCATCTTGTCCCACTCGTCGATGTCCGGGAGCGTCACCGTCACACCGAAGGCACCGCCGTCGCTGTCGGCCTCGTCGAGGCCGCCGAAGAGCGAGTCCTGACCGATCGCCTCGTTCTTCTTGATGTCGACGTACTGGTCCACCGCGGTCTCGTGCACCGCGACGAGCGCCCGCCGCCGGTGCTTCATGTCGTCGAACGCGCCCGACTTGATGAGCGACTCGATGACCCGCTTGTTGCAGGCCTGCAGCGGCACCTTCGACATGAAGTCGTTGAAGTCGGTGTAGCGCCCCTTCTCCTCGCGGGCGTTCACGATCTGCTCCACGACGTTGGCGCCGACGTTGCGCACCGCGGTGAGTCCGAAGCGCACGTCGGTGCCGACCGGCGTGAAGTTGTGCGAGGACTCGTTCACGTCGGGCGGCAGCACCTGGATCTTCATGCGCCGGCACTCGTTGAGGTAGATCGCCGACTTGTCCTTGTCGTCCTTCACCGAGGTGAGGAGCGCCGCCATGTACTCCGACGGGTAGTTCGCCTTGAGGTAGGCCGTCCAGTAGGACACCACGCCGTACGCCGCCGAGTGGGCCTTGTTGAAGGCGTAGTCGGAGAAGGGCAGGAGGATCTCCCAGAGCGCGGTGATCGCCTCTTGCGAGTAGCCGCGCTCGAGCATGCCGCCCTGGAACCCGGCGTACTGCTTGTCGAGCTCCTCCTTCTTCTTCTTGCCCATGGCGCGCCGCAGGTTGTCGGCCTGGCCCAGGCTGAACCCGGCCAGCACCTGGGCGATCTCCATGACCTGCTCCTGGTAGACGATCAGGCCGTAGGTCTCGCCGAGCACCGTCTCCAGCGGCTTCTCGAGCTCGGGATGGATCGGCTCGATCGGCTCGCGACCGTTCTTGCGCCGCGCGTACTTGTTGTGGGAGTCCGCGCCCATCGGGCCCGGGCGGTAGAGCGCGCCCACGGCCGAGATGTCGGCGAACTTGTCCGGCCGCATGCTGCGCAGCAGCGACCGCATCGGCCCGCCGTCGAGCTGGAAGACGCCGAGGGTGTCGCCGCGGGACAGCAGGTCGTACGTCGCCGGATCGTCGAACGCCAGGTCCTCGAGCACGACCTTCTCGCCGCGGTTCGCCTCGATGTTGCGCACCGCGTCGTCGAGCACCGTGAGGTTGCGCAGGCCGAGGAAGTCCATCTTGACCAGCCCGAGCGACTCGCACATCGGGTAGTCGAACTGCGTGATGATCGCGCCGTCCTGCTCGCGCTTCATGATCGGCACGACGTCGACGAGCGGCGCGCTCGACATGATCACGCCCGCCGCGTGCACGCCCCACTGCCGGATCTGGCCCTCGAGGCCGACCGCGGTCTCGTAGATCGTGCGCACGTCGTGGTCGGAGGCGTGCAGCTCGCGGAACTCGCCGCCGTCGTTGTAGCGCTTGTGCCCCTCGTTGAAGAGCTCCTTGAGGGGGACGCCCTTGCCCATGATGTCGGGCGGCAGCGCCTTGGTGATCTTGTCGCTGACGGCGAAGCCGTAGTCGAGCACGCGGGCCGCGTCCTTGATGGCCTGCTTCGCCTTGATCCGGCCGAACGTCGCGATGTACGCCACGTACTCCGAGCCGTACTTGTTCACCACGTACTGGATGACCTCGGTGCGCCGACGCTCGTCGAAGTCGATGTCGAAGTCGGGCATCGAGGGACGCTCGGGGTTGAGGAACCGCTCGAAGATCAGGCCGTGCTCCAGCGGGCACAGGTCGGTGATCCGCAGCGCGTACGCCGCGATCGAGCCCGCACCGGATCCACGGCCGGGACCCACGCGGATGCCGTTGTCCTTCGACCACTGGATGAAGTCGGCGACCACGAGGAAGTAGCCGCAGTAACCCTTGGCCGCGACGACGCCGAGCTCCATCTCGACGCGCTCGCGGACCTCGTCGGTGAGCGCGTCGCCGGGGTACCGCGACTCGATGCCGCGCCAGACCTCCTTGCGGAACCAGGAGTCCTCGGTCTCGCTCGGCGGGATGTCGGCGCGCGCCATGTAGCCACCGGTCGACTCCGTGAAGTCCACCGAGCACCGCTCGGCGATCGCGAGCGTGTTGTCGCACGCGTCCTTCATGTCGAACTTGTCGACCCACAGCTCGCGCATCTCGGCGGCCGACTTGATGTAGTAACCGCCGCCGTCGAACTTGAGACGGTTCGGGTCGGCGAGCCGGCGGCCCGACGCCACGCAGATGAGCGCGTCCTGCGCGTCCGCGTCCTCGGGGTTGTTGTAGTGCGAGTCGTTCGTGGCGACCCGCGGGATGTCGAGCTCCTTGCCGAGCCGCAGCAGGTCGTCACGGACCCGCTTCTCGATGTCGAGCCCGTGGTCCATCAGCTCGAGGAAGAAGCTGTCCTTCCCGAAGATGTCCTGGAACTCGGCCGCGGAGCGCTTCGCCTCCTCGTACTGCCCCAGGCGGAGCCGCGTCTGCACCTCGCCCGAGGGACAGCCCGTCGTCGCGATGAGGCCCTTGCCGTAGGTCTGCAGCAGCTCCCGGTCGGCGCGGGGCTTGTAGTAGTAACCCTCCAGGCTCGACTTCGACGAGAGCCGGAACAGGTTGTGCATGCCCTCGGTGCTCTCCGCCCACATGGTCATGTGGGTGTAGGCGCCGCCGCCGGCGACGTCGTCGCCGCTCTCCTCCTTGGTGTCACCCTTGCCCCACCGCACCCGACGCCGCTCGCTGCGGTGGGTCTGCGGCGTCAGGTACGCCTCGATCCCGATGATCGGGTTGACCCCGTGCTTGCGCGCCTTCGAGTAGAAGTCGTAGGCACCGTGCAGGTTGCCGTGGTCGGTCATCGCGATCGCGGGCATCCCGAGGTCGACGACCCGGGAGAACAGCCCGTCCAGCAGCGAGGCGCCGTCGAGCATCGAGTACTCGGTGTGGACGTGCAGGTGGACGAACGAGTCGGATCCGGCAGCCATGGGGGTCAGTGCGCTCCTCGACGGGCATGGGCGAACGGGGACGAACGGGGTGCGACGGGTGCCACGGGGAAGGACGTCAGCCTACGTGACCGACGAGCTCGAGCATGGCACCCGCCACCGACAGTCCTGGGCCGTACGGCGCCACGTCAGTGCGCGTCGCGGACGACCTCGAGCGCGTCCGCCAGGTCGTCGGGGTAGCCCGACTCGTACGAGACGTACTCCCCCGTCCCGGGGTGCACGAAGCCCAGCCGCACGGCGTGCAGCCACTGCCGCTCGAGTCCGACACGGCGGGCCAGGGTCGGGTCCGCGCCGTACGTGAGGTCGCCCACGCAGGGGTGCTTGAGGGCCGACATGTGGACGCGGATCTGGTGGGTGCGCCCGGTCTCGAGGTGGATCTCGAGGAGGCTCGCGAACCGGTGCGCCTCGAGCGTCTCGTAGTGCGTCACGCTCGCGCGACCGTCGGCCATCACGGCGAACTTCCAGTCGGACTTCGGGTGGCGGCCGATCGGCGCGTCCACCGTGCCGGTGTGGGGATCGGGGTGGCCCTGCACGAGCGCGTGGTAGATCTTGTCGATCTCCCGGCGTCGGAACGCGTTCTTCAGCAGCGAGTACGCCGACTCCGACTTGCAGATCACCATCACGCCCGAGGTGCCCACGTCGAGCCGCTGCACGATCCCCTGGCGCTCCGAGGCGCCCGAGGTGGCGATGCGGAAGCCCGCGCCCGCCAGGTGACCGACGACCGTCGGGCCGCGCCATCCCGGCGACGGGTGCACGGCCACACCGACCGGCTTGTCGATCACGACGATGTCGTCGTCGTCGTGGATGATCCCGATGCCCTCGACGATCTCGGGCACGACCTCGAGCGGGTCCACCACGGCCGGGATCTCGACCTCGAGCATCGCTCCGGCACCGACCCGCTCCGACTTCGCGACCGGCGATCCGTCCAGCACGACGTTGCCCTCCGCGATGAGCTCGGCGGCACGGCTGCGGCTGAACCCGAACATGCGGGCCATGGCGGCGTCGATCCGCTCGCCGGCCAAGCCCTCGGGCACGAGCACGACGCGGCGGTCGGTGCTCACGCGTCGGCCTCCTCGGCGGGCTCGTCGACCGCCCGCCCGGCCTGGGCGCGCCTCGCGGCCTTCGCCGGCTTCTCCGGCTCCTCGATGCGGCTGCCGTCGAGCCGGATGCCGCGGAACGACTGGATGATGATGAGCGCCGCCGCGATGTTGATGCACATGTCGGCGACGTTGAAGATCGGGAAGTTCGGCAGCTCGATCATGTCGACCACGTGACCGTGGAAGGGCGCCGGGTCGCGGAACAGCCGGTCGGTCAGGTTGCCCGTGATCCCGGCGAGCAGCACGCCCATCCCGACGGCCCACAGCGGGCTGCGGAGCCGGGTGCTGAAGTAGAGCACCACGCACGTCGCGACGATCGCGACGCAGGAGATGACGACGGTGAAGTCCTCGCCGAGGCTGAACGCGGCGCCGGGGTTGAACGCGAGCTGCAGGCCCAGGAGGTCGCCGATCAGGTCGACGCGGGGACGGCTGCCGTCCGCCTCCTGCAGGTGGGTCAGGGCGAGCTGCTTGGTCGCGAGGTCGAGCAGGTACGTCGCGAGCGCGACCACCGCGAAGATCGCCCACGCGCGGCGCCGGGGAAGGCGACCGGGCGCGTCACCGGCGGGGACGTCGGGGGTGTCGTCGGAGTCGGGCCGGCTCTCGTGGTCGCCCGAGCCGGAGCTCAGCGACGTTCCTCGCGCTGCTTGCATGACACGCACAGTGTGGCACGCGGGAACGCGACGACGCGCATCTTGGGGATGGCCTGGCCACAGCCCTCGCAGAGGCCGAGCTTCCCGGCCCGGACCCGCTGCAGCGCGTGCTCGATCTGCACGAGGGCGTCACGCTCGCCGGAGACGAGCGTGAGCTCGTGGTCGCGCTCGAAGCTGGACGCGCCCAGGTCGGCGGCGTCCGGACCGGCTCTGTCGCCCGCGTCGCGGAAGAGTCCCTCGAGCTCGCGCTCCTGCGCGTCGATGTGGGCGGTGAGCTCGGCGCGCTGCGCCTCGAGGCCGGCGACGACCTCGTCGATCTCCGCCGTGGTCCACGTGTCCTCGCCGACGACTGCCTCCGACATGTCGAGCCCCCTGTCGTCCGACACGGGCCGGGCCGCCCGCAGTGAGGGGACCCTATCCGTCGTCCCGGACGCACTCAAGGAGATGTCTCGGGACGCGACGACGCCCCGCGACCGTCGGGTCGCGGGGCGTCGTCGGTAGTGCGGTCGCTCAGGCCTCGTCGTCGCCGAGGATGGAGCGGAGGCGCTTCGGGGCGGCGGAGGAGATGTCGGAGACCGGCTGGGTCTCGACCGGTCCGCCGAGCGCGTCGAGCTGCTGCGTGAAGTAGGTCTTGAGCCGCGACCGGTACTCCCGCTCGAACGACCGGAGCCGCTCGACCTCGCCGTTGAGCTTGTCGCGCTCGCGCTCGAGCTCGCCGAACATCTGCTGGCGGCGCTCGGCCGTCTCGACGTCGAGCATCTCGGAGCGCTTGCGGGCGTCGGCCTCGAGGCGGTCGGACTTGCCCTTCGCCTCGGACTCGAGGCGCTCCGCCTTCGTGCGGGCCTCACCGATGATCCGGTCGGCCTCGTTCTTCGCGTCGTCGACGAGCTCGTCGGCGTTGCGCGTCGCGATCTCGAGGAGGCGCGCGGCGGCGTTGGAGGCCTGCGGCACGGTCTCGACGCGGATCGTCTCGACGCCACCGCCCGGCGCGGCGGCCGGGACGGCCACCGGAGCGGGCGGGGCCACCGGTGCCGGCGTCGGCACGACCGGGGCCGGCGGAGCCACCGGAGCGGGCTCCGGGGCCTTCTCGAACACCGGCGCGGGCGCCGAGGCACCGCTCGACTGCGCCGTCGCGAGCTTCGCGCGGAGGTCCTCGTTCTCCCGCGTCAGGCGGGCGAGCTCGGCCTCCACCTCGTCGAGGAACTGGTCGACCTCACCCATGTCGTAGCCCTCGCGGAGCCGGACAGGAGTGAAGCGCTTGTTGCTCACGTCCTCAGGCGTCAGTGGCATGACCACACCCATTCATCTCGTCGGCTTGCAGTTACGTATTGCGCGCAACCCTAGCGCCTCGTGCGCCACTCGGGTCCCACGGTACCTGCTGCGGCTCAGGCCGCGAGCAGGGTCTGTCGGTTGACCTCGAGGAGCACGAAGCACCCCACGAGGACGATGAGGAAGCTGAGGTCGAGCGCGAAGCCCCCCAGCCGCAGTGGCGGGATCACCTTCCGGAGGGCCTTGATCGGCGGGTCGGTGGTCGAGTAGACGACCTCCAGCACGACCAGCAGCGGCCCGCGCGGCTCCCAGGACCGGGCGAAGACCTGCACCCAGTCGACCACGAACCTGATCCACATCATGGCGATGAAGACGAACAGGATCGCGTGCACGACCTGCCCGATGACGTTGAGTGCCAAGACAGCCCGTCAGCTCTGGTTGAAGAAGCCGTTCGTGGCGATCCGCTGCTTCTCCTCGGCGGCGACCGTCACGTTCGGCGGGGACAGGAGGAACACCTTGCTGGTGACCCGCTCGATGTCGCCGCGGGTCGCGAAGATCAGGCCCGCGGCGAAGTCGACGAGACGCTTGGCGTCGGCGTCGTCCATGTCACCGAGGTTCATGATGACCGGGACGCCCTCGCGGTAGTTCTCCCCCACCGCGCGCGCCTCGTTGTAGGTGCGCGGGTGCAGCGTGACGATCTTCGACATCTCGACGGCGGCGGGGACGGGGACGGGAGCCGGGGCCACCTGGACGCGGCGACGCTCGGCGAGGTCCGCGACCGGCGCGGGCTGGGCCGCGGGCTCGGGCGTGCGACGGCGCACGGGGCGCTCCTCGCGGGCCTTCTCCTGCGGGTGGTCGCGCTCGTCGGCCCGGTCGTCGAGCTCGTCGTAGTCGTCGTAGCCGGGGTCCTCGACCAGACCGAGGTACTCGCCGATCTTGCGCATCGCGCCGCTCATACTGACTTCCTCAGGTGTTCTGGGTGTCGCCACAGGTGACACCGGTCGGATCGGACACTACTGGACACGAGGCCTCGCCCCGAGGACCGCGCTGCCGACACGCACGTGTGTCGCCCCGGCCGCCACCGCGGCCTCCAGGTCCCCGCTCATCCCGGCGGACAGCGTCGTCGCGCCCGGGTGGTCGGACCGCACCGCGGCGGCGTACGTCGCGAGCCGGTCGAACGCCGCCGCCGGGTCCTCCCCGAGCGGCGCCACGGCCATGAGTCCCGCCAGCCGGAGCTGCTCCGCGTCCGCGACCCGGGCACAGAGCGCCGCGAGGTCCTCGGGCGGACAACCCGCCCGGTGGTCGGCGTCGGGCGGGTCCAGGCTGACCTGCACGAGGCAGTCGAGGGGGCCCGAGGCCGCACCCCGTTCGACGCGGTCGGCGCGACCCCGGGACAGTGCGGTGACGAGCTTGGGCCGGTCGACGGACTCGACGACGTCGGCGTACGACGCGACGGCGGCCGCCTTGTTGCTCTGCAGGCCCCCGATGAAGTGCCACCGCAGCGGGAGGTCCGCGCAGTCGGCGGCCTTCGCCTGGGCCTCCTGGTGGCGGTTCTCGCCGACGTCGGCCACGCCGAGCCCGGCGAGCAGCCGCACGTCGGCCGCCGGGAAGAACTTGGTGACGACGACGAGGTCGACGGAGCCGGTCCCGCGGCCGGCGGACTCCTCGGCGGCGGCGATGCGGCGCCGTACGGCTCCGAGGTTCGCCTCCAGCTCCGCGTGACGGGCGCTCACGCGACCACCTGCACGAGGCCCGCGAGGCGGCCGGCGGCCGCGCCGTCGCGGCGGTGGGACCAGAGGTCCTCGCGCTCCATCGTGCACAGGCCCAGGTGCTCGACCTCCGTCACGCCGGCGTCGGCCAGCTGCGCCAGCACGGCGGCCCCGAGGTCGAGCGACGGCGTGCCCCACGACGTGGTCGCC
>DASWYU010000233.1:0-16995 GCA_036404795.1 Nocardioides sp. | reverse complement strand
GGCGCCGAGCCCGGCGGCCGTGACGTCGAGCGAGCGGTCCAGCACCGCGCCGTACCCGCCCGTGAGGGGGTGCGACAGCTCGTGCGGCGCCCAGGCCCAGCGGAGGCCGGCGCCGGCGAGGTCGAACGCGCGGGCGTACGGCGAGGACGGCGCCAGCGGGTGGAACGCGGCGCACTCGTCGTGGAGCACGCCGGGGACCGTCAGCTCGCTCGAGCGGACCCCGCCGCCGAGCCGGTCGGCGGCCTCGACCACCCGCACACGCACCCCGGCCGCCGCCAGGGTCAGGGCCGCGGCCATGCCGTTCGGGCCGCTGCCCACCACCGTCGCCGTCGTCATCGCTCGTCCTCCCGCTCGTGCTCGTCGTGGGTCCCGGGTGCGGAGACGCACGAGGCGGGCCGGCGCCTGCCGACCCGCCTATGCTGGGGGGCGTGCTGGGGTGGTCCGCCCTCCACGCGGACCACTCCGCACACCGGTCCTCCCGGGGCTGCTCAGTCCGTGAGCTCGTTGCCGCCGAGGATGCAGATCTGGGCATATCCCGTCGGGATGTTGACCGTGATCCCCGCGCTCGTCGGGTTCGTCGTCGTGATGGTCGTGTGGGTCATCACCGGCACGACACCACCGGACTCCATCGGCGGGAGCGCCCCGCGCAGGTCGGGGTCACCGTTCACCTTGTCGATCAGCATGGTCGCTTCCTCCCTCTCGGCGGTGCGGCTCAGGCGCCGCTCTTGGCGGCACCGAAGAACAGGGCGGCGATGACGCCGATACCCACCGCCAGGATCACAGCGGGGGCGAACGCCTCGAACATGATGTAGGCGATCGGCAGCGTGACCGCCGCCGCGCCCAGCCCGAGCCAGTAGTTCGTCATGGTGCGTCTCCTCGTCTCTGTGCGATGCCGGTGGCTCCACGCTAGGCAGCGGCATCGGCGCCGGGATCCCCCGCGGGGCGGGATTCCGCGACGCCTGCCTCCCCCGCGCGGGGGAGGCGCGGGAGTACGGTGCCCGCACCGGACCTTCGAGGAGGACACGTGCGGGACGAGGCGGTCGTCGAGGCCCTGCGAGCGGCGGTGCGCGAGCCCACGGTGTCCCGCCGTGATCCCGAGGCGGTCGACACCGGCGCCTTCGCGCGCCTCCACGCCGTGCTCGCGGAGCACTTCCCCCTGCTGCACGCCCACCTCGAGCTCGTGCGGATCCCCCGCCAGGCGCTGCTGTTCCGCTGGCGCGGTCGCTCCGACGCCGACCCCGTCGTGCTGATGGCGCACCTCGACGTCGTGCCCGTCGAGCCCGACGACCCGTGGACGCACCCGGCCTTCGACGCCGTGGTCGCCGACGCGCCCGAGGGCCGGGCCGTGTGGGGGCGCGGCACCCTCGACGACAAGGGCTGCGTGGTGGCGATCTGCGCGGCCGTCGAGCGGCTGCTCGCGGCGGGCGAGACGCCCGCGCGCGACGTGTGGCTCTCGTTCGGTTGCGACGAGGAGGTCTCCGGCACTTCCGCACCGGACGCCGTGGCCCACCTGCGCGAGGCCGGCGTGACGCCGTGGTTCGTGCTCGACGAGGGCGGGGCGATCGCGAGCGGGGCGTTCCCCGGGGTGCGGCGGCCCGTCGGCGTCATCGGCGTGACGGAGAAGGGCACGTCGCTGCTCGAGCTGCGGGCGACCGGACGCGGGGGCCACTCCTCCACGCCCGCCCGCAACGGCCCGACCGTGCGGGTCGCGCGGGCCGTGACCCGCCTCGACGCCGCGCCCCTGCCGACCCGGCTACCCGCACCGACCGTCGCGCTCCTGCACCGGCTGGCGCCGCTGACCCCGCTCCCCCTGCGGCTCGCGCTCGGCGCCGTCGGCGGGCGCCTGACGCCGGCGCTGACCCGCGCCCTGCAGGCCGCCGGGCCGGAGGCGGCGGCCATGACCCGCACGACGCTGGCGACCACGATGCTCACCGGCTCCCCCGCCGCGAACGTCATCGCCTCCACCGCGACGGCCACCGTCAACGCCCGCATCCTCGTGGGGGAGACGGTGGCGAGCGTGACGGAGCACGTACGGCGCGTGGTCGGCCGCGACGTCGACGTCACCGTCCTCGAGGCCGGTGAGCCCAGCCCGGTCTCGCCGTTCGAGGACGATCCCGCGTTCGCCCTGCTGGAGCGGACGATCACCGAGGTCTTCACCGACGCGGTGCCCGCGCCGTACGTCATGATGGCCGCCACCGACTCCCGCCACTTCACGGCGATCTGCGAGCGCGTCTACCGCTTCGCGCCCTTCCCGATGAGCAAGGCGCAGCGGGAGTCGATCCACTCCTACGACGAGCGGGTCACGGTGGACGGGTTCCTCGCCGGGGTGGACTGGTATGCCGCCCTGCTCCGCGGGCTGCCCGCATGAGCACGCCGGTCGTGGAGCCGGGGCCCGCCCGCGTCGTCGTGCCCGGGCTCTGGGCGGTCGTCGGCTTCCTCGTCGCCGTCGAGGTGGCGAGCGGGATCCTGCAGGGCTACTACACACCGATCTTCACCGACATCGCCGACCACCTCGGGATCCACGAGGGCGACGTCAACTGGTTCGAGGCGGCGCAGCTGATGCTGTCCGCCCTGGCGGTGCCGCTGCTCTCGCGCCTCGGCGACCTGTGGGGGCACCGCAACGTGCTGCTGCTCTCCACGGCGATCACCGCCGTGGGCTCCTGGATGCTCGTGTTCTCGCCCGGGTTCACGACCTTCCTGATCGGGTGGGCGCTGCAGGGCGCGTACGTCGTGTGGCTCCCCGTCGAGGTGGCGATCATCCATCGCCGTACGGCGGGAACCGGCCAGCAGGGACGGCTCACCCGCCGGGCCGCGGCGCTCCTCGTCGCGGCGCTCGAGGCGGGCGTGATCCTCGGCGCGCTCACCAGCGGCGCGCTCGTCGAGGCGACGTCGATGCCGGTGCTGCTGGCGCTGCCGGCCGTCGCGGTGACGCTGTGCTTCGTGGTCGTGTGGTGGGGGATCGAGCGGGCGCCGGGGGTGGCGACGGGACGGTACGACTACGCCGGGCTCGGGCTGCTCACCGTCGTGCTCGGCCTGGTCATGGGCGGGCTCGTGCTCGTGCGGCTCCAGGGCGTCGGCTCCCCGTGGCCGTGGCTGCTCGTCGCGGCCGGCATCGCCGCCTGCGTCGTGCTCGTGCGGTTCGAGGCCGGGGTCGCGGAGCCGCTCGTCGACGTGCGGCTGCTGGCCGTGCCGGCGCAATGGTCGGTGCAGCTCACCGCGTTCCTGTTCGGCATGAGCGTGCTGGGGGCGCAGATCCCGCTGTCGACCTACGCCCGCGCCGACCCGGACGAGGTGGGCTACGGGCTGGGAGCCAGCGCGGGGTTCGTCTCGACGCTCGTGGGCGTCTACGTCGTCTCGCTGCTCGTCGGGGCGCTGCTCCTGCCGCTGGCCGCGCGGGCGCTCGGCCCCCGCGGCGCGATGGTGGGCGGCATGCTGCTGGTGGCGCTCGGCTACGGCCTGTTCGTCCCGTTCCACGACTCGACGGCGCAGCTGCTCGGCAACCTGGGCGTCGCCGGCATCGGCTCGGGACTGCTCGTCGCCGCCCTGCCCGCGGCGGCCGCCGCTGCGGCACCGGCCGACCGCACCGGGTTCGCCACCGGCATGACGAACGCGACGAAGACCGTCGGCGGTGCCATCGCCTCGGCCGTCTTCGCGATCGCGCTCACCTCGACCGGCTCGCTCGACGAGCCCGGCGTCGGGACGGCCCCGATGTCGGGCTACCTCACCGTCTGGGCCGTGTGCTCGATCAGCGCGCTCGTCGGCGCCGTGCTCCTGCTGCTCGCGCGGCGCTCGCGCTGAGGCCGTCCTCGGCGCGGCCGGACCGACGACACCCCGCACGAGCTGCGCACCAACGACACCTCCAGGATGATCAGAGCCGTCGTACGCGAACAGTTCGCCGGCCCCGAGCCTGACGCCGTCCTCGCTGTCCGGGCTCCGCCCGTAACCCCTCCTCCGGCCCGCGCGTTGACGCGGGCAGAGGAGGTGGTGGCCGTGCTGCTGCGGGACGACGGGCGCGACGAGCGCCGGGTGGACGAGCGGGACCGGCGTCGGACGGCGCTGCTGGCGGCGCGGGCGGCGCTGCGGGCCGAGGTGGGGATCGCGCTCGCCGTACGGGACTCCGGACCCCGGCGCTGAGCCCCGCGCTACCGTCGAGGGCACGGGCGTCGACGAGCGAGGGGTGAGGCGCGTGCCCGAGGAGGAGCGCGACGAGCGCACGGGTCGCAGCGCGGCCGCGGAGCGCATCCGGCACCAGGGTCAGTGGGTGGAGCTGCAGCTGCAGCGGGCCCGCGACCGGGGCGACTTCGACGACCTGCCCGGCTTCGGCAAGCCGATCCGCGACCTGGGCCACGACCACGACCCCGACTGGTGGGTCAAGCAGCTCGTCGAGCGCGAACAGATCACCGGCGTGCTGCCGCCGACGCTGCAGCTGCGCAAGGAGGACGCCGAGCTCGACGGCCGGCTCGACCGCCTCGCCAGCGAGGCCGAGGTGCGGCGCGAGCTGGCGGAGTTCAACGAGCGGGTCCGACGGGCGCTGTACGGCGATCCCGGTGGCCCGCCGCTCCTCACCCAGCGTCGTGACGTGGAGCAGGAGGTGGCCGCGTGGCGGGGCCGGCTCGACGAGCGTCGGGCCGCCGCGGCCGAGCGCGCCCGCACGGAGCGGCGGGAGCGCGACGAGCGGCGCCGCTGGTTCCGACGCTCGGGCTGAGCGCCGGAACCAGCAGGACCGTCAGCGCGCGTACTCGGCGAGCCGCGCCACGTCCGCCAGCCGCGCCTCGTGGGTCTTCGCGATCGGGGTCGCGTTGAGCGTCGTGACGCCGGACGCCGCGAAGGCGGCGACCCGCTCGGCGACGTGCTCGGGATCGCCGACGAGGGCGACGCCGTGGAGCAGCTCGGCCGGGATCGCGCGGGCGGCCTCGTCCTTCTCGCCGCCGAGGTAGAGGTCCTGCACGCGGGCGGCCTCCTCGGGGAAGCCGTAGCGGCCCGCGAGGTCGTTGTAGAAGTTCTTGCCCTTCGCGCCCATGCCGCCGATGTAGAGCGCCAGGTGCTCGCGCACCTCCCACTCCGCGGCGGCGACCTCGTCGGCGTCGGTCGAGATGAACACCTTCGTGTCGGCGACGACGTCGAGCGGGGCGAGCGCCTCCGACCGCTTCGCGCGGCCGGCGGCGAGCGACTCGCCGAAGGCCGCCTCGGAGCGCTCGGGGAAGTAGAAGATCGGCTCCCAGCCGTCGCACGTCTCGGCGGCCAGCTCGACGTTCTTCGGGCCGAGGGCGGCGAGCACGATCGGGATCTCCGAGCGCACAGGGTGGTTGATCAGCTTGAGCGGCTTGCCGAGGCCGGAGCCGCCCTTCTCCTTCGTCAGCGGCACGTCGTAGAACCGGCCGTGGAAGTCGACCTTCTCCCGGCGCCACACCTGGCGGCAGATCTCGACGACCTCGCGGGTGCGCGCCAGCGGCATGTCGAACGCCACGCCGTGGAAGCCCTCGATGACCTGCGGACCCGACGCGCCGATGCCGAGCACGAAGCGGCCGCCGGAGACGTAGTCGAGGCCCGCCGCGGTCATCGCGACCAGCGTGGGAGTGCGCGTGTAGATGTTGATGATGCCCGTGGCGAGCTTCAGCGTGCGGGTCTTGGCCGCCAGGTAGCCGAGCTGCGAGACCGCGTCGAACGCGTAGGGCTCGGCGACGAACGCCAGGTCGAGGCCGGCGCCCTCGAACTCGACGAGCTGCTCGGCGGTCTCCGCGAACCCGCCGGCGTAGGCGATGGGCATGCCGATCTTCACGTGGTTGCTCCTCAGGGTGGGGTGGGTCGTGCCCGGTGACGTCGCGTCGCCGGGACAAGGGGTCCTGCCCGCGCGACCGGCCGACCCGCCCTCACCCGAGGCGAACCGGTCGCACGTGACTGCTTCAGCGGGAGGCTACACCCCGCCGCGAGGCCCCCCGTGGTGGAATGCCCGGGTGGCGGACCGACCCCTGCAGGAGCGCTCGCGCGACGCCCGGCGCCGCATCCTCGACGCGGCGGTCGCGGTGCTCGTGGACCACGGGTACGCCGGCGCGACGACCACACGGATCCAGGACCGCGCAGGCGTGTCCCGCGGCCGGCTGCTGCACCACTTCCCGTCGCGCGACGCGCTGCTCATCGCCGCGTGCCACCACCTGGCGACGGCGCGCGTGGAGGCCCTCGGCCTCAGCGCCACCCTGCCCGCGGACCCCGCCGAGCGCATCGCGAGCGCCGTGGCCACGATGGCCTCGACGTACCGCTCCGACTACTTCTGGGCCGCCACCGAGCTCTGGGTGGCGTCGCGCAGCCACCCAGAGCTCGCAGAGCAGCTGCTGCCCCAGGAGAAGGTGCTCGCCCGCGCCATCCGCGCCACCACCGACCGCTTCTTCGGGCCGGACCTCGTGGCGCACCCCGGCTACGCGGACCTCCGCGAGGTGATCATCACCAGCCTGCGCGGCATCCACCTGACAACGGCCTTCGACCACCGCACCACGACGGTCGAGCGGCACCAGGAGCGGCTCGTCGCGATGGCGCGCGCCGTGCTGCTCGGTCGGGCATGAGCGAGACTGGTCCGTCATGAGCGAGTCTCCCCGCCCCACGGCACCGCAGCGGCGGTTCTTCGAAGCAGGTCTCGACCTGCTCGCGGACGAGGGGTACGGCGCACTCAAGCTCGCCCCGCTCTGCCGCCGCGTCGGGGTGACGACCGGGAGCTTCTACCACGCGTTCCCGAACTGGCCGGGCTACACGACCGCCCTGCTGCAGCACTGGTTCCGCGAGCGCACCGCGCGGGCCGCCGACATCGCCAGCAGCGAGACCGACCCGGCCCGCCGCGTCGAGCTGCTCGTGCGCGCCGCCATCGACCTGCCGCACGGCGCCGAGGCGGCGATCCGCGTGTGGGCCGGCGTCGACACCGAGGTCGCGAAGCTGCAGCAGGAGGTCGACGAACAGCGCCTCACGACCGTCTCCGAGGCGATCGCCGCAGCCATGCCGGCCGAGTCCCACGAGCTCGCGCAGCACCTCGCCCAGTCGGCGTTCTTCCTGCTCGTGGGCTACGAGCAGTCGCACGCCACCGGCGGCCGCGACGCGCTCGAGTGGGCGCTCCGCCTCATCCAGGAGCAGGCCCTCGGGCGGTGAGGGGTGGGTGGTTGATGGTCACGGCAGGCCCGTTCCGGCCCCCATCGCTGCGGCGATGGCACTGGACCCACCGAGCGAGAGACCCCCGTCGACGCTCAGCACGACGCCCGTGACGTAGGCCGACTCGGGCGACGTCAGCCACCGCACGGCCTGCCAGATGTCGGCGGCGTCGGCGAAGCGCCGCAGGGGTACGGCGCGGGTCCAGGCCTCCACCGCCTCCGGCGTGGGTGCGAGCCTGGCCATGCCCTCCGTCCCCGTCACCGGACCGGGCGCCACGGAGTTCACGCGGATCCCCTCCGGCCCCCACTCCATCGCGAGGGTGCGGGTGACCTGGTCGATTCCGGCCTTGGCGGCCGAGACGTGCACCTGGCCGGGCGTCGGCAGCCACGACTGGGCGGCGGTGATGTTGACGATGCTGGCTCCGGGGCGGCGCAGGTGCGGGTGCACGGCGCGCATGACGTGGAAGGTGCCGCGGAGGTCGATGTCGACGACCGCCCCGAACCCGCCGGGGCTCAGCTCGGCCGCGGGGGCGACGAAGTTGCCGGCGGCGCCCGACACGACGACGTCGATCGGACCCCACGCGGCGGCCACGTCGGCCGCGGCGGCGGCCACCGCGTCGGCGTCGCGCACGTCCGCGGCGTACCCACGCACCCCGTCGACGCCCGGACCCCCGCCGAGCGTGCCGAGCTCGGCGACGGTGTCGTCGACCTTCTCCTGGCTGCGGGACAGGACGGCGACGCGGGCGCCCTCCGCGGCGTACCCGCGCGCGAGCGCCCGGTTGATCCCGCTCGTGCCGCCGGCGACGAGCACCACCCGGCCGACGCTCACGACGCGCCCCGCCCGCGGGCGAGCTCGGCGCCCATCAGCTCGACGAGCGCCTCGAGGCCGCGCAGCGGGCGCACCATGACGGTGAACTCGACGACGCGACCGTCGTCACCCCAGCGCATCATGTCGACGCCGTGCACCTCGCGGCCGTCGAGGTCGGCGGCGAACTCCAGCACCGCCGAGTCGGCGCCCCACCACTCGCGCTCGTAGCGCAGCCGGGGGCCGAGGACGACGAGCGCGGCGCGGAGGTACGCCGCCGTCAGCACCCGCCCCTCCTGCACCCGGTGCACCGCGGGCGAGCGGAACACCGCGTCGGGCGCGAGGAAGGCGTCGAGCCGGGCGGCGACGTCGGGGCCGTCCCGGTGGGCGACGAGGTCGTGCCAGCGGGCGACGGTGGCGGGACGGTCGGCGGAGGTGGTCACGCGAAGCAGTCAAGCATGACCGCTTCGCCGTGTCACCAGCCCAGCGCGTCCGCGAGGGCCCGGTCGACGGCGAGCAGCGCGGCGGGGTCGTGGGTCGAGGTGCTCGCCAGCACCTCCGCGGCCCCGGTACGCTCGACGAGCTCCTCGAGGGCGGCGCGCACCTGCGGGGCCGTCCCGGCGACGACACGGTCGAGGTGGGCGTCGACGCGGCGCCGTACCTGCTCGGGCCACGCCCGCGCCCGCAGCTCGGCGGGACTCTCGAGCGGCGGGAACTCGCCCGTCATCCGCGAGGTCGCCATCGCGTGGGCCTCCGGCAGCGCCAGCTCGCGCGCTGTCGCGGGGTCGTCCGCGACGAACGCGTCGAGCGACACGGTCACGCGCGGGTGCTCCGGGCCACCGGGGTGGGGGCGGAAGTCGGTGCGGTACGCCGCGAGCGCCGCCCCGAGCTCCTCCGACGCCAGGATCGGCCCGCCGACGACGACCGGCAGACCGAGCCGTGCCGCGAGCGCGAGGCCGCGGCCGGTGGCGAGGACGTGGAGGGGTACGACGCGCCCCGTCGCCGGTCGCACCGTCACCTCCGACGTGCCGTCGAGGTGGGCGCGCAGCTCGGCGACGTCGCTGGCGAAGGCCTCCGCCTCGACCCCGTCGGCGTCGGGTCCCGGGTCGTGGCGGAGCGCGCGCCGTACGGGCGCCGTGAACCCCAGCGACCGTCCCACCCCCAGGTCCACGCGCCCCGGGTGGAGGGCGTCGAGCATGCGGAACTGCTCCGCGACGACGAACGGCTGGTGGTGCGGCAGCATGACGCCGCCCGAGCCGAGGCGGATCGTCGACGTCGCGGCCCCGACGGCCGCGAGCAGGACGGCGGGGGCGCCGGAGGCGACGCCGGGGACGCCGTGGTGCTCGGCCACCCAGAACCGGTGCAGCCCGAGCTCCTCCGCGTGGCGCGCCCGCGCGATCGTGTCGTGCAGCGCGTCGCCCTCGGGGTGGCCGGCGCGGGTGCGGGAGCGGTCGAGCAGGGAGAGCCTCACCTCGGGGCAACGACGGGCACCGCCCGCACCTTCCGTGCGCATGGAATCATCGGCGCATGACGTCGCCGCAGGAGTCCCCCGACATCCCCGACACGCCGAGCGGCGCCCCGCCGCACGGCCTGCGGTGGGGGATCAAGGCGTCGTTCATCGACTACGTGCGGCGGATGCCGGGCGGCAAGGGGTCGATCTCCGACGGCGCGGTGCCGGTCGGGGCGGCGGAGGTGCTCTACGCGCTCGATGCCGCGCCGCCGGTCGCGACGCTGGACGGGGCGACGCGGGCGTGGGCGTTCGTCGGGGACGTCCGGTTCGCGGGGCACGGCGGGATGATGTTCGTGCGGCTCGCCAGCCCGTGGATCGAGGTCGGCCCCGACGGCGCGCGGCTCACGATCGAGGACCCCCACCAGACCCCCGGCGCCCCCCGCCTCCCGCTCGCCGACCTGACCCTCGTGCGGCACCCCAGCCCCGAGGCCGACGCCGACGGCGTCGAGCTGTGGGCGGCCGACGACGTGCGCCTGACCGCGGAGGGGTCGAGCCTCTTCAACGACGTGTACGGCGCCGGCGAGCCCTTCGAGCCCCTCACCGTCGTCGTACCGCTCGGCAGCGGCACCGTCTGATCCCGCCGAGTTGCGGGTTACGTCGCCTTCTCCGCGCCGAGTTGGCTGAAACGCGCCGGGGGGCGCGCCGAGTTGGCTGAAACGCGCCGGGGGGCGCCACCCGGAGCGTTCGGGAAGTGGGCACGAACGACAGAGGATCGGCCGGCGGACCCGTCGTTCGTGACCCTTTCAGCGAGGGGGCGCGGTCCCTCGCCGTACCGCGGACACGCGCGCGGCTGAGTCAGCGCGTTTCAGCCAACTCGACGCCCTCCAACGCGCGTTTCAGCCAACTCGACGCCCTCAGCGCGACGCAACACGCAACTCGACGCGTCACCCCAGCAGCGACTCGACCACCTCGACGGCGCGGTCGAGGCCGCCGAGGGCGGCGATCTCCGCGGCGAGTGCCGCCGAACGCGCGACGACCGTCGCGTCGGTGACCTCCGCGAGCGCCCGCCGCAGCCCGTCGACGTCGATCTCGGTCGCGTCGATCCGCACGGCCACGCCGGCGGCGACGAGCGCGTCGGCGTTGTCGAACTGGTCCACGTCCTGCGGCGCGGCGATCATCGGCGTACCGGTCGCGAGCCCCTCGTTCGCACCGCCCATCCCCGCGTGGGTGAGGAACGCGGAGGCGTGCGCGAGGATCTCGCGCTGCGGCACCCACGGGTGGATCTCGACGTTCGCGGGCAGCGGCCGCCCCTCCGTCACCTCGTCGACGCCCACGTGCCGCCCGATCTGCAGCACCAGGTGCCAGTCGGGCAGGTCGCCGAACGCGGCGAGGCAGCGCCGGTAGAGCTCCGGCTGCTTCGTGAACGCCGTGCCGAGCGACACCAGCAGCACCTTCCGCGACGCGGGCGGGGTCCAGGCGTCGGGTGCGCCGCGCCGTACGGCCGGTCCCGTGAACGTGTAGATCTCCCGGTCCACGCGGTCGGCGTGCGGCTGCAGCGACTCGGGCACGAGCACCACGCAGCGCGGCGGACGCCCGAGGTAGTGCAGCGGGTCCTCGGTGACGCCCTCGGCGGCGAGCATCGCGCGCTGCCGCTCCAGGTAGGCCGCGCCCCGCGGGTCGCTGCGCACCCACGTCGTGAAGTCGGCCATGTCGTCCTCGTAGCCGTCCCACGCGACGTAGGTCGGCGACAGCTGCAGCGCCGGGATCCCCCACGCGTCGGCGAGCAGTCGCGCCGGGATGCCGGCGATGTCGTAGAGGAACAGGTCGGGCCGGTCGCCCTCGAAGCGCGCGCGGACGGCGGGGAGCATGACCTCGTACTCGTCCTGGAACCGCGTCAGGTGGTCGATCGCGTCGCCCTCGAACGCCTCGTCGGGCCCGTCGGCGTCGCCACGGCCGGCGTGGTTGGTGCGCGGCAGGACGGAGTCGTACGGCGCCAGCTCGGCCCCCACGTCCTCGACGGTCGCGCGGAACGAGGGGTCGTTGACGTAGGTCACCCGGTGCCCGCGCTCCACGAGCCGCCGGATCACCTCGAGGCTCGGGTTGACGTGACCGGGGGCCGGGATGCTGACCATGGCGAGGTGCGCCACGGGTCCTCCTCTGCTCGTGCGGACGGCGGGCGGTCCCGACCGTAGCGAGCCCGCGGAGGTGACCGCACCCGGGTTTCCCGGTGCGCCGGTCACCCGAACGGGTCAGCGGGTCAGGCCGTGGCGTCTAGGGTCGCGGGGACAGCGCGAGTCCTCCCGCTCGCACCGCGGCTGACCAGGAAGGACGCCCGGTGGAGACAAGCACGGACGGCACCACGACGGACCTGGCGGTCGGCGGCACGGGCGACCCCGGCACCGCACCCTCGGCGGTCCGCACCTGCGCCGCCACGTGGTCGAGGACGCCTCGACGATCCTCCACGAGCTGGTGCGCAACGGCATCGACCACGGGTCGCCCTGCGAGGACCACACGCTCGAGGTGCGCTGGACCGTCGCCGACGACGTGCTGACGCTCCGGGTCACCGACTGCGGGACGCCGAACGGCGCCTGCCCGCCGGAGTGCGGCACCGACTGCGGCACCGCGGACCACGTGGAGCGCTGGCGCTCCAAGATCCTTGCGCCGGTGGCGCCCGACGCGCTCCGCGGGCGCGGCCTGCACCTCGTCGACGCCCTCAGCGAGTCGTGGGACGTCGCGACCGGTGCCGGCAGAACGACGGTCTCGGCCCGGGTGCGGCTCCGATGACCGACCACGAGACGGTCGACGGGACCGAGCACGACCCCGATCTGCTGCGCTTCGACGAGGACCGGGCGGGCAACGTCGTCCGCGTCACCGGCGGGGTCTTCACCGACCTCGACGCCCGCCGCCTCGAGCACCGTCTCACCGAGGCCGCCACCCACGCACCCGGCGTGGTCACCGTCGACCTCGACGCGGTCACCTTCCTCCCCAGCCGGGCGATCCGCGCGCTCGTCATGGCGCAGCGCGCCGCGACGGCGCACGGATCGACCGTGCGGCTCGTCGCCGGGGAGGACGCCCTGGCCCACCGGATGCTGCGCGCCGTGGGATTCACCGTCGAGGACCCGGCCGTCGACCCCACTCGCAGCCCGGCCGTGGGCCCGGCGAGCGACGACGATCCCCCGTGGACGGCGTCGTGAGGACCGCGAGGCGCCGGACCGTCGACCGCGCCAACGCCTTCCGGGTCGCCGCGGCGTCGGCGGGCGTCGTGGGCCTCGTCCAGGCCGGGACGGCGGCACTGGCCCTGCGCCGGGCGCGGCGGGACTACGCCGACGCCGCCTGGGGGCCCGGCCTCGCCGCGATCGCGGTGACGAGCGCCGCCCTCGGCTCGGGGGACCCGTGGCGCCGGTGGACGCTCGCCGCCGCGACGACCGCGTGGGCCGTGCGGCTGGAGCGCCTCATGCTCGCGCGGGTGCGGGGCAGCGACGAGGAGGACGAGCGCTACACCGAGTTCCTCGAGAGCGACGGTACCGCCACCGTCGTCGCGAAGGTCTTCGTGACCCAGGGGCTCGCGCAGCTCGTGGTCTCCGCACCGCTCCAGCTGGCCGCCGCCAGCCCCCTGCCCCCCACCGCGCGGCGGTGGCTGTTCCCGGCCGGAGTCGCTGTCATGGTCGCCGGCGCGGTGGTGGAGGCGACGGCGGACCGGCAGAAGGCCCGCTTCAAGGAGCAGGACGACGACGAGCGGCCGGACGTGCTCGACACCGGCCTGTGGGGCTGGTCGCGTCATCCGAACTACCTCGGCGACTCGATCATGTGGGACGGGGCCTGGCTCGCCGCGAGCGCCTCCGCCCCGGGCGGACTGACCTTCCCCGCGCCGCTCGCGATGACCTACTTCCTCGTCTTCGCCACCGGGGCGCGGCGCACCGAGCGGCACATGGAGGAGCGTCCGGCCTACCGGGACTACCAGCGCCGGGTGTCGTTCTTCGTGCCGCTGCCCTCCTGGCTGCGCGGCGGCGGGTCAGGTCCAGCGCGCGACGGCGGCTGAGACAGCGGCCGCGAGCGCGACGGGCTGCTCGAGGGGCACCAGGTGCGCGGCGCCGGCGATCTCGAGGAGCTCGGTGTGCGTCGCGACGTTCTCGTGCAGGTCGCGCTGCGCCGCCGGGCCGAGGTCGCCGTCCTCGGCGCCGGCGACCACGAGCGCTGGAACGTCGAGTTGCCGGACTCGCGCCGACCAGTCTTCTCGCGACCCGGAGAGCAGCCAGCGTCGCCACGCGACCGGGTCCGCACGGCGGAGGTCCCTGACCGCGGCGTCGTGCACCGCCACGGACAGCGCCCGGTGCGTGTTGGCAGCAAGGAACTCGTCGGCGGCCGACCGCGCCAGCGGACCTTCGTCCGCCCAGCCCACCATCCGGCGGCGTCGCTGCTCGTCCATGGGTTCGGGGACGACCGGCGACGCCGCGACGAGCACGACCCCGGCGAGCCCCGCGGGGGGCGTCACGACGGCCCCGGAGGCGAGGAGGGTGACCACCTTGCCCCCCATGCTGTGACCGAGGAGCACGAGCGGCCCGTCGGCCGCGCCCAGCCCGGCGATCCGCTTCGCCACCGACCGCACCATGGCCGCGCAGCCGGCCGCGGGTTCGTCGTCGGCGCCGAATCCCGGCAGGTCGAGCGCGAGCAGCCGCACGTCCGGCGCCAGGGCGGCGGCGAGGAGGTCGAAGGACCGGCTGCTGCCTCCGAGGGCGTGGAGGCAGAGCAGTCGGGGAGCGGCGGCCCCGGGCCGCTCAGCCGACGAGATCGCCGGCCCCCTCTCCCGGCTCACCGACCGGCACGCCGACGACGCTGAGGACCCGGTGCGCCAGCGTCCCGGCGCGAGCGGTGAGGGTGACGGCGACCCCGTCGCGCGCGGCCCTCCGGTCGAGCGCGATGAGCGTCCCGACGGCCAGGCTGGGGAGGAAGTCGATGTCGCTCAGGTCGAGGGTGACCGACCGGGTGAAGCCCTCGGTCGCCGTCGTCACCTCGAGGTCGAGGCGCTCGAGGTCCTCCTGCTCGTAGACGCCCCCCGTGACCCTCAGGTCACCGGGAGCGGCGTGGCGGACGTGGAGTGCATCGAGCGGTGCGGGCTGGTTCACGGGCGGGCCTTCCGACGGAATCCTGGGGCGCGGTGACGCGAGCCCCATGATGCAGATTTCAACAGAGAATACCTACACGCCGATGCTGAGATCGTGTTGAGGTATTCCCGCATCCGGGTACCGGACCGCCGGCCGCGCCCGGCGACCGCGACGAGCAGGAACCATGTACGCCGACGTCCAACCGTGCTCCACCTGCGGCAGCCCCGTGCACCTCGAACCACGCACCGGACGCCCGGACGAGAGCCGCGGCCCCCGTCGGACCGCCGGACGGCGTCGTGGGCGGTGCGGACAGCACCCCCGACGAGCGGGTCTGCACCAACGTCGACTGCCCCACGCGACGGGGTGCAGGTGACGCCTGAGGGCCCGACGTGCACGATCGGGACGCCTAGATCGCGATGTCGGGCCCGAGGTCGAGCGGTCGCGCGACGGGCACCCGCGCGACGGTCAGCACGCGGTGGGCGAGGCTGCCCGGCGCGGCGGTCAGCACGACCGCGACGCCGCTGCGCTCCGCGCGGCGCACGAGGGCGATGAGCGTGCCGACGGCGAGCGTCGGCAGGAAGTCCACGTCGGTGAGGTCCAGGGTGATCGAGCGGCTGAAGCCGAGCGACGCGGCGGTCACCTCGACGTCGAGGC
Source organism: Nocardioides sp. (assembly GCA_036404795.1). Classification (GTDB taxonomy): domain Bacteria; phylum Actinomycetota; class Actinomycetes; order Propionibacteriales; family Nocardioidaceae; genus Nocardioides. The sequence goes on along the minus strand of DASWYU010000233.1, from coordinate 1,854 downwards.
GGTCCAGGTCCGCCCGCTCGTAGGCGCCGCCGGCCAGGCCGAGCACGCCGGCGACGGCCTCGTGGCGGAAGACGAGGGGATCGTCGTAGTCAGGCACGGGGGAGGCCTTCCACGAGAAAGATGGGCCGCCCCCACTCAAACACGATGCGGCGCAGATTGTGCAGGTTTCGTCGTCGGCACAGTTCAAGGCATGGACAAGATCGCCGCAGGGACGACGGCGGCGACCGTCGTCGCCGCGACGCCGAGCAGCACGACGGCCGGCTCGATCGGCAGCAGGTCCCGCACCCGCACCGCCAGCCCGAGCCCGAACATCCCGGCGGCGAGGAGCAACGTCGTCGCGACGTCCGCGCCGGTGAGGAGGGCCTCGGGCACGAGGCCGGAGCTGCGCGCCACCACGCTCAGGGCGAACCCGACGACGAACCACGGCACGAGGGGCGCGCCCTGCGCCCCGCCACCCCGCGACCGCGCGGTGAGCACGTAGACCGGCCCGAGAAGCACCACCCGCCCGAGCTTCACCGTCGTCGCGAGCGCCACGACACCGGTGCCGACGACGGAGGCGGCGGCGACGACCTGGGCGACCTCGTGGATGCTCGCGCCGGCCCAGATCGCGGCCTGCTCGTCGCTCATGCCGAGCAGGTGCGCGCCGAGCGGGACGAGGCCGACCATCGCCGTACCCATCACCGTCACCATCGCCACCGCCAGTGCGACGGCCCGCGGGCGCGGTCGGACCGCGTCCTCCACGGCCGCGATCGCCGCCGCCCCGCAGATCGAGAATCCCGTGGCCACGAGAGTGACGAGGTCGCGGTCGAGGCCCAGGCGGCGACCGAGCCAGCAGGTCGTGCCGTACGTCGCGGCCACCGTCGCCGGCACCACCACGAGCGCCGTCGGACCGACCGCGAGCACGTCCTGCAGCGGCAGGCGCAGCCCGAGCAGCACGATGCCGACCCGCAGCAGCAGGCGGGTCGCGGCGGCGTGGCCGTGGAGGTACGGCGCGTCCCCCACCCGCGTGTTCGTCACCACGACGCCGAGGGCGAGGGCGACGAGCAGCGCCCCGAGCAGCGGTACGACGCTCGCGACCCCCACCCCGACGGCCGCGGCGCCGAGCGCGCAGGCCACGGGTCCGACCGCGATCCCGGCGACCGTGACGGTCCCAGCGGGCGCAGCGGGCGCAGGGGTGCGCGGGGTCGACTCCATGCCTCCGACGATCCCCGCCCGCGACCGGCGCGGGTAGCCGCCGGACCCGCACCGCGCTATAACTGCTGGTTATGGCCGAGGGACGCAAGGACGTCGACATCGAGACGCTGCGGATCCTGGTCGCCGTGCAGGAGACGGGCAGCGTGAGCGCGGCGGCGCGACGCTCCGGGATCAGCCAGCCGGCGGCGACCGCGCGGCTCAAGGAGTTCGAGGCCCGCTGGCGGCTCGCGGTGGTGCGCCGCTCGACCCGCGGCTCGACGCTCACGACCGACGGCGAGGCCGTCGTCGCGTGGGCCCGCACCGTGCTGCACGCCACCGACCAGATGCGAGCGGGACTGGAGGCGTTGAGCGTGGACCGGGCCTCCGCGCTGACGGTCGCCGCGTCCCTGACGGTCGCCGAGTTCGTGCTGCCCCGCTGGCTGGGCGAGCTCCACGCCGCCCACCCCGAGGTCCGCCCGCGGCTGCAGGTCGTCAACAGCGACCGCGTCGCCGACCTGGTGCGTGCCGGCGAGGCGGACGTCGGCTTCATCGAGACCGCGGCCCGGCCCACCGACCTCGCCCGTCGCGCCGTCGGCTCCGACCGGCTCCTCGTCGTCGTCGACCCGCGGCACCCGTGGGCGCGCCGGCGGTCCGCGGTGCCGACCGCCGAGCTGCGCGCCG
>DASWYU010000232.1:0-3375 GCA_036404795.1 Nocardioides sp. | reverse complement strand
CCCCACGACCTTCTTCTCCTCCGCTGCGCTCCCCCGACCAACGCCGCGGGGACCCCGGACAGGGGTGGCAAGCTCCCATGCGCCTGGCCCTCGCCGAGGCGCAGGCCGCGCTCGCCGCGGACGACGTACCGGTTGGCGCCGTCGTCGTCGACGAGACAGGTGCCGTCGTCGGCACCGGACGCAACACCCGCGAGTCCCACGGCGACCCGACCGGTCACGCCGAGGTCGTCGCCCTGCGCGCGGCCGCGGTCGCTCGCGGCGAGTGGCGGCTGTCGGGCTGCACGCTCGTCGTCACCCTCGAGCCCTGCACGATGTGCGCCGGCGCCGCGGTGCTCGCGCGCGTGGACCGGATCGTGTTCGCCGCCTGGGACGAGAAGGGCGGCGCGGTCGGGTCGCTGTGGGACGTCGTGCGCGACCGGCGCCTCAACCACCGACCCGAGGTGGTCTCCGGGGTGATGGCGGGCGAGGCGGCCGCGCTCCTCGAGGAGTTCTTCGCCGAGCAGCGCTGAACGCGACGCAACCCGCAGCTCGGCGCGCTGAACGCGACGCAACGGGCAGCTCGGCGGGATCAGACGGGGGCGAGGACGACCGCCCCGTGCGCCGGTACGACGAGGGATGCGCCCTCCGCGTCGTACCCGCCCGGCGTCGCCCAGACCACGGCGTGCCCGTCGGGGACCTCGACGCCTGCCGGCTCGGTGCCGAGGGCGAGCACCATCGTGACCGACCCGCGGCGCACGCGCAGGACGCGCGCGGCCTCGTCGACGTCGCAGGTGGTGGCGGTGAAAGCGGGGTCGAGCAGGTCCGGCCGGCTGCGGCGGAGTCGGGCCAGCGACCGGTAGACCTCGAGCAGCACCGCGTGCCGGCCGTCCTCGGCCTCCGACCAGTCGAGCTTCGAGCGCAGGAACGTCTCCGGGTCCTGCGGGTCCGGCACGACGGCGGGGTCCCAGCCCATGCGGGCGAACTCCGCGATCCGGCCCTCGGCGGTCGCCGTGCCGAGCTCGGGCTCGGGGTGGGACGTGAAGAACTGGAACGGCGTCGAGGCTGCCCACTCCTCGCCCTGGAAGAGCATCGGGGTGAAACCGGTGCAGAGCGTGAGCAGCGCGGCGGTGGCGAGCTGGTCGTCGTCGAGGTGCTCGGTGAGCCGGTCGCCGCGGGCGCGGTTGCCGATCTGGTCGTGGTTCTGCGAGCAGACGACGAGGCGCCAGGTCGGCGTCGTGTCGAGGTCGATCGGCACGCCGTGGTCGCGGTCGCGGAACGAGCTGAAGGTGCCGTCGTGGAAGAACCCGCGGGTGAGCACCTTCTGCAGCGCCGTCAGCGGCTCGAAGTCGGCGTAGTAGCCGCTCGTCTCCCCGGTGAGGGCCACGTGCACGGCGTGGTGGAAGTCGTCGCTCCACTGCGCGGTGAGCCCGTGTCCGCCGGCCTCGCGGGGCGTGAACATGACGGGGTCGTTGAGGTCGCTCTCCGCGATCAGCGTCGCCGGGCGGCCGACCTGCGCGGACCACGCGCCCGTCTCGATCGCCATCTCCTCGAGCACGTGGCGCTCGGAGGAGTCGCGGAGCGCGTGCACGGCGTCGAGGCGGAGCCCGTCGACGTGGAAGTCGCGGAACCAGCTGCGCACGTTGTCGAGCAGGTAGCGGCGCACCTCCGCGGAGTCCTCCCCGTCGAGGTTCACGTCGTCGCCCCACGTGTTGCGCCCGCTCGCCAGGTAGGGGCCGAACAGCGGGAGGTAGTTCCCGGACGGGCCGAGGTGGTTGTGCACGACGTCCTGGACGACGCCGAGCCCCGCGGCGTGGCAGGCGTCGACGAAGCGCTGGTAGGCCGCGGGGCCGCCGTACGCCTCGGTCACCGCGAACCAGCCCACACCGTCGTAGCCCCAGTTGTGCGTCCCGTTGAACGCGTTGACGGGCAGCAGTTCGACGAGGTCGACGCCGATCGAGCGCAGGTGGTCGAGCCGGCCGACGGCGGCGTCGAGGGTGCCCTCGGGGGTGAACGTGCCGACGTGGAGCTCGTAGATCACCGAGCCGGCGAGCTGGCGGCCCGTCCACGCGTCGTCGGTCCAGGTGAACGCATCCGGGTCGAAGGTGCGCGACAGGCCGTGCACGCCGCCGGGCTGGCGCCGCGAGCGCGGGTCCGGCCGCGGGTCGGGATCGTCGTCGAGGAGGAAGCCGTAGTCGACGCCCTCCGGGTAGGCCGCCGGGGCGAACCGGTCGAGCACGCCCGCGGGCGGCGTCCACCAGTCGTCGGCGCCGCGGCGGAGGTCGACGACCTCGTCGTGGTCGCCGGTGACGACGACGAGCCGCACGGTGCGCGGGCGCGGCGCCCAGACGGAGAAGAGGCGGTCGGTCACGAGTCCTCCCGGGTGAGCAGGGCGACGGGGTACGACGCGAGCAGGTCGGCGAGGCGGTCCCCGGTGACCTCCCGCGCGGCCAGGCGGTCGAACCAGCGTCCGGGCGGCAGGGCGAGACGGGTCTCGCCCCAGCCGCCGCGGCGGGCGAGGCCGACGGGCAGCCGGGTCGCGACCGCGACCAGGCCCCCGCGGTCGAAGGCGACGACGTGGTCGGCGGCGGCCCCCTCGGCCTCCACCGGCGCATAGCCGGTGAAGCGGTGCGGCTCGTCGCGGCGGAGGCGGAGCGCCGTGGCCACGAGGCGGAGCTTGACGGCGCCCGTGTCGGAGAGGCCGCCGATGAACGGGGGCGTCACGCCGCCGAGGAGCGCCGGGAGCACCTCGGCGCGGAGCCCGAAGTCGACGGGCCGGCGGTTGTCGGGGTCGACGAGCGACTGCTCCCACAGCTCGCTGCCCTGGTAGACGTCCGGCACGCCCGGCATCGTCAGCGTGAGCAGCTTCGCGGCGAGGGAGTTGGACCAGCCCGGGTCGACGACGGCGTCGAGCAGGGTGGCGAGCACGCGCCGTACCCGCGGGTCGTCGAACGCGGCGTCCACGCACCGGTGGAACGCGTCCTCGTACGCCGCGTCCGGTGCGGTCCACGTCGTGCCGTCACCTGCCTCGCGCATCGCCTTCTCGGCGTAGGCGTGGAGCCGGCGGCGGTAGTCAGGACCCGTGCCGGAGCCGGGCCCGGAGCCGGTCGTCGCGGGCCACGCGCCGACGACCGCCTGCCACAGCAGGGCCGCGAACCCGGGGTCGGGGACCGGCACCGCCTCGAGGAGCTCGGCTAGAGCGCCCGCCCAGAGGTCCGGGAGCTCGGAGAGCACCGTGATGCGGGCCCGCACGTCCTCGCCGCGCTTGGTGTCGTGGGTCGAGCCGGCGCTCATCGCGTGCGGCCGGGTCGCCTGCCGCTCGAGCAGCGCGGCGTGGAGCTCGGCCGGCGACGTCGCGAACACCGACGGGTCGCCGCCCACCTCGGTGAGCGAGGCGAG
>DASWYU010000231.1:0-9340 GCA_036404795.1 Nocardioides sp. | reverse complement strand
CTGCGCGGCGTCGGCCCGCTCGGCCGCCAGCGCCGCCGCCGCGGGCTCGAACCCGCTGCGCAGCTCGGACAGGCTGCGCAGCTGCCGGTCGCGCTCGGGGCCGTCGAGCCGCCACCCGATGAGCCGCGGGTCGAAGACGTTCCAGGCCTCGGGCCCGGCGACGGTGATCCCGACCCGGCGTCGGGAGGTCACCAGCCCCATCGCGGTGAGCACCTGGACGGCCTCGCGGGAGACGGAGCGGGAGACGGAGTACGTCGCGTCCACGTCCTCCAGCCGCAGCACCGCCCCGGTCGGGAGGTCCCCGCCGGCGATCCGTCGGCCGAGGGCGTCGAGCACCGCGCCGGTGCGGGGTCCGACGGGAGGACTCGGCGCATCACTCATGATCGCCCCTTAAAGATCAGATTTATTGCTCGATGATCTTGCAAACGCCTGATGAATGATCGCACACTGAGAGGCAACTGGTGTGACGGCGCGCACAGGCGTGCAGACGATCGGGAGGACGCATGAGCCAGCAGGACCAGCCGCCGCTCGTGGTGGTGATGGGGGTGTCGGGATCCGGCAAGAGCACGGTCGGCGCCGCGCTCGCCCAGCGGCTGCGGGTGCCGTTCGGCGACGCCGACGACTTCCACCCGCAGGCCAACATCGACAAGATGGCGTCCGGCCGTCCCCTCGACGACGAGGACCGGGCCCCCTGGCTCGCCGCCATCGGATCGTGGCTCGCCGACCGCGCGGGCACGACGGGCGGCGTCGTCACCTGCTCCGCGCTGAAGCGGTCCTACCGCGACCGGATCCGTGAGGCCGCGCCCGACACCGTCCTCGTCCACCTCGCGGGCAGCCGCGAGGTGATCGCTCGCCGCCAGGCCAGCCGGCCGGGCCACTTCATGCCCGCCTCGCTGCTCGACTCGCAGTTCGCCACGCTCGAGCCCCTCGGTGACGACGAGGCGGGCGTCGTCGTCGACGTGGACCTGCCCGTGGACGACATCGTCGACCGCGCCGCCGGGTGGGTGCTCCGATGAGCGCCGGGACCGCACTGACCACCGGCCCGACGTCCACCGTCGCCGCGACGGGCGACCTCGTTGAACCGATCAACGGCGGGGCCCAGCTCGTCGGTGCCGGTCTCGCGGGCATCGCCGTCGTCGTGGTGCTCGTCGCCGTCGTGCGGCTCCACCCGTTCCTCGCCCTCGTGCTCGGCGGCTTCACCGTCGGCGGCATCGCCGCCGTCGGGTCGGACGCGCAGGTCGACGGCTTGCCCTACGACCTCGCCCACGTCGTCACCGTGTTCTCGACGGGCTTCGGCACGACCACCGCCAGCGTCGGCCTCCTCATCGCGCTGGGCGCGATGTTCGCGAAGCTGCTCGCCGACTCCGGCGGCGCCGACCAGGTCGTCGACACCATCGTCGGCCGCTCCTCCCGCCGGGCGCTGCCGTGGGCGATGGCCGGCGTCGGCGCGCTCATCGGGCTCCCGATGTTCTTCGAGATCGGCCTGGTGCTGCTCATGCCGGTGATCTACCTCGTGGCCCGCCGCGCGGAGCTCTCCCTGGTCGCCGTGGGCATCCCGACGCTCGCCGGCCTCTCCGCGATGCACGCCCTGGTGCCGCCGCACCCCGGTCCGCTGCTCGCCATCGACAACCTCGGCGCCGACCTCGGCGTCACCCTCGGGCTCGGCGTCCTCTTCGCGATCCCGGTCGTCATCGTCGCCGGCCCCCTGTTCGGCATCCTGGCCGCGCGCTGGGTGCCGGTGCCGGCCCCGAGCGGCGCCGACGCGCCCGTGCCCAGCGGCTCGGGCGGCTCGGGCGGCTCGGGCGGCTCGGGTGACGCGGACGCCGACGCGACCACCCGCCGTCCCGGCTTCGCCACCACGGTCGCGACCGTGCTGCTGCCGGTCCTGCTCATGATGGGCAAGGCGATCTCCGACATCACGCTGGCCGAGGGCAATCCGGCCCGTCGCGTGCTCGACCTTCTCGGCACGCCCTTCGTGGCGCTGCTGATCGCCGTGCTCGTCGCGATGTGGACCTTCGGCCTCGGGCTGGGCTGGAGCGTCAAGGAGGTCGGCCGCAGCGTCGAGTCGTCCCTCCCGGGCGTCGCCGGCATCCTCCTCATCGTCGCCGCGGGCGGCGGCTTCAAGGAGGTGCTGGTCTCCACCGGCGTCGGCACGCTGCTGGCCGAGTGGGCGCAGGACGCGGACGTCTCGGTCATGCTCCTCGCCTGGGTGCTGGCCGTGCTGATCCGCCTCGCCACCGGCTCGGCGACGATCGCGACGGTGACCGCGTCGTCCCTGATGGCCGGGCTCGTCGACGGGCTCAGCTCGGGCGAGGTGTCCCTCATGGTGCTCGCGATCGGCGCCGGCTCGGTGTTCTTCTCGCACCTCAACGACGCCGGGTTCTGGCTCGTGAAGGAGTACTTCCGCCTCGACGTGCCCCAGACGATCAAGACGTGGTCGGCGATGGAGACGGTGCTGTCCGTGACCGGCCTCGTGCTGGTCCTGGCCGCGGACCTCGTGATCTAGCCCCGCAACACCCCGGCGGCGCGTGCGGCCGCGCCGTACGCCGCCGCGAGGCTCTCGACCGTGTCGTGCGCGTTGAGGCCGCTGGGGTTGGGCACGACCCACACCTCCGTGCCGCCCCACGGGTCGGCCTGCAGCCCGGCCGCGGCGCGGGGCTGCTTGAAGGCGGTGCGGTACGCCGTCAGCCCGGCCACCGCGACGACCCGTGGCTCGAGCTCCTCGACGCGGTCGCGCAGGCGCTGGCCGCCCTCGCGGTACTCGAGCGTGGTCAGCTCGTCGGCGCGGGCGGTCGCGCGCCGTACGACGTTCGTGATGCCGATCCCGCGCGACCGCAGGTGGGCGCGGTCGTCGTCGGTCATCCCCTCCGCGGGGTCGATCGCCCGCTCGACGATCCCGGCGGCGTGCAGCGCCGGGTAGAAGCGGTTCGTCGGGTGCGCGAAGTGGGTCTGCGTCGCCGCCGTCCACAGGCCGGGGTTGATCCCCACGAACAGCAGCCGCAGCGGCGGGTCCCCGGCGCCGGGCAGGAGGTCGGGGACCTCCTCGCCGCGGTGGGACTCGAGCTCGGCGCGGGTGAACGTACGACGCGGTGGGGCCACCCGCCGGAGCATGACAGATGTCATCGCGCACCCGTGAGATCCGCGTCCGAACCCGTGACGGCGTGCACTGCCCGCGACCCGGATCGGGCGGGAGAGTGGAGCCATGACCACGACACAGCAGACCCGAACCGCAGCGGACGCGGGCCGCGCCGGGACGGCGGCCGCGATCTCGGTCCGCGGGCTCCGCCGCACCTACGGCAAGGGCGCCGACGCCTTCGAGGCCGTCCGCGGCGTCGACCTCGAGGTGCCCGTCGGCACCGTGACCGCGCTCCTCGGCACCAACGGCGCCGGCAAGACCTCGACGCTCGAGGTGATCGAGGGCCTCGGCCGCGCGAGCAGCGGCACCGTCGAGGTGCTCGGCCTCGACCCGATCGCCGACCGCGCCGAGGTGCGTCGCCGCACCGGTGTGCTGCTCCAGTCGAGCGGGTTCTCCGGCGACCTCACCGTCACGGAGACCGCGCGGCTGTGGCACTCGACGCTGACGACGCCGCGACCGGTGGAGGAGGCGCTCGAGATGCTCGACCTCCGCGACCGGGCCGCCGTCAAGGTCAGCGCCCTGTCGGGCGGCGAGCGCCGTCGGCTCGACCTCGCGTGCACCCTCATGGGTCGCCCCGAGCTGGTGTTCCTCGACGAGCCGACCACGGGCCTCGACCCGGAGAGCCGCCGGGAGGTCTGGCGCCTCGTGCGGGGCCTGCGGGCCGCCGGCGCGACCGTGATCATCACGACCCACTACCTCGACGAGGCGGAGCAGCTCGCCGACCGGCTCGAGATCATGCACGGCGGCCTCATCGTCCGCAGCGGCACGGCCGGCGAGATCGCGGACGGGCACCCGTCGACGATCGCGTTCGACCGCCTCGAGCGGGCGCTGCCGTCGCTGGCGGGCGGCACCGTCGACCCGTCGTCCTACGGCCAGCCGCGCACCGTCGTGGAGACGGTCGACCTGCAGGCCACCCTCACCGCGCTGCTCGACTGGGCCCGCGCCGAGGGCGTCCGCATCGAGGGTCTCGACGCCCGCACCGCCAGCCTCGAGTCCGTGTTCCTCGCGATCGCCGACTCCAGCACCGACGACCGCCGCGCCACCGCGGCCCCGCAGTCCGCCCCGACGTCCGCCCCGACGTCCGCCCCGAAGGGAGCCTGACCCATGAGCACGATCGACCTGACGCCCGCGTCGTACCGCCCCGCACCCTCGGGCGACTTCGACCCCTCCGCCCCCGACCACCACCCGCACGGCTCGCCCGTGCGCCGGGTGCTCGGCATGGCGCGCGCCAACACCGTGCTGCTGATGCGCAACCGGATGACGTTCGCCTACGCGGTGTTCCTCCCGCTCGTGCCGCTCGCGCTGCTCTTCGCGAGCGAGCGCGGCGCGGAGACCGCCGGCATCTCGGCGCTGGCCAACGTGGTCATGCTGAGCGCGATCTTCCCCGTCTACTACAACCTGCTGTCCCTCACGGTGACCCGACGCGACGAGCTGGTGCTCAAGCGACTGCGCACCGGCGAGTCGACCGACCGGGAGATCCTCGCCTCGATGGCCCTGCCGGGCGTCGTGGTGCTCCTCGCGATCGTGCTGCTGTCGGTGCCGCTCGCCGCGGCCCTCGGCCAGCCGCTGCCGCACAACGGCGTCGTGCTCGCCGTCGGCGCGCTCCTCGTCGCCGCCGCGTTCGCCGGCCTGGCCTTCTGGACCGCCGCCTGGACGAAGAACGCCGAGGCCGCGCAGCTGACCTCGATGCCCGTCATCCTCGTCGCCATCGTGGGCTCGCTGTGGGCGATCCTGCCGGAGCGCATCCAGCCGTTCCTCGAGTGGACCCCGGGTGCCGCGCTCGACGCCCTGGTGCGCATCGGGTGGTTCGGCCAGGAGACCGACGGCGCCGCCGTCTCGTTCGTCGACTCGTTCGCCGCCGCGGGCCAGCCGCTCGTCACGCTCGCCGTCTGGGCGGTCGTCGCGGCATCGCTCGCCGCGCGGTCCATGCGCTGGGAGCCGCGGGGCTGACACCCGTCCGAGCGACCTGTCGGGCCCTCCGCCACGGGGGTGCGGGGGCCCACGGTGCGCAGGCGACCATGATGGTCGCCTGCGCACCGTCGTGTGCGGGGAGGGAGGAGTGCCGGTGAGCCGGTGGAACGGGTTCTGGACGCGCCGCACCGACGTGCAGCGCGTCGAGCTCTACACGAAGGTGTCGCTCTACTTCCTCGTCTGGTGGATCGGCCTCTCCGCGATCGGCCTGCGCCCCGCGGTGTTCGAGGACGCCACGTCGACGGTCGTCGTCGTGCTCTCCGTGCTCCTCATGGGGGTGGCGGGCACCTACGGCCTGCGCTCGGGGGTCGCCACGGTGCGGGGTCACCTCGACGATCCCGCCGTACGGCGCGCCTCCGCCGTCGTCGTCGCCGCGGCCGTCGTCGTGATCGGCGCCGGCCTCGCCGTACCGCGGGACGCCCGCCTCGTGCTCGTCGTCGTGGTCTCCGCGACCCTGGCCTGGGGCCTGGGTGCCGTGCGGGGCCGCGCCGGGAGCTCCATCGGGCCCGTCGTCGTGGTGGTCGGCTCGTTCGTGCTCGTCGGCGGCGAGGCGTGGCCCTCGGTCCTGGCGTGGCTGGCGGTCTACGCGTTCTTCCTCTTCACGCTGCGCTCCTCGCTCTGGCTGCTCGCCGTGGTGCGCGAGCTCGACGCGGCGCGCCAGGCGCAGGGCAAGCTCGCGATCGCCGAGGAGCGGCTGCGCTTCTCCCGCGACGTCCACGACGTCCTGGGCCGGCACCTCTCGACGATCGCGGTGCAGGCCGAGCTGGGCTCCCGGCTCGCCGAACGCGGCGACGAGCGGGCCGCCGGCACGATGCTGGAGGTGCGCGCCGCCGCCCACGAGGCGCTCCGCGAGGCGCGGGCCCTGGCGCGGGGCTACCGGCCCGTCGACCTCACGACGGAGCTCGACGGCGCGCGCTCCCTCGTGGCGTCGGCCGGGATCGGCTGGCACGAGGACCTCGACGACCTGCCCCCGCGCTGGCGCGAGCCGGTCGGCTGGGTGGTGCGGGAGGCGATCACCAACGTGCTGCGCCATGCGACGGCGACGCGCGTCGCGGTGCGCTGGGACCGGACGCCGACGGGTGCCGGCTCGCTGGTCGTCCGCAACGACGGCGCCCGGCCCGCGGCGAGCGACACCTCCGGCACCGGCCTGGTCGGGCTGGAGGAGCGTCTCGTCGCCGTCGGGGCGACGCTCACGACCGCACGCCAGGGCGAGGACTTCGTGCTGCGTGTCGACTTCCCGGCCGACGACCCGGCCGGACGAGGGGAGGAGCCCGCATGATCCGGGTGCTGCTGGCCGACGACGAGAACCTCATCCGCGAGGCCCTCGCCCAGATGCTCGCGCTGGAGGACGACATCGAGGTGGTCGCCCAAGCGGCCAGCGGCGACGAGGCGCTCGCCGTCGCGCTCAAGACGTCGCCCGACGTCGCGGTGCTCGACCTCCAGATGCCCGCCCGCGGCGGCGGTGGGCTCGACGGCATCGAGGTGGCGGAGCGCATCGGCGCGGAGATCGCGGGCTGCGCGGCGGTGATCGTGACCAGCCACGGACGGCCGGGTCACCTCAAGCGCGCGCTGGCCGCGGGCGTCCGCGGCTTCCTGCCGAAGACGACCTCGGCGGCGACCCTCGCCGAGGTCGTGCGCACGGTGCACGCCGGCGGCCGGCACGTCGACCCCGAGCTGGCGGCCGAAGCGATCAGCGCGGGCGACAGCCCGCTGACGCCGCGCGAGGCGGACGTGCTCGAGCTCGCCGCCGACGGGGCGCCCGTCGACGAGATCGCCCGTCGCGCGTCGCTCTCGCCCGGCACGGTGCGCAACTACCTCTCGAGCGCCGTCACCAAGCTCGGCGCCGCCAACCGGCACGACGCCTGCGCGACCGCGCGACGGATGGGCTGGATCTGAGCGTGGCCCTCAGGGATACCCGATCTGGATCCCGTTCGGCACCGCTCGTCTCGACCCGTCGGAGGGCTGGTTCACCGTCACCATGCGTCCGCCCACCCGGGCGAGCATCGTCGTGGAGCCACCGCCGTCGAGGTTGAGCGCCTCGTCCGCGCCCAGCCAGGTCGCGATCTCGGCGGCCTCGAGGTGCGTGACGCCGCGGCTGCGCGTCGAACGGCCGTCGACGACGAACAGCAGGAGCCGGTGGGCGTCGCGGTCGTAGGCGACGACGGTGCGCGGGGCGAGCGTCGCGTCGGAGCGGTTCACGATCCGGCCGCCCTGCACGAGCGGCCCGCTCGCACCGACGGCGAACGCGACGTTGCCGGGCACGACGACGCGCGGGGTGACGACGGTGCCGTAGGGCATCTGCAGGGCCTGCGCCACCGCGGCGCCCCGGGCGACGAGCACGTAGCCGCCCACCGGGACCGAGCGGACCGGGGTCGGCGAGTTGAGCACGACCCGGCCGTTCTGCACGACCACCGTCCGGACGCCGCCCGCCCCCGACGTGACCTGCCGGGCGTCGACGCTCGCCCCCCAGGTGGACGAGTAGAGCCCGATCGAGTCGTTCGCGACCGCTCCGGAGTTGAAGGCGCTCACGGGGAGGCCGGGGAACTCGACGAGCCGGGCCTGGAGGTCGAGCCGCCCGAGGCCGACGCTGCCGCCGCGGGTCGTCCAGAACGCGTTGCTCCACCCGGCGTCGCGGCCGTGGAGGATCCCGCGCGTCCGGCTGATGCCGAAGCCTCGCGGGGCGCCGGTCGTGCTGATGTCGAAGAAGTCGCCGTTGATCGCGGCGACGGCGTTCGGGCCGACGAGCCGGTCGAGCGTGGCGCGCGTCGTGACGCGGCCGCCGAAGGCGTGGTCGGCGCGGACCTTCGTCGAGCCGCCGAGGTTGATGGCGATGAGCTTGCCGATGTAGCCGCCCCGCTCGTCCACCTCGCTGAACGTGCGGAGGTAGCTGCCCGTCGCCAGCTGCACCGCCGGGCCGAGGGTGAGCGGCTGGGGGACGGCCGTCGTCGAGCGCTCGCCGCGGCGCGGCGCGGGAGGGACGGGCAGCACCGACGGGTCGTCGGGGTCCGAGGCCTCGGCGGGCGTGCCCGGCGGTGTCGTGGGGTCGGAGGCGAGGGAGGCGGAGGTCGGGAGGGTGGAGGTGGCCGTGGAGGGAGCGGCGGCGCCGAGCACGAGCAGGAGGGTTCCGACGCCGGCCGCGAGCGTGCGGCGGAGGGACATGGGACCACGGTAGGGCGATCGGTAACATTCCGCCGGTGCATCCCGAGACTTCCCCCGCCGCCCCCGCGACCGCCCCCGGGGTCTCGGTCGTGATGCCGGTGCTCGACGAGGAGCCCTACCTGGAGGACTCGGTCGAGCGGGTGCTGGCGCAGGAGCACGACGGACCGTTCGAGGTCGTCCTCGCCGTCGGCCCGTCGGCCGACGCCACCGAGGAGATCGCCGCCCGCATCGCGGCGCGCGAGCCGCGGGTGCGCGTCGTGCCCAATCCGACGGGACGCACGCCGCAGGCCCTCAACGCTGCCCTGGCCGCGACCACGCAGCCGTACGTCGTGCGCGTCGACGCCCACGGCTTCCTCCCCGACGGCTACGTGCGGGACGTCGTCGCGCTGCTGGAGCGCACCGGTGCCGCCAACGTGGGTGGCCGCATGCACGTGGTCGGCGAGGACGACTTCGGTCGGGCCGTGGCCGTCGCGATGAGCTCGCGGCTCGGCATCGGCGGCTCCCGCTTCCACGTCGGGGGCGAGCCAGGCCCCGCGGAGACGGTCTACCTCGGAGCCTTCCGTCGCGACGTGCTCGAGCGCCTCGGGGGGTACGACGAGCGCTACCGCCGCGCCCAGGACTGGGAGCTGAACTTCCGGATCCGGGCGGCCGGTGAGGAGATCTGGTTCGACCCGTCCCTCGCGGTCACCTACCGGCCCCGCCGCACGGTGCGGGCCCTGGCGCGGCAGTTCCACGGCTCCGGCCGGTGGCGCCGCCGCGTGGTGGAGCACTACCCGGAGACGGCGTCGGTGCGCTACCTCGCGCCGCCCGTCGTCACCGCCGCGGTCGCGCTCGGCACCGCGGCCGGTCTCCTCGGGACGCTCACGGGCTCGCGCCTGCTGCAGGCGGGCTGGGCGGCGCCGGTGGGGTACGCCGCGGCCGTCACCGCCGCCTCGCTCCCGGAGGGCCGCGACCTGCCGCCGCGTGCCCGCGCCTGGCTCCCCGCGGTGATCATGACGATGCACCTGTCCTGGGGCGCCGGGTTCCTCCGGAACGTCGAGCGGTCCGAACGGCCCTGACGGTACGGCGCGGTCG
>DASWYU010000230.1:0-3313 GCA_036404795.1 Nocardioides sp. | reverse complement strand
CGTGCTCGAGGCCGGCCGCGGCGTACAGCTCCCGCGCCGTCCGGTGCGACCTGCCCACGAGGTCGGAGAGGGTGACGGCGAACCGGTTCCAGCCCTCGGCGTTGATGCGCCGGTCCCGCCGCAGCCCGTCCGCGTAGGCGTCGGGTTCGAGGTGGACGGCACCGTCGTACTCCACGAGTGTTCGCGTGCCCGCGATCCAGAGGTCACCGCGGGCGACGAAGCGGTCGTCACCGTCGCGTAGCTCCCGCTGCGTCTCGGTGGGGATGCGCAGGGTTCGGCAGAAGGCACCGAGCACGACCTCCATCGCCGATTCGGGGCGTTCGCCCAGCAGCGCGCGGGCGGCACGGAGCTGGCCGGCTCCCCGCACCCGCCTGGCTGCCGCTGCATCGATCTCGGCCGGGTCGACGCCGTCGTCGATCGCGCCGCCCACGACGACGGCGAGGTCGAGGGCGCCGAGCACCCGCCCGCAGTCCAGCAGCGTCGCGACCGGTCGAGTGAGTCGCAGGCCGTCGACCGCCTCGGCGACGGGCGGGACGGTGAGCCGCGCCAGCCGAACACCGGGTCGCCGCGTCTGACCTGCGCCCGCAAGGGTGGCGGCGAAGACGGGCACGTCGTCCGGCAAGCGAGGCAACCACCAGCCTCGGACGCGGGCAGCCGTCAACCCGGTGAGCACCGCCTCCGGGGGAAGAGCGGCCAGGAATCCCCGCAGCTCCCATCGACCGTCCTCGTCTGCTGCGATGCGCCGGTGCACGCCTCGCGTCACCCGCGTCCAGTCGACGCTCCGCACCCGGCCGCGGCGGAGGTCGGCCGGCAGATCGAGTGACGTGTCGCGTCGAGGCATGGACAGACGATCTCGCGCCGCCGCCCGCTCCGTCCGGGCGTGGCAACGGGCGGTGGAGAGGCACGCCGCGTACCGCGGCTGTGGAGGACGACCGGGCCGAGGAGCGGCGCCGCGCGCGACTGTGCACGTACGACGCCGGATCGTGCCGACACGGCGTCGTAGGCGCACAGTTCGCCCGGGGACGGTCGAGCCGAGTCCGCGACGTCATGCAATGGGCCCCGGGGCGCCCGCACCGCATGACGTACGACGCCGCTCGGCCCGCGCGGGATTCTTGCGGACCGTTCCGCCGAGGCAACTGTGCACGTACGACGCGTCGCCGGCCTTGTCAGGCGCACCATCGGCACAGTTCGGTCGGGGCTCGGCAACTGTGCGGCTGGTGCACCCGGCCCGAGCCGCCTGCGGCCTGTCTCACCAACCGAACACCCGTCCCACGATCCGGACCGCGGATTCGCCCGTCACCGCCGGACCCCTACATTGGTCGACGTGTTCACGACCCTGCTGACGAAGCGACGCGCAGTCGACCACTGCCGCGTGCGCTCCGCGCTCTGTCGCTGCTCCTGACCGCCACCCGGCCCGCCATCCACCGGACGGGCCCGCCGCGCACGACCGCGCCGCCGCACGGCCAGACCAGACCAGCTCCGACGTCAGGAACACCATGTCCACCGAGTCGCTCGACTCCCGCGCCCCGGCAGGCTCCCCCGCGAGCACGCCGGCCAGCAAGCCGACCGTCCGCATCGACCCGCGCGGGCCGCAGTTCGCCGCGGGCATCACGTCGGTCGTCCTCGCGGTGGCGCTCCTCCTGGGCGACAGCAGCGCGGCGGTCGTGCTGCTCGGCGTCCAGGCGGTCGTGTTCGCGATCGGGGCGGCGGCCGGGCCGCAGCACGCGCCGTACGGCTGGCTCTTCCGCACCCTCGTCCGTCCCCGCCTCGGCCCGCCGGCGGAGCTGGAGGACGCGGCACCCCCGCGCTTCGCCCAGACGGTGGGGCTCGGGTTCGTGGTCGTCGCGCTGGCGGCGTACCTGCTGGGCTCCACCCTCGTCGGCCAGGTGGCCGTCGGGCTCGCGCTCGTCGCGGCCCTGCTCAACGCGGTCTTCGCGTTTTGCCTGGGCTGCGAGATCTACCTGCTGCTCGAGCGCGCCACCGCCTGAGCGGCCCCCACGCTCCACCGACATCCGCACCGCAACCGAAAGGCACACACATGAGCCGCGAGTCCGCTCTGGTCTCCACCCAGTGGGTCGAGGACAACCTCGACACCGCCGGCATCGTCGTCGTCGAGGTCGACGAGGACACGACGTCCTACGACAAGGGCCACATCCGTGGCGCCGTGAAGCTCGACTGGACGACGGAGCTGCAGGACCAGGTCCGCCGCGACTTCGTCAACAAGCAGCAGTTCGAGGAGCTCCTGTCCCGCAAGGGCATCTCCAACGACGACCTGGTGCTGCTCTACGGCGGCAACAACAACTGGTTCGCGGCCTACGCGTTCTGGTACTTCACGCTCTACGGCCACGCCAACGTGAAGCTCGTCGACGGCGGTCGCAAGAAGTGGGAGCTCGAGTCCCGCGAGCTGACGAACGAGGTGCCGGAGCGTGCCGCGACGTCCTACACCGCGCAGGAGCAGGACCGCTCGATCCGCGCCTTCCGTGACGACGCGGTCGCCGCGATCGGCGTGCAGAACCTGGTCGACGTGCGCAGCCCCGACGAGTACGCGGGTCGCCTCCTCGCCCCGGCCCACCTCCCGCAGGAGCAGGCGCAGCGCGCGGGCCACGTGCCCACGTCGATCAACGTGCCGTGGAGCAAGAACGTCAACGACGACGGCACGTTCAAGTCCGACGAGGACCTGAAGGCGCTCTACGCCGACGCCGGCATCGACGACTCCAAGGACACCATCGCGCTCTGCCGCATCGGTGAGCGCTCGTCGCTCACGTGGTTCGTGCTCAAGGAGCTCCTGGGCCACCAGAACGTGAAGAACTACGACGGTTCGTGGACCGAGTACGGCTCCCTCGTGGGCGTGCCCGTGGCCCTCGGCGACGAGCCCGGCGAGGCCTGACATGTGTGGAGCAACCAAGGGTGGCCTGTCCCTCGACGGCGTGAACGTCGCGAAGGAGGCCGTGATCCAGGGCCAGGTGCTGCGCGACGGCGAGCCCGTGGAGAGCGCCTACGTCCGTCTGCTCGACCGCACGGGTGAGTTCACCGCGGAGGTCCCGACCTCCGCCACGGGCCACTTCCGGTTCTTCGCCGGCGACGGCGAGTGGACCCTGCGCACCCTCGCCCCGAAGGCGGACACCGTCGACCGCACGGTCGTGGCCCGCACGGGCGTGGTCGCCGAGGTCGAGATCGCGATCTGACGCACCGCACGAGAACGACGGGCCCCGGAGCGAGAGCTCCGGGGCCCGTCGCTCATTTCCACGCTGGTTCACTGGACGCGTGCCGTCCCCCGCCTCCGACCTCGTCATCGTCCGCCGCACCGCCCGGG
>DASWYU010000229.1:0-7900 GCA_036404795.1 Nocardioides sp. | reverse complement strand
CGTTCGGCAGCCTCGAGCTGGGTCTCGGCGAGGTCGTCGGCGCGCTGCTCGGCAGCGACGACGTCGCCGGGCGCGTCGTGCGCGACCTGCGCCTGCCGCGCGCCCTCACCGCGGTCTGCGCCGGCGCGGCCCTCGGGGTGGCCGGCGCCGTCTTCCAGTCGATCTCGCGCAACGCGCTCGGCTCGCCCGACGTCATCGGGTTCACCACGGGCGCCGCGACCGGCGGCATCGCGCAGATCGTCGTCTTCGGCGGCGGTCCGCTCCAGGTCGCGGCCGGGGCCGTGGGCGGCGGCGTCGTGACCGCCGCGGTGGTCTACCTGCTCGCGTCGAAGCGCGGCACCACGACGGGCTACCGGCTCGTGCTCGTCGGCATCGGCGTCGGCTCCGTGATGGCGGCGATCAACAACCTGTTGCTCGTCACGGGCGACCTCGACAGCTCGGCCACCGCGAACCTGTGGCTCGCCGGCTCCCTCGACGCCCGACTGTGGGGCCACGCCGTGCCCGTGACCGTCGGCGTCGTGCTGCTCGTGCCCCTCGTCGCGGTCGTCGCCCGCCGGGCGGCGCTCATGGAGATGGGCGACGACCTCTCCCAGCAGCTCGGGGTGCGGGTCGAGCGCACCCGGCTGCTGCTCACCGCCCTCGGCGTGCTGCTCGCCGCGCTCGCGGCCGGCGCGGTCGGTCCGATCTCGTTCGTCGCGCTCGCGGCGCCCCAGCTCGTGCGTCGGCTCACCCGCGGCACCGGTCTGCCCGTCGTCAGCGCCGGCTTCATGGGTGCGCTCGTGGTCGTCGCGGGCGACCTCGCCGCCCGCGAGCTCCCGATCGACGCCACGATCCCCATCGGCCAGATGACGGGGATCCTCGGCGGGCTCTACCTGATCTGGCTGCTCGGCCGCCGCCGTACCCGCTGACCCCGACCCTCGATCCCGACCCGACCCTGGAGCCGCCCGATGACCGTCACGACCGCTGCGGTGCTGCGCGGCGAGGGCCTGGAGCTGGCGTACGACGAGCGCGTCGTCGCCCGCGACCTCACCCTCGCCGTGCCCGAGGGGAAGGTGACCGTGCTCGTCGGGCCGAACGCCTGCGGGAAGTCGACCACCCTCCGCGCCCTCGCCCGGCTCCTCGCCCCGCGGGCCGGGCAGGTGCTGCTCGACGACACCGACGTGCGCGAGCTCGGCGCGAAGGAGCTGGCCCGCCGGCTCGGCCTGCTCCCGCAGTCGCCCGTCGCCCCGCCCGGCATCACGGTGGGCGACCTCGTCGCGCGCGGCCGGTTCCCCCACCAGCGGTTCCTCCAGCAGTGGTCGCGCGAGGACGCCGACGCCGTCGAGCGGGCCCTGGTTGCCACCGGCGTGCGCGAGCTCGCCGACCGGACAGTCGACGAGCTCTCCGGCGGCCAGCGCCAGCGGGTCTGGCTGGCGCTGCTGCTCGCCCAGGAGACGCCGCTCATGCTGCTCGACGAGCCGACCACGTTCCTCGACGTCTCCCACCAGCTCGACGTGCTCGAGCTCTGCCGCCGGCTCAACCGCGACGACGGCCGGACCGTCGTGATCGTGCTCCACGACCTCAACCAGGCCGCGCGCTACGCCGACCATCTCGTCGTCATGAGGGAGGGCGCGCTGGTGGCCGCCGGCGCACCCGCCGACGTCCTCACCCCCGCACTGCTGGAGGACGTCTTCGGGCTGCGCGTCGTGCTGCTCGAGGACCCCGTGTCGGGCGGTCCCCTCGTCGTACCGGTGGCTTCGGTGCGGTGAGGGGTCAGGAGGTGAGGGGCTGGGGAGCAGCGACCTCCACGTGCTCCTCGACCCCGACGATCCCGGGTGCCCCGACGAGCGCAGCCTCGGCCGCGGCGACGTCACCGAGGACACCGACGATGGCGCCGGTCGGGAGGGCACGCGTGTGCTCGACCGTGAAGCCCAGCGCCCGCCACTCGTCCTGACGTCCCTGCAGCTGCGCGAGCAGGGCGTCGCGGTCGTCGAACGTCCACGTCGCGCCGAGCACCTGCACGTCGATGCCGACCGCCTCGCCGGCCGCGTGCGCCGCTGCGTCCCGCTTGGCATCGGGGGCGCCGCGCCAGACGGTGAGTGCCTCGGCGGCGAAGTTGAGGTAGATGCCGTAGGTGCGCTCACCGGCGTACAGGCCCTCGAGCACGAGCCCGACCTCACCCATCGGCACCTGGATCGCTGGAACCTCGTCCATCGTCTGCGGTGCGTCCCATGGTGTGGAGGTGTAGGCGTAGCCCAGCTCCTCGGCCAGCGGCCGGACCGCGGCGTCGAGCGTCGCGAGCCGTTCGGGCAGCGTGCTGGCCAGGACCGTGCCGGTCGCCGGGTCCAGCCGGATGCCCAGGTTGAGCGGGTCGATGCCGGCGGCGAAGCCCGCGCCGTACAACCGCGCCAAGTCCCCGTCGGGCCCCGCCTCGAACGGTGCCGGCTCGATCCCGAGCGTCGGGGTGGTGGTCGGGGCGTCGCTCACCCCCGGGCGGCTCGTGAGCTCGGACGCCGCCCACGGCACGCCGACCCCGACGACGAGCACCGCGGCCGCGGCGGCCACGAGCACGCCGAACCGGCGGCGGTGCGTCGGGAAAGGGGCACGAACGACAGCCGGATCCGCGTCCGGCCTGTCGTTCGTGACCCTTTCGTGCGGGTGCGGGTGCGGGCCGATGACCGGGACCGGGTCGTCGGCGTACCCCGCCCAGGCGGCGCGGACCCGTCGGTCCAGGTCCTCACCCAGCGACGGACGGTCGTGCAGGTCCTGCGTCACGGGACGCTCCCTTCGGTCGGGTCGGATCAGTGGTGGTGGTCGTGAGGGCCGGGGTGCTGGCGGTGCTCGCGTCGGCCGCGGCGTACGCGCGGCGCAGGGCGGCGAGCCCGGTGTGGGTGCTGCGCTTGACCGTGCCCTGCGTGCAGCCGAGCAGGTCGGCCACGTCGGCGACGGAGAGGTCCTCGAGGTAGCGCAGCACGACGACCTGGCGCTGCCGGGTCGGCATCGTCTCGAGCGCCAGCCGCAGCACGTCGCGGTCGGCGGAGGCCTCCTCCGGACCCGGCGGCGGCGCACTGGACCCCGTCGGCCGGAGGTCGTCGGGCAGCGACGTCGCGTCCACGGCCCGCTCCCTCCGGCGGTGCGGGCGGCGCAGCGACGACACGTGGGTGCGCACGAGCGCGGCCCGCGCATACGCGAACGGGTGCTCCGGCTCCACCTCGCGCCAGCGGCGCCACAGGCTCACGAGCGTGTCCTGCACCAGGTCGTCGGCCTCGGCGCGGTCGCCCGTCAGCGCGAGCGCGAGGTTGGTCAACGGACGCGTGGCGTCGCGGGCGAACTCCGCGAACCTCGCGTCCGGTCCGTCATGCGGCACGGTCGTCCCCCTCGGATCCCTGCCGCCCCGTGGTTCGGGGCTTCAACCGGAGAGACGCACGGCGGCATGCGCGGGGTTGCCTCGGCGCCGGTGGTCTGGACCGGCACGCGCTCGCGCGTTTCAGCCAACTCGGCGCGCTCGGGCGTGCGTTTCAGCCAACTCGGCGCGCTCAGGCGCGCGTTTCAGCCAACTCGGCGCGGGGGGCGGGGGACGAACATGGAGGTGCGGGCGGCGTACGCCGGGTAGCCCGGTCGCTGCATCATCTCCCGCTCGAGGAGGCGCGCGCCGGTGGCGCACGCGAGGAAGTAGGTCATCGCGATCGGCGCAACGACGGTCGCGAGGCCCGCGACCCAGCCGGAGCCGAGGCCGCCGACGAGCCAGAGGCCCCACCACACCGTCGCGTCGCCGAAGTAGTTCGGGTGCCGCGTCCAGGCCCACAGCCCGGAGTCCATCACGGCGGGACGCTCGCCCTTCGGGATCTCCTTGTACGCCGCGAGCTGCGCGTCCCCGACCGCCTCGAAGGCCAGTCCGACGGCCCAGACGAGCAGGCCCGCGACGACGGGCCAGCGCTGCCACGACGACTCCGGGACGGCGACCGCGACGCCGACGACGACCGGCAGCGCGACGACGAACATCGCCACGCCCTGGGTCACGAAGACCCGGGTGACGGCGTACGAGAACGGCTTGCCCTCCATGAGCCGGGCGTAGCGCGGGTCCTCGGGCGGCGTCTCGCCCGGCCCGAGCAGGCCGTGCGCGCGGGAGCGGATGTGCCACGCGAGCCGGCCGCCCCACACGACGACGAGCAGCACGAGCAGCCAGCGTCGGGCGGTGGTGCCACCGCCGCTCGCGTCGACGAGCGTCGCGACGACGCCCGCCACCAGGGCGACGAGCACGAAGCCGGCGCCCCACACGACGTCGACGACCGCCAGGCGACCGACGCGGCGCGCGACCACCGCGGTCGCGGTCATCAGCACCGCCACCGTGACGCCGGCGGCCAGGAGGGCCGCGACGAGCGCGCTCACCAGTCGCGGCGTGGGGGCAGCGTGTGCGCGGCGCCGGGGCGCACCATGAGGATCTGGTCGACGCCCATGCGACCGTCGCGGAACGCCATCCGGCCGCCGACGAGGTAGAGCCGCCAGACGCGCACGACCTCCTCGCCCACGAGCTCGGTCAGGCGTGCCTCCGCCTTCGTGAACTTCTCCATCCAGGCATCGACGGTCCACACGTAGTGCTCCCGCAGCGCGTGCACGTCCCGCACCTCGAGGCCGCCGGCCTCGAGCAGGTCGACGGTCGCGCCGACGGGGCGCATGTGCATGTCGGGCGCGATGAACGACTCGATGAACGGCCCGCCGCCCGGGTGGCCCGCACGGCCACCGGAGCGCGACATCTGCTGGATCAGGACCCGGCCCCCGGGCTTGACGGCGTCGTGGAGGAGACGCGCGTACGTCGGGTAGTTGCGCTGGCCGACGTGCTCGCCCATCTCGAGGCTCGCCACCGCGTCGAAGTGCCCGGCGCCCGAGGCCGCCTCGGGCACGTCGCGGTAGTCCTGCAGCCGGATCTCCACCCGGTCGCCCAGCCCGCGCTCCGCGATCCGCGCGTCGATGAACTTCTTCTGCTCGGCCGCGATGGTGACGCCGGTGACCCGGGCGCCGAAGTGCTCCGCGGCGTACAGGGACAGCGACCCCCAGCCGCAGCCGACGTCGAGGAACGTGGCGCCCTCGTGTAGGCCCACCTTCCGGCAGACGAGGTCGAGCTTGTCGGCCTGCGCGTCCTCCAGCGTGTAGCCGGGGGTGCTCGGCGGCTGCGTGTAGTAGGCCGACGAGTAGGCCATGTGGTCGTCGAGGATCAACGAGTAGAACTCGTTCGACAGGTCGTAGTGGTGGCTGATCGCCAGGCGGTCCCGCAGCTTGGAGTGCAGGCGGCGGCCGAGCAGCGCGTTGAGCGGGCCGCCGACCTGCGCCTGGCTCCGCGGTGCGCGCGGCGGCTTCAGCAGCATCCCGGGGCCGACGGTGCCGGTGTCGAGGGCGGCGCGGAGGGCCGCGACGTACGCCTGCGGTCCCGGGCGCACGCCCGACAGGTCGCGCTCCGCGACGACCGACCAGGCGTGGGTGAGGGCGTCGTCGAGGTCGTGGTGGACCTCGAGCTCGCCCGTCACGTAGGCCTGCGCGGCGCCGAGCTCTCCGGGGTGGCGGACCAGGCGGCGTACGGCGTCGGGGCTGCGCAGCTCCACCAGCGGGGCGTCGACGGGACCGGCCTCGGAGCCGTCCCACGCGCGGAGCCGCACCGGCAGGTCGCCCCCGACGAAGGGGCGCAGGGCCTCGGCGAGCCGGTCGGCCACCCGTCCCTCGCTCGCGGGGCGATCGGACGTGGCGGTCATCGACCCGCCTCCTTCTCCAGCACGAGCTGCTGGACGTCGATGTAGCCGGAGGCGAACCCCGCGCGGGAGTACTCCAGGTAGAAGTGGAACATCCGCGCGAACGTGGCGTCGAAGCCCAGTGCGGAGACGTGCGCGGGCCAGGCGGCGAGGAACCGCTCGTCCCAGCGGCGCAGCGTCTCGGCGTAGTGCCCGCCGAACGAGAGCCGGTCGGCGCCACCGCGCAGCCGCAGGCCGGTCTCGGCACGGGTGATGTCGTCGATGACCTGCACCGACGGCAGGAAGCCGCCGGGGAAGACGTACTTGTGGATCCACGTGTAGGTCTGCCGGGTCGCGAGCATGCGGTCGTGCGGCATGAGGATCGCCTGGATCCCGGCGCGACCCCCGGGGGCGAGCACCTCGTCGATCTTCGCGAAGTACGTCGCCCAGTAGTCGTAGCCGACCGCCTCGATCATCTCGACCGACACGACGGCGTCGTAGCCGCCCGCGGGCGCGGTCACGTCGCGGTAGTCGCACAGCTCGACGTCGACCCGGTCCGAGAACCCGGCGGCGGCCACCCGCTCGCGGGCGAGCGCCTGCTGCTCGCTCGACAGCGTCACCGAGTGCACGTGCGCGCCGCGACGGGCGGCCCGCAGCGACAGCTCGCCCCAGCCGGTGCCGATCTCGAGCAACCGGGTGCCCTCCCCGACGCCGACGGCGTCGAGGAGCCGCTCGATCTTGCGACCCTGGGCCTCCTCGAGCGACGCCTCGTCACGAGGATCGGGCGAGGTGGCGACGTGGTGGGCGCCGACCGGGTCGATCCGCGGGATCGTCTGGTGCTCGAACAGCGCGGACGAGTAGCTCATCGTCGGGTCGAGGAACGACTCGAAGAGGTCGTTGCTCAGGTCGTAGTGGTGCGCGATGTTGGCGCGGCTGTTCTCCTGCGAGCTGACCTTGTCCGACGGGGGCCGGGAGACGTACGCCGCGCGCAACCGCTGCATCCACGGCGGCACCAGCGTCGGCATCTGGGCGGCAAGCACCGTCAGCACCTCGCCCAGCGCACCGGTCGAGCCGCCCTCGGCGGGGCCGGGCACGTCCCACGCACCCGTCAGGTAGGCCTCGCCGAACCCGATGAGGCCCTGGCGGCCGACGCGGGCGAAGAACTCGTCGGGGCGGCGGAGCAGCATCTCCGGCCCGCCGCGGCCCCAGACGGGCGCGTCGGGGCCGGTGCCGACCCGGACCGTGAGGTCGAGGCGGTTGACGACGCCGTGGAAGAGGCCGCGCGCGACCCGCGCGTAGACGTCGGTGCGGGGACCGGACGGCACGACGTGCAGGTCGGGCCACTTCGCACGGTCGGGCAGCGCCGGCGCCGGGGGCACGGCCGGAGCGGTCGCGCCGCTCGGTCGGACCTGGCCGCCGTGCGCTGATTCAGGGGTCTCGGTGGTCATCGCACGCCTTCCTGGTGGTGCTCGGGGCGGGGTCGGATGCGCAGGCGTCGCGCCCACAGGGTGATGCCGTGGAGCCGGATCAGCACCGATCCGCGGAGCGTCGCGGGGGCGGCGCGCCACGATCCTGCCCGACGCCGGTCGGGCCGCCCGACGAGGGAGGCGCTGAACGTGGCGTCGTCGTCGGTGCGGAGCGTGACGGCGATGTGCAGCCGGCCGTCCGTCCCGCCGGTCGGGGTCGGCACCGCGATCGTGTAAGTGCCGTCGGTGCCGTGGAACGGGGAGACGTACATGGCCTTCGCCGTCTCGGCCCGCCCCGACGCGTCCGGGCGCACGAGGTAGGCGTGGCGGTCGCCGTACGTGTTGTGCACCTCGACCACCACCGCCTCCGGCACGTCGGTGGGCGACTGGTCGCCGGCGAAGCACCAGAACACGGAGATCGGGTTGAAGCAGTAGCCGTAGGCGCGCGGCTGCGCGGCCATGAGGATCCGGCCGCGGTCCCCGCCGCGGGCCAGTCCGACGCCGTGCAGGTCGAGGAACGCCTCGACGTTCGCGCGGATCGAGCGGTCGGGCTCGCCCAGGTGGTCGCGGGCCTCGAAGCTGCCGCGCGCCCAGGCGGTGCGCCCGTGGTCGGGCAGGTCGTCGAGGTCGACGACCCACGTCGCCGAGGTGTGCGCGAAGCTGCGGCGCCACGGCTGGCGGCGCGTGTGCCGGATCGTCGTGCGGTAGACGGTGCCGGCGGGGTCGGTGGCGCTG
>DASWYU010000228.1:0-10550 GCA_036404795.1 Nocardioides sp. | reverse complement strand
ACGCCCCGCCCGGCGCTCCCTGGTGCGTCGCGCTCGCCCGCCGGACGAGGGGGCCCGCCGGCCCGCTCCTCGAGGAGCTCGCCCACGGTGCGGCGACCGGTCCGCGGGTGACGCTCGGGCCGGTGGTCCTCGAGCGCTCCGCCGCACGGGCCGACCGTCCGGCCGACGACCTCGTGCTCGTCATCGCCGCCGACGCCTTCCCCCGCACCGCGCCGGACCGCTCCGGCGCCCCGCACGTCCGACACGTCCGCCGTCTCGACCTGGAGGTCTCGCCGTGGCCACATCCGTGACCGCCCCCCTGCGCCCCGCGCCGCTCACCGCCGACGACCTCGTGGACCCGCTCCTCGGGCTCGTCCGGGACCTGCACCCGGTGGAGCGGCTCGACGGCCTGCCCGCGGCGTACGTCGGCCTCACCGCCGCGGTCGCCGACTCCCGCACGTACGGCGCGTGGCCCAGCGACCTCGTCTCCCTCGGCACCACGTTCGGCGACCTCGAGGGCGCGCGGATCGCGGCGATCGGGGAGGCGGTGGAGCGGTACTGCGGCAACTACGTTCCCACCGGTCTCCGCCGGGCGACGGCGGCCGAGCTCCGCGCGGAGGGCCACCGATTGCTGGGGCCCGAGGACCTGCGCTGGTTCGCCGACTGGCAGCACGCGCGGGAGGGCTTCTCCTACGCCCGGTTCACCGACGACGTGCCGATCGCGTGGACCTCCGGCACCGGTGACGGCGGCGACGAGGTGCTCGTCCCCGCGTCGTGGGTGCACCTCAACTGGCGCACGGGCGAGCGGCGCGGCGACCCGTTCCTGCACCACCTCAACTACGCGGGGATCGCGACCGGGCAGGGACTGGCCGACGCCGCCCGCCGCGGGCTCCTCGAGCTCGTCGAGCGCGACGCCCTGTCGTTGTGGTGGCACCTCGACCTGCCCGCGCGGGGCATCGACGTCGCCAGCGTGCCGGGGCTCGCCGACCACCTCGCGGGGTCGCGGCTGGAGGTGCACCTGCTCGAGCTGCCGTCGTGGTTCGGGGTGCCCGTCGTCGCGGCGCTCGTGCGCGATGAGGTGACGGGCATCGCGGCGGGCGGCTTCTCCGCGAAGCTCGACCCGGCGGCGACGGCGACGAAGGCGGTGCTCGAGGCGATCCACAGCTGGGTCTTCACGCGCGGGCTGCTCGACGCCGACGGCTGGGTCTTCGGGTCGATGGACGCCGGGGTGCTGTCGCGCGGGCTCTACCTGGAGCACCGCGCGGACCGGTCCTACCTCGACGCGGCCGGGTCGGTGCAGGAGCACGTGCGCGACCTGGGCGCGCAGGCCCAGGTCTGGCTCGACCCGAGGGTCCAGGCCGCGCTGGGGCCGCGGTTCACCGACCCGGGGGAGGTCGTCGGCATCGACGCGCTGCCGGTCGGCACGGAGGACGGGCTCCGCGCCGCCCTCGCCGCGGCGGGCCACGAGGTCGTCGTCTGCGACCTCACCACGCCCGACGTCGCGCTGACCCCGTTGCGCGTCGCCCGGGTCTGCGCCCGCGGCCTCGTGCCCAACGCGCCGGCAGCGTTCACCTACCTCGGGCTGCCGCGCTGGGCCGACGTCGCCGCGACGACCCCGAACCGGCACGGCCGGCGGGTCGACGTCACCGACCCCGCGTCCCTGCTCCTGCTCCCCCCGCCCAGCCTGTGAGCGGCCCGTCCGAGAGCGCCCTGGCGGTCCCGGCCTACCGCCGCTACCTCGCGGCCCGCGCCCTCGCGATGGCGGGCGGCGCGCTGACGCTCGTGGCGCTGCCCGTGCTCGTCTACCGCCTCACCGGTAGCGCGACGCTGACCGCTTTGATGGCGACGGCGGAGACGCTGCCTTACCTGCTGCTCGGCCTGCCCGCCGGCGCGCTCGTCGACCGGTGGCACCGGCGCCGGGTGCTCGTGGGTACGTCGCTCGCCGTCGCCCTCCTCCTCGCGGCCATCCCCGTCGCCGACGCGGCGGGCGTCCTCACCTACGCCCAGCTCCTCGCGACCGGCCTGCTCGTCGGTTCGCTCTTCGTCTTCGCCGACGCCGCCTCGTTCGGGGTGGTCCCGCAGATGGTCGGCCGCGAGCGGGTCGCCTCGGCGACCTCCCTGCTCGTGACGGTCGGCACGGCGATCAGCGTCGCAGGACCGGTCGTCGCGGGCGTGCTCGTGGCGACGCTCCCCGCGGCCCTCGTCATCGGGGTCGACGCGGCGGCCCACCTCGTGGCCGGGCTCGTGCTGGCCCGGCTCCGCTGGCCCGGGAGCGAGACGCGGACCGAACCGGATCCGCAGCCCGCGGCGGGGGCCGGGGTGCGCCGTACGCGCCTGGGGGCCGACATCCTCGAGGGCCTCCGGTTCGTGCTCGGCCACCCCGTCGTGCGGGCGCTGACGCTGCTGGGGATCGGCTGCAGCCTCGCGGGCGGTGCCGTCGCGGGCCTCGTCGTCGTGCTCGGCGTCGAGCGACTGGGCCTCGGCTCCGAGGACCCGGCGATCGGCTGGCTGTTCGCGGCGGGCGCGCTCGGCACGTTCGTGGCGAGCCTCGCGTTGCCGCGGCTGCAGCAGCGCGTCGGGGTCGGTCTCATCACGACCTGCGGCTTCGCGGTCGCCGGCGTCGCCGTCGGCACGCTGTCGGCGACGACGTCGCTGGTGCTCGCGCTCGTGCTCCTCGCCTGCTTCCACCTCGCGTCGACGACGCTCATCGTCAACGGGATCGTGGTGCGGCAGGTCGTCACGCCCGACGCGCTCCAGGGGCGCGTCAACACGACCGCGCGGATGATCGCGTGGGGCGGCAGCCCGCTGGGGGCGGCGACGGCGGGGGTGGTGGCCGGTACGGCGGGGGTCGAGTGGGCGCTCCGCCTCGCCGCCGGTGCGCTGCTCCTCAGCCTGCTCGGCGCGCTGCTCTGGGGCGTCGTGCGCTACCCGCGGCTCGCCGCGCTCGCGTCGGAGGTGAGCGAGCGCGACGAGACGGTGGGGGCGTGAGTCAGCGGACGACGACCTTCTCGAGCGCGAGGCGCAGCACGACGCGGACGTCGTCGGGGCCGTCCGCCGTGTAGGCGCCGCCCGTGTAGGCCTGCGACAGCTGCTGGATCAGCTCCGCGCCGCCGTCGGTGGTGATGGTGACGGAGCCGCGGACCTCGACGAAGGAGTACGGGTTCTCCGCGTCGTGAATCACCAGGCTCACCCGCGGGTCGCGCTGCAGGTTGCGCTCCTTCTGGCGGCCCTGGAGCGTCGACAGCAGGATCGTGTCGCCGTCGCGTGCCGCCCACAGGATCGTGGCCTGCGGGCTGCCGTCGGCGTTGAGCGTGGCGAGGGTGACGAACGCGTGCGCGTCGAGCAGGCTCGCGGCCCGCTCCGGGAGGGAGGTGGTCATGGCTCGAACGTACGCCGCAGCGCCAGCCCTCAGTCGGCCGTCTCGGCGTCGGACGGGTCGCCCGCGGCCGGCAGCCGGCCGCGGGCCACAATGAACGGCATGAGCGACGTGACGACCTGGACCACCGCGGGCGACTACGAGGACATCATCTACTCGACGACCGAGGACGGGATCGCGAAGATCTCGATCAACCGGCCCGAGGTGCACAACGCGTTCCGGCCGCAGACGCTCATCGACATCTCCCACGCGCTCGAGGTCGCGCGCGAGGACGAGGGCATCGGCGTCATCATCCTCACCGGCGAGGGCGGCAAGGCGTTCTGCTCGGGGGGCGACCAGCGGGTGCGCGGCGACTCGGGCTACAAGACCCACGAGAGCGCCACCGGCCGCTTCCACGTGACCGACCTGCACGTGCAGATGCGCCGCTGCCCCAAGCCGATCGTCGCCTCCGTCGCCGGCTGGGCGATCGGCGGCGGCCACGTCCTCCACCTCGTCGCGGACCTCACGATCGCGGCCGACAACGCCCGCTTCGGCCAGGTCGGCCCGAAGGTCGGCTCCTTCGACGGCGGCTACGGCGCGAGCATCCTCGCGGACCTCGTCGGCCCCAAGAAGGCCAAGGAGATCTGGTTCCTGTGCCGGCAGTACGACGCCGCCACCGCCCTCGAGATGGGGCTGATCAACACCGTCGTTCCCCTCGAGGACCTCGAGGCCGAGACCGTCAAGTGGTGCCGCGAGATGCTCGAGCTCTCCCCGTGGGCGCTCCGCCTCTCGAAGCTGTCGTTCAACGCCCACGAGGACGGCTACGCCGGCATCCAGCAGCTCGCCCACGACGCCAACCTGCTCTTCTACGGCCAGGCCGAGGCGCAGGAGGGACGCGAGGCGTTCAAGGCCAAGCGCAAGCCCGACTTCACGCAGTTCCCGCGCCGCGCCTGAGCCGGCCTCGCGAGTTCCGCGGAACGCCCGCGCCGGCGGCCCCCGCCGAACTGCATCCGTTCCGCGGAACGCCCGCGCCGCGGCGTACGGCGTGCGAGCCTGCGCAGGTGACCGCCGTACGTCGCGTGCTCGCCGCCACCGCGACCCTCGCCGGTCTCGGTGCGATGACCGGCTGCGGCCCCGCCTCGGTCGGCGAGTCGACGCTGGCCCGGGCGGACGACGGAACCTACGTGATGCTCGTCGAGATCTGCCGCGGCAAGCCGGAGGTCGTCGTCCTGACGATCGACGACCTCTGGGAGGCCGAGGCTCCCGACGCCGGACGCTCCTACGCGGTCGTGCTCTCCGGTCTCGACGTGTCGGCCGTGCCGCGCGACGAGGATCTGTACGTCGGCGGGTGGACCGAGGACATCAACCACACGCTGTACGGCCCGAACGTCTCCGCCGGTGAGGTCGCCGACCTGCGCCCGGGTGAGCTCTTCGCCCTCGACGACGACGGGGACTACCGCGCGACCACGACGACCGAGGCCGACTGGCGCGCCGACGCCTGCTGAACCCCCGGTCGTGGTGCGAGGCCTGCGGAAAGCGCGGGTCTCCCACCACGACCCGGGAAGGAGGAGAACGATCAGACCCCGCGGAACACCGGCGGCCGCTTCTCGGCGCGGGCGGTGGCGGCCTCGCGGACGTCCTCGCTCGCCCAGCAGGCCGCGAAGCTGCGCTCGATCTCGGCGTCGCTGCCGCCGTTGAGCACGAGCTTGTTGTGCGCCAGCGTCAGGGGCGCGAGCCGGGCCAGGTCGGCGGCCCACTCGAGCGCGTCGTCGAGGGTGCCGGTGCGGTCGGCGAGGCCGTGGCGCAGCGCGTCGTCGCGGCCGACGGTCTCCGCGGCGAGCATGAGGCGCCGGGCGAGCCCGCCCCCGGCCACCGTCTGGAGCGTGCGCATCGTCCACGCGTCGACGGCCATCCCGTTGCGGGCCGTCGGCACCCCGAACGCCGCGGTCGCGTCGGCGACGCGCAGATCGGCGGCGAGGGCGAGCTGCGTGCCCGCCCCGATCGCCGGGCCGTTCACCGCCGCGACGACCGGGACCGGCAGCCGGGTCAGCCCGTGGAGCATGCCGTAGAGCGCGTCGAGGAACTCCGCGCCGTACACGCCGCCCAGGTCCGCCCCCGAGCAGAACGCCGTGCCCTCCCCGGTGAGCACGAGCACCCGCGCGCCGGCCTCCACCTCTGCCCGCGCGGCCGCGTCGATCGCGCGGCAGAGCTCGAGGTTCAGCGCGTTGCGCCGCTCCGGGCGCTGGAGGGTGAGCAGCGAGACGGCACCGTCGCGGGTCGTGGCGAGCATGACCGCAGCCTAGGGCTCAGCCCGTGTTCCGCAGGCCGGCGGCCACGCCGTTGATGGTGAGGAGCAGGGCGCGCTGCACCTGCGGGTCCGGCTCGGCGCCCTCGGGGGTCTCCCGCACGCGGCGCAGCAGCGCCACCTGGAGCGCGTGGAGCGGCGTCAGGTAGGAGTCGCGCAGCGCGAGGGTGCGCCGGAGGACGGGCGCGTGCTCGAGCAGCGTCGACTGGCCCGTCACCTCGAGCACGGTGGCGACGGTGCGCTCGTGCTCGTCGCGCACCTGCGCGAACAGGCCTCGGTGCTCGGCGGGCACCAGCGCGTCGACGTACGCCGCGGCGATGTCCAGGTCCGTCTTCGCCAGCGTCATCTGCACGTTGGAGAGGAAGGTGCGGAAGAACGCCCAGGAGCCGTACATCTCGCGCAGCGTGTCCCCGCGCCCGTCGTCGAGCGCGGCGCGCAGGCCGGAGCCGACGCCGAACCAGCCGGGCAGGATCATCCGCGTCTGCGTCCACCCGAAGACCCACGGGATCGCGCGGAGGTCGTCGAGGCCGCCGGCACCGCCGGGACGCTTGGCGGGACGCGAGCCGATGTTCATGCGGCCCAGCTCGTCGACGGGGGTGGCCGCGACGAAGAACGGCACGAGGCCGGGGTCGCGCACGAGGCCGCGGTACGTCGTCTGCCCGGCGGACGCGACGACGTCCATCGTGCCGTTCCAGGTCTCCAGCGTCGCGGCGGGCAGCTGCGAGCGGCGGTGCAGCAGCGACGCCTCGACCACGGCGGCGAGCGCGCCCTCGAGGTTGCGGCGCCCGAGGCCCGGCAGGGCGTACTTGTCCGAGATCACCTCGCCCTGCTCCGTCACCTTGATGGCGCCGGTCAGCGAGCCGTAGGGCTGGCTCATGATCGCCTCGGCCGTCGGCCCGCCGCCCCGGCCGACGGAGCCGCCGCGGCCGTGGAAGAGGCGCAGGGCGACGCCGTGGCGCGCCGCCACGTCGCGCAGCGCGCGTTGGGCGCGGTGGATCTGCCACTGCGAGGCCGCGATGCCCGCGTCCTTCGACGAGTCGGAGTAGCCCAGCATGATCTCCTGCACGTCGCCGCGGGCGGTGACGAGGCGCCGGTACGACGGCTCGCTCAGCAGCGCCTCCAGCAGGGGCCCCGCGTTCTCGAGCTCGGCCACGGTCTCGAAGAGCGGCGCGAAGCCGATCCGCGCGCTGGCCGGACGGGTGGCCGAGCCCAGGTCGACGAGCCCGACCTCGCGGGCCAGCACCACCACGGCGTAGAGGTCGTCCACGTCGTGCGTCATCGACACGATGTAGGTCTCCACGACCCCGTCGCCGTAGGTGTCGAGCGCCGTGCGGATCGTGCGCAGCAGGTCGAGCGACGCGGTCGCGGCGTCACCGAGGTCGTGGGCGCCGGAGCCGGTGAGCGGGCGGCCGGAGGCGAGCTCGCGCTCCAGCAGCGGGATGCGCTCGGCGCGGTCGAGGTCGGCGTACGGCGCGTCCAGCTCCCCCGCGCGGTCGTAGAGGTCCGCCAGCGCGGCGTGGTGCTTGCCCGAGTGCTCGCGCACGTCCATCGTCGCGAGGCCGGTGCCGAACGCGACGGCGGTGCGGATCAGCCGCAGGATCGCGCCGTCGCCGGTGAGGGTGTCGCCGGCCGCGAGCATCGAGTCGCGCACGAGGCAGAGGTCGGCGACGAGCTCGTCGACGGAGAGGTAGTCGCGCCCCGGCTCGTGGGGCGTGCCCTCCCGGAGGCGGTCGCGGGTGCGCTGCAGCCGTACCTTCACGAACGTCAGCTTCACGCGGTAGGGCTCCTCCGCGTTGAGGCGCCGCACCGTGCTCCACGTGACCGGCAGCGCCGCCGCGTCGCGCTCCAGGCTGTCGGCGAGCTCCGCCGAGGGCGTCACCACGCGCGTCGACGCGGTCATCTCCGTGAGCAGCTCGTCGACCGCGTCGACGAGCTCCGCGAGCCCGGCCGCGTGCTGCAGCGCGAGGATCTCCAGGGTCACCGCGGGCGTCACGTTGGGGTTGCCGTCGCGGTCGCCGCCGGCCCACGTGCCGAACCGCAGCGGTCGCGCGGTCGCCGGCAGCGCCACGTCGAGCGTCGCGAGCGCCCGGTCGAGCTCGCCGAGCAGGCCCGGCACGACCTCGTCGGCGATCGAGCGCAGGTAGTAGACCGCGGTGCGCGCCTCGTCCCCCGGCTCCGGGCGTACGACGCGCAGCTCGTCCGTCTGCCACAGGAGGTCGACCAGCTCGGCGAGACGACGCCGGTCGGCCGCCCGGTCGGCGGCCGTGCGGTCCGGCTGCTCGCCCGCGGCGACGGCCTCGGCGACCTTGCGGAGGAGCCGGAGCACCGTACGGCGGGACGCCTCGGTCGGGTGCGCGGTGAACACGGGGCGGTACTCGACCCGGCCGAGCACCTCCACCAGCTCCTCGCGGGTGAGGCTGCCGTCGTCCAGGGCCTCGCCGACGCGGCGCAGCGTCGCCGCGAACGGGCCCTCGTCGTCACCGTCGAGCTCGCGCAGGCGGTGCAGCTGCTCGGTCGTGTTGACCAGCTGGAAGTAGGCGGTGAACGCGCGGGCCAGCACGACGGCGGTGGCCGGGTCGACGTCGGCCAGGAGCGTCGCCAGCTCGGTGTCCGAGGGCTGGCGGGCGAGGCGCCGTACGGCCTCCACCAGCTCGAGCAGGTCGGCGCCCTCGTGCCGCGTCAGCGACTCGCCCAGCAGCGTCGTCAGCTGCCGCACCGACGCGCGGAGCGCGGCGTGCTGCGGCTCGGAGCCGACGCCGCCCGCGAACAGGGCCGCGTCGGGCTCGCGACGGTCGGCTTCCAGGAGGTCGTCCACGGACGCCGGCGGCGTCTTCTCGGTCGTCATGGTCGCCAGTCTGTCGGGTCGGTGTGACGACGCGGTGAAACGTGGGGAGCAGATCTGCTCAGCCGCGGTCGGTGCACGCCGATGAGGTCGCATCGAGACTCGGGTCGGCGGTTCCCCCGCCCCCGACCGCGGGTCGCGGAAGGGAACCTCCCATGCCCTGGAACCAGCGCGCCTCCCGTCGCGCCCCCCGCCGCCGTGACGAGCGCGGCGGCGTCGCGGTCTTCGTCGCGCTCATGATCGTCGTGATCGTGGCAGCGGCGGCGTTCGTGACGGACCTCGGCCTGCAGCGCGTGCTGCGCTCCGACCTCCAGGCCGTCGCCGACGTCGTCGCCCTCGACCTGGCCCGCAACCTCGACGGACGCACCGCCGCGCAGCTCGCGACGACGATGGACACGGCGCGCGACCAGTCCGTCGCCCGCAACCACGACGCGGTCGGCAACGCGCCCCAGGTCACCTACGAGCTGGGCGAGGTGACGTTGCAGGGCACGTTCCGCCGGTTCGGGACCTCCGGCACCGACGCCTCGGCCGCGCCGACGGCGGTGCGGGCGATCGCCGTCTCGGAGGTGCGCTACCCGTTCACCGGTGGCGACGGAGCCTCGCGGCGTACGGCGTACGGCGGTCGCGGGGGCGACGTCGTCGGCGTGCTACACGGTCGGCTCCTACGCGGCGATGGTGCAGTCGGGCAACTCCGCGTTGCTCAACCCGATCCTCCGCCGGATCGGCCAGAGCAACGCGACGCTGACGGCCGCGGACTACACCGGCCTCGTGAGCACGAGGGTCAACCTCGACACCCTGGCCGCGAACCTCGGCCTCGGCTCCGTCAACCAGCTGGCCACCACGACGGTGCAGGCCAAGGACTTCTACGTCGCCCTCGTCAACGCGCTGCCGGCCGGCACCAACCCGACGCACGTGGCGATCCTCAACCAGCTCCGCTCGTGGACGCTGTGGATGAACGCCACCATCCAGCTCGGCCGGCTGCTCGGGATCAGCTCCGGGTCGGGGGCGGTGGTGGGTGCGACGTACAACCTCCTCGACCTCGTCGCCGGGTCGATGTTCCTCGTCAACGGCGAGAACCTCATCTTCTCCTCGCTCGGCGCGAGCCTGCCGGGGGTCATCAACCTCGGCATCCAGCAGCTCAAGGTGATCCAGGGCCCGCGGCAGTACTGCGGGCGGCCGGGCACGCAGCAGACCACCGCGCGGCCGACGGACACCCAGCAGCTCGGGCTCCACGTCGACGCGTCGTTCGGCAACGCGCTGACGTCGATCCAGATCCCCGGTGTCGCCGGCCTCATCGACTCGCCGCTGTCGCTGACGGTCCACCAGCCCAACTGGGTCGGCCTCGACATCGGGCTCGCGCCGACCACCTCGACGCTGACGAAGCTCGACTGCGCGACGCGCAACTCGGCGCAGTTCACCGTGCAGAACGGCCTCGTCACCATCAAGATCACGACGCCGATCCGCACCTCGCTGCGCGCGCGGGTGAAGCTGCTGGGCCTGCTGTCGTTGGCCGACGTGCAGGTCGACGTCAACATCGACGTGACCGCGAGCCTGACCATCGGCCGCAACGGCACGAGCGGCTACACGATCGAGGTGCCGCCGCAGGCTTACGACACCTTCTACCCGACGACGACGGCGAAGGTCACGATCGACTCGGTGACGATGCCGTCCTACGCGAACGTCAGCGCGCACACGGTGCTGCTCAACGGGCTGCTCGGTGGAGGCGTCAGCCTGTCGACGACCGAGCGCAACAGCTTCGCGGCCGCGGCGGTCAACGGGGCGTTGGGGTCCTACTTCGACCTGGCGAGCCCGAACAGCCTGGTCAACCAGCTCGTCAACCCCGTGCTCGGCCTCGCCGGGGCCGAGCTCGCCGGCTCGCGCATCTCGCTCAACAGCACGCCCGGCATGCAGTGCGGGACGCCCAAGCTGCAGGGGTGAAGCACGGCCCGCTCGCGACGTACGCGCGGTGAACTGTGCGGTTGGTGCGGGTCGCGCGGGGTGGAGGCGGTCGTACCGTCACAGTTTGCGAGACCGGTGTGCCAGCCCGGGCGTCGAGTTGGCTCGTTCGA
>DASWYU010000227.1:0-9924 GCA_036404795.1 Nocardioides sp. | reverse complement strand
GACCACCAGCCCGCCCGGGCACGACCAGGACCACAGTGGAAAGGCCGGCCAGACCGGCGGGACCGTCCTGCCCTCACCGCCACAGCGATCAACGCCGCCCCGGAATCAACGACCCAGAATCACGATCGGTGGATCAGGGCTGAGCCCGGGCGGACCAGTCGGTCGAACAGCGCGACGCGATCAGTGCGGTCGGGCGGCGCGGCACTCCCGCAGGCGGCGTACGACGCGGGCGCCGCCCCCGACGAGGCCGTGGGCGGCGATCGCCTGGAGGCCGTAGCGCGAGCACGACGGGCTGAGGTTGCACACCGGTGCGGGGCGTCGGGCGGAGACGTTGACCTGGTAGGACCGCACCGCGCGGGAGGCGAGCCGGGCGCCGGGCGAGGCCGGGCGGGGCGTGTGCGGATCGACGGCGCTGGCCCGGAAGATGCCGAGCGCGGCACGCAGGAGGACCGTGAGCGTCAGGAACGAGAGGCAGTCGCAGGCGTCGCAGCCGCAGTCGGGGCCGCAGTCGCTGTTGCGCTTCTTCTTCGGGGGGCGCTGCCCGCGCACGCGGCGCTGCTTCCGTCGCCGCCGCTGCACCCACCAGTCGTCGATCCTCATCACGTCCCCCTCGTCTCGTCGGGCCTGCTCGGCGCTCTCTTCCCCGCCGCGGTCACAACGACGCCTCGGGGAACGCGATCACCGACAGGAACCGGATGGGCAGCTCGACCAGCTCGACGGGCCCGTGGGCGCCCTCGCCGTCCATCTGCAACGAGTCGCCGGGGTGGAGCCGGTAGACGGTGCGGGAGTGCGAGTAGTCCATGACGCCCTCGAGCATGAAGACGAACTCGGTGCCCGGGTGCTGGAACAGCGGGTAGGTCTCGCTCTTCTCCGTCAGCGTGACGTGGAGGCACTCCAGGCGCTTGTGCTCGCCGCGCAGGGAGCCGAGCAGCTCGTACTCGTGCCCCTCCTTCGTGCCCGCCCGCACGATGCGGGCGCCGGTGCCGGCCGCGACGAACGCCGCGGGGCGCTCGCCGTCGGCCCCGCGGAACAGCGACGTGACGGGGACGTCGAG
This sequence comes from Nocardioides sp., assembly GCA_036404795.1. Lineage (GTDB taxonomy): Bacteria > Actinomycetota > Actinomycetes > Propionibacteriales > Nocardioidaceae > Nocardioides. The sequence goes on along the minus strand of DASWYU010000227.1, from coordinate 8,870 downwards.
GCCCACCGCCAGGCGGGCGAGGGTCGAGAGGCTGCAGGAGGTCTGGGCGTTCTCGATCTTGGACAGCATCGCCTTGGAGATGCCGACCCGCTCCGCCGTCTCCCCCACCGACAACCCGTGCTGCGTGCGGAGGCTCCGCACGTTCCGCGCGATGGCCTCCTCGAGCTCGAGCTGCTCGAGCTGGTCCCCGGGACGGCGCTCCCGCGCCGTGCCCGCGCGGTTGCGGACCAGCGCCGGGTCGTTCTCCTGGGTGGACACGGGTGAACCCTAGGAGACGGGAAGGGGTTCGCGCAGCAGGTCCTCCAGCACGTCGGCGAGCGCGACGGCACCCGTCTCCGCGTCGGCGTCCTCGCAGGCCTCCTCGGGCGAGTGGGAGACACCGGTCGGGTTGCGGGTGAAGAGCATCGCCGTGGGGATCGCCGAGGCCAGCACTCCGGCGTCGTGGCCGGCGCCCGTGTCGAGCACCGGCGCGTCGGGCAGCACGCGTCCGAGCCGGCCCGACAGGTCGGCGTCGAAGTGGACGGTGCCGCCGTAGGACTCCTCCGTGAGCGTCACCGCGCACCCCTCGGCCGCGGCGACCGCCTGCGCCCGGGCGTGGACCTCGGCGACGACGGCCGCCGTGACCGCGTCGTCGGGGTGCCGCGCGTCGAGCCACAGGTCGACGCGGGAGGCGATGACGTTGGTGCCCCCGGGCACCGGTACGACGCGCCCCACCGTCGCCCGCGCGTCACCGTGCGCCCGGGCCACCTCCCGGACGGCGAGCACGATGCCGGCGGCGGCGACCATCGGGTCGCGACGGTCGACCATGCGCGTCGTGCCGGCGTGGTTCCCCTCGCCGGTGACGCTGAGCCGCCAGCGCCCGTGCCCGAGGATCGACGACCCGATCGCGACGGGCTGCCCGAGGTCGATCAGGCCACGGCCCTGCTCGACGTGGAGCTCGACGAAGGCGTCGATCGCGGCGAGCCGCTCCGGGTCGGGGCCGATCCGGTCGACGTCGAGCCCTGCCCCGGCGGCGACCTCCGCGAACGTGAGGCCGTCGACGTCGCGCAGGCCCCGCGCCCGGTCGGGGTCGATCGCGCCGGCCAGGAGCCGCGAGCCGAGGCAGGCGACGCCGAACCGGGCGCCCTCCTCCTCGGGGAACGCGACGACGGCCATCGGGCGCTCCGTGCGGACGCCGCGGGCGTCGAGCAGGTCGACCGCGGCCAGCGCCGACGCGACGCCGAGCGGGCCGTCAAAGGCCCCGCCCCCGGGCACCGAGTCGAGGTGGCTGCCGGTGACGACGGCGTGCGCCGTACCGGATCCCGTGCCCGATCCGGTGCCCCGTCGCCACGCCCAGAGCGCGCCGTTGCGGTCGGTCTCGACCTCCAGCGAGCGGCGCTGCGCCTGCTCGACGAACCACTCGCGCAGCGTCAGCTCGGCATCGGCGTAGACGAACCGGGACCAGCCGCCGCGGGTGGCGTCGCGGCCGACGTCGGCGATCTCGCCGAGGAGACCGGCCACCGACGCGGGGGTCGGCCCGGAGCCGGGTGCGGGGCTCATGCCGCCACCGCCGCGAGCCGGAAGGCCGGGGGCACCTCGCCGGTGCCGGTCGCCGCGTCGGCGGCCAGCCGGCCGAGGAGCGGCGCGAACTTCGCCCCGTGGCCCGAGCAGGGCGACACGATCGTGATGCCGTCGACCCCGTCGATGACGAAGTCCTCGTGCGGCGTGTTCGTGAAGAGGCAGGTGGTCTCGGCGTAGGGCTCCGGCACGAGGCCGGGCAGGTGCCGGCGCACGTAGGCGACGACCCGCTCCCGGTTCGCGGGGTCGACGACGCCGTCGGAGTGCGCGGCCGACGGGATGGCCGGACCGCCGTTGTACTCCGCGACCTTCTGCCCGCGGTACCCCGCGTCCCGACCGCCGGGCAGGCCGTAGACCTGGATGTCGGGGATCTTGTGGATGAACGTGGGCCACCCCTCGGGAGCGCCGTCGGCGGGCAGCCCGGTGGCACCCTCGACGTACGGGAAGTGGAACGCCTGCTCCTGCCGCACCTCGAGCCGCGGCACCCGGCGGGTGAGCGCGGGGGGCAGCGTCGGGAGCAGGTCGGGCAGCCAGCCGCCGGCGCTCACGACCACGCGGTCGGCGCGCAGCTCGGCGCCGTCGTCGGCGACGACACGGAACCCCGCGCCGTCCGGCACGACCTGCGCGACCGGCCAGCCGGTGCGCACCGTCGCGCCCGCCTCCTCGGCGAGCCGGGCCATGGCGAGCACCGCGGTCTCGGCGTCGATGACGCCGGCGCCCGGGTGCCACAGCACGGTCGAGTCGAACGCGATGCCGGGCCAGCGCTCGGCGGCCGCGGCCGGGCTCAGCAGCTCGTGCGCGACACCCGCGCCGGCCATCATCGCGGCGAGGTTCTCGGGGCGCCGGTCGGCACCGTGGTCGAGGGAGCCGGTGGGCAAGATCAGCCGCTGCCCCGCGAGGGCCTCCAGCTCGTCCCACGCCTCCCGGGCCCGCACGACCAGTCCCGTGTAGAACGGGTCCTGGTAGCCGTAGCGGAAGATCCGCGCCGAGCCGTGCGAGCTGCCGTGCTCGTTGGCCGGCGTGGTCCGCTCGACCAGGGTCACCTCGTGCCCCCGCCGGGCCAGCTCCCAGGCCGTCGCCGAGCCCGCCAGGCCGGCACCCACCACCACGTACGACGTCACCGTCGCTCCTCCTTCTCCGCGTCGTCCCTCATCATCGCGCTCACCACCACCGCGCGTCCCCCGCCCCCGAGCCGCAACCTGCGCCCGTGGTCCGGGCCGGCCAGGACCACCCGGCCCGCGTCGGGCCCGTCCAGCACCCACGCGAGCACGTCGTCGGCGGCGAGCACGAGCTCGTCCCCCGCGACGACGCGCATGCCGCCGACGGCCCGCGCCCGGTCGAGCACGAGGTTGAGGTTCTGCACCGGTCCGTCGAGCGGCCGTCCCACGACCGGCGCCTCCCCCGGGTAGGCCAGCACGTCGCCGCGACGGACGGTGCGGTCCTCGCCGTACACCTCCAGCGCGAGGCCCTCACCCTCGACCACGCAGGAGACGCGGTCGGCGCCGGTGAAGCGGGAGTACGGCGCGGGGCCCGGGATCGCGGCCACGCTCACCCGCCACGCCCCGTCGGCCGCCGCCGCGAGCTCCCGGGTCGTGCCGGCGCCGTTGCGCCACGGCACGGCCGGGAGCCCGGCGGGGTCGAGCAGCGTGCTCAGCGGATCCTCACAGCGACCGGCCCGGGACCCAGTCGGTGCCGGCGAGCGGCACCCGCGCCATCGCGGCGGCCTCGATCGTCAGCGCGACGAGGTCCTCCGGCTCCAGGTGCGTCACGTGCGCCTTGCCGCAGGCCCGCGCGATCGTCTGCGCCTCCATGGTCAGCACGCGCAGGTAGTTCGCGAGGCGCCGACCGCCCTCGACGGGGTCGAACCGGGCGGCGAGCTCGTCGTCCTGCGTCGAGATGCCGGCCGGGTCGCGGCCGTCCTGGTAGTCGTCGTAGTAGCCCGCGGCCGAACCGATCGCCTGGTAGTCGGCGTCCCAGCGCGGGTCGTTGTCACCGAGCGCGATGAGCGCCGCCGTGCCGATCGCGACGGCATCGGCGCCCAGCGCGAGCGCCTTGGCGACGTCGGCGCCGGTGCGGATGCCGCCGGACACGATCAGCTGCACCCCGTCGGGCTTGCGGTGCACGCCCAGCTCCTGCAGCGCCTGCACGGCCTGCGGGATCGCGGCGAGCGTCGGGATGCCGACGTTCTCGATGAAGACGTCCTGCGTCGCCGCGGTGCCGCCCTGCATGCCGTCGACCACGACGACGTCGGCGCCGGCGTGCACGGCGAGCTTCACGTCGTAGTAGGGCCGCGAAGCGCCGACCTTGACGTAGATCGGCTTCTCCCAGCCGGTGATCTCCCGGATCTCGCCGATCTTGATGGTGAGGTCGTCCGGTCCCGTCCAGTCGGGGTGACGGCAGGCGCTGCGCTGGTCGATGCCCTGCGGCAGCGTGCGCATCCCGGCGACGCGCTCGGAGATCTTCTGACCGAGCAGCATGCCGCCGCCGCCGGGCTTGGCCCCCTGGCCGAGCACGATCTCGATGGCGTCCGCCTTGCGGAGGTCGTCGGGGTTCATGCCGTAGCGGCTCGGCAGGTACTGGTAGACGAGGTGCTTGGACTGGCCCCGCTCCTCCGGCGTCATGCCGCCGTCGCCGGTGGTCGTCGAGGTGCCGGCCTCGCTGGCACCTCGGCCCAGCGCCTCCTTCGCGCGGCCCGAGAGCGCGCCGAAGCTCATGCCCGCGATGGTGACCGGGATGGCCAGCTCGAGGGGGAACTTCGCGTTCCGCGCGCCGAGCGTCACCTCCGTGCCGCAGCGCTCGCGGTAGCCCTCCAGCGGGTAGCGGCTCATCGACGCCCCGAGGAAGAGCAGGTCGTCGAAGTGCGGCAGCGACCGCTTCGCGCCGCCGCCGCGGATGTCGTAGATGCCCGTCGCGGCCGCTCGCTGGATGTCGTGGATCGTCGCCGGGTCGAAGGTGGCCGAGGGGCGCAGGCCCCGGCGGGCCCGGGTGAGGTCGTCGTTCACTGCTGGTCCTCCTGGACTCGGTCAGTACGCCGAGGAGTTGTCGACGTCGAAGTGGTAGAGCGTGCGGGCCGAGCCGTAGCGCGTGTACGACGCCGGGTCGTCGTCCTCGAAGCCGGCCGCCTTGAGCAGGGTCGCGAGCTCCTCGAGGTGCTCCGCGCGCATCTCCTTGGCGACGCAGTCGGCGCCGAGGGACGCGACGGTGCCCCGCACGTAGATCCGGGCCTCGTAGATCGAGTCGCCCAGCGCCTCGCCGGCGTCGCCGCGCACGACGAGCCGGCCGGCCTGCGCCATGAAGGCACTCATGTGGCCGATCGAGCCGCCCACGACGATGTCGACGCCCTTCATCGAGATGCCGCAGCGCGCGGCCGCGTCGCCCTCGACGACGAGCAGGCCGCCGTGGGCGGTGGCGCCCGCCGACTGCGACGCGTTGCCCTTGACCAGCACGGAGCCGCTCATCATGTTCTCGGCCACGCCGACGCCGGCGTTGCCCTCGATGACGACGTCGGCGCGCTGGTTCATGCCCGCCGCGTAGTAGCCGACGTGGCCCGCGACCGTCACGCGTCGCGGGGCGTCGATCCCGACGGCGACGGCGTGCGCGCCCCGGGGGTTCGCCAGGGTGACGGGCGCGTCGACCTCGAGCGCGTCGTACCCCTCGACCTCGCGGCCCTGGAGCAGCGCGTTGACGGCGCGGAGCGGCGTCGTCGCCAGGTCGAGCTCGGTGCCGGCGGTGGTGGTGGCGCTCAGCGCGTCCATGCGTAGATCCTCTCGGGCTCGGGCTCGTAGATGCGGGCCTCGGTGATGCCGGGCAGGCCGACGAGGGCGCGGTACTCCGACGCCATCGCGACCCAGTCGTCGTGCTCGGCGATGACCGCCGGCTTGCAGGCGATCGCGTCGCGCACGACGGCGAACGAGTCGGAGTCGGCCACGAGCAGCGTGTAGAAGCCGTCGAAGGTGGTGAGCAGCTCCTTGAGCGCCGTCTCGACGGTGTAGCCGGCCGCGAGCCGGTCCGCGACGAAGCGGGCGCCGACCTCGGTGTCGTTCAGCGAGTCGAACTCCGCCCCGGCGGCGACGAGGTCGCGACGGATCGAGGCGTGGTTGGAGAACGAGCCGTTGTGCACGAGGCACTGGTCGGTGCCGACCGCGTAGGGGTGGCAGCCGCCCGGCGTGACCGCCGACTCCGTCGCCATCCGCGTGTGGCCGACGCCCTGCCAGCCCTGGGCGGCGGGCAGGCCGTAGGCCTCCGCGAGGTCGCGGGGGTGGCCGACGCCCTTGAGCACGGCGACGTCGGAGCCGAAGCCCGCGACGAGCGCGTCGGGGTAGGCCGCGAGCACGGCGGCCCGCAGCCGCGGCACCTCCGCCTCGCCGCCGGGAACGTGGGCGACGAGGGTCGGGCCCGCGTCGACGACGGTGACGTCCGCGCCGTACGCCGCGGTCAGCGCCCCGGCGGCGACCTCCGTCGCGATCCCGCTGGTGAGCTCGACGCAGGTCGCGTCGGGCACGAACGAGACCGTCACGTGGCCCGCGGGCGACCAGCGGGGGTCGCCGTAGACGGCGATGCCGGCCGAGTCGGCGCCCCGGTCCTGCATCTCGCAGAGCATGCCGGTGAGCAGCTCACCGAGCCGGGGGGCCAGGGCGGGGTTGCGCAGGTGCAACCCGACGATGCCGCACATGGGCGGTTCCTTTCCTTGGGACGAGTCGGGGGACGAGCCGTCAGTAGGCCGTGAGGTAGTGGTCGATCTCCCAGGACGAGACCCGGGCGTGGTAGGCGAAGAACTCGGCGCGCTTCGCGTCGGCGAAGTAGGCCGCGACGTCGTGGTCGCCGTCCGCGGCCACGTCGAGCGCCGCACCGACGACCGGGTCGGCCTCGAGCGCCTCGACGGCGTGGAGCAGGGTGCGCGGGAGCGGCGGGCGGACGGTGCCGTTGTCACCGCCGACGGTGCCCGGGTCGAGCGCGCGCCCGATGCCGTCGAGACCGGCGCCGATCGTGGCCGCGATCGCCAGGTAGGGGTTCGCCGAGCCGTCGCCCCCGCGCAGCTCGATGCGGTGGTGGTCGGGGATCCGGATGAAGTGGGTGCGGTCGTTGCCGCCGTAGGTCGGGAAGCTCGGCGCCCAGCTCGCGCCCGAGGTCGTCGAGACGGCGCCGGTGCGCTTGTAGGAGTTGACGCTGGGGCCGAGCACGGCCTGCAGGGCGGAGGCGTGGTCGAGGATGCCGGCGGTGAAGGCGTACGCCGTGCCGCTGAGCCCGAGGCCCCGCGCGTCGTCGGCGTCGGGGAAGGCCGACGCGCCGTCGCGCCACAGCGACAGGTGCAGGTGCAGGCCCGAGCCGGTGCGGTCGGAGAACGGCTTCGGCATGAAGGTCGCGACCATGCCGCGCTCCTCGGCGAGCATCGAGATGAGGTAGCGCAGCGTGACGACCCGGTCGGCGGTGGTCAGCGCGTCCGCGTACTCGAAGTTCTGCTCGAACTGGCCGTTGCCGTCCTCGTGGTCGTTCGCGTAGTTCCCCCAGCCCAGCTCGTTCATGGCGCGGGAGACGGCGGCGAGGTGCTCGTACATCCGCGTCACGCCGCGGGCGTCGTAGCAGGGGCGGGCCGCGTTGTCGCCGGGGTCGGCGGTGACGAGGGTGCCGTCGGCCTCGCGGCGCAGGAGGAAGTACTCGACCTCCGCGCCGACGTACGCCTCGAGGCCCTGCTCGGCCTGGAGCCGGGCGAGCATCGCCTTGAGGATCACCCGCGGGGCGAAGGGCCACGGCTTGCCGTTCACGTGCGGGTCGCAGTGGACGATCGCCAGGCCCTCCTTGATGAAGGGGACCGGCGTGAAGCTGGCCGGGTCGGGGATCACCATGAGGTCGGGGTCCTTGGGCTCCTGGCCCATCGAGCCCACGGCGTAACCGGCGAAGCCGACGCCCTCGGTCTGCAGCTGGTGCACCGCCTCGACGGGCACGAGCTTGGCGCAGGGCTTGCCGTTGAGGTCGACGAAGAGCGCCAGGATGAACGTGGTGCCGGCCTTCTCGGCCAGGGTCGCCAGGTCGGCGGCCTCGCCGTTCGCGACGTGCGCGGTGTCGGACATGCTCGGAACCTCCACTTGTTCACTGCTGTGAATCATTGTCTACGAGGAGTGAACAGGGCAAGCGTTGCCGGCGTGTTTCGCGCACGTCACGGTCGGGGGTCCATCGCTGATCGGGACGCGGGCCGCAGCACGGCGCCGCAGCGCGGGGTGGGCCGCGCGCAGCGGCGTACCGTGGCGGGGTGGCGATCACCGAGGGCCGCCAGCGGGCCTACCTCTGGATGATGGGCACCTGCGTCACCCTCTTCGTGCTGGCGTGGGCCGTGGTCCGGCACGTCTCCGTGCCGCTCGCGATCGCGATGTGCGTGGTCGCCGCCGTGCTGCCGCCCGCGGCCGCGATCGTCGCCAACACGGGCGCGCTCGCCGACCACCGGCCGCCGCCGGAGCCGCCCGACCCGGACCGCTGACCCCTCCGGACGCACCGCCGGCGGCGAGCAGCGCGAGAGCGCCGGCCATCGCCTGGACCGCCCACCGGGTCGGCTACGCCGGGGTCAGCAGCTTCACCCACGCCTTCTCGGCGTGGGTGGGGACGAGCCCGGGCCGGTACGTCGCGGCTCGCGCGACCGCACCGACCCCGGTCCCGACGGGCGAGCTCGCCGGCCTGGTGGCCCCCTCCGGCAGACCGACACCTCCCCCCGCCCTCACCCGGCGTGCCGCGCACGACCTGGATCGCGCCGGGCTCCATCGTGCTGCCCCTCGGTTGCAAGCCGCGGGGACGACCGGTGCGCACCGACGCGATCCGGGTCGTGCGGATGCCGGCCGAGCGCGACCTCGAGGACTACTGGGTGCACACCGTGGTGGCCAACCACCACCTGCTGCAGCCCCACGGCCACGACGAGCAGGCGTTCCTCGATCTGCTGCATCCCGCCTACCCGGTGCCGCCCGAGCTGCCCGACGACGTCGCGCTGATCGTCGCCGCACTCGTGGAGGACGCCGGCGACCGCCACGCGGCGCCTCGGCTATACGCACCTGTCGAGCTTCAGCAAGGCGTTCAGCGCCGCCCACGGCATCGGCCCCCGGGAGTGGTTGCGCCGCGACGCGGGGTGACGCGCCGAGTTGCGGGTTACGTCGCGCTCACCCCAGGTCGCGCAGCTCCCGCGTCGCGGGCGACCAGCGCCGGAGGCGCACGCCGACGACGTCGTACGGCGAGGCGACCGCCGCCACCGCCGCCGCGACCTGCTCGTCCCGCAGGCGGCCGGTCACGGTGACGTGCGGCAGCCAGCGACCGGGCGCCGACCAGGGCGGGCC
>DASWYU010000226.1:0-4314 GCA_036404795.1 Nocardioides sp. | reverse complement strand
GGGGGTGAGCGACCTGGTCCTCGCGCCCGGGTCGCGGAACGCGCCGCTGGCGTTCGCGGCGTACGACGCGGCCCGCGCCGACCGCCTCCGCCTGCACACCCGCATCGACGAGCGCACCGCCGCCTTCCTCGCCCTCGGCCTCACCCGGGTCGGCGCCCGGGCGGCGGTCGTGTGCACGTCGGGCACCGCCGCCGCCAACTTCCACCCGGCCGTGCTGGAGGCCGCACACAGCGCGCTGCCGCTCGTCGTCGTCAGCGCCGACCGCCCGGCTGAGCTGCGGGGCACCGGGGCCGCGCAGACCACCGACCAGGTGCGGCTGTTCGGCGACGCGGCGGCGTTCGCCGACCTGGCGGCGGAGGCCGACCTGGAGGTCCTCGACGCGCTCCTCGCCCCGCCCGCGGGCAGCCCCGGTCCGCTCCACCTCAACGTGCAGCTCACGGGCGTGCTGGTGCCGACCGCGCCGTGGACCGCCGGCGACATCCCCGCCGCGTCCGAGCCGGACGGCCCACGCATCGCCGGGTCGCGTGCCGCCGATGTCTACCGGAGGCGGCTCGCGGAGGGCTCGGCGACCGTGCTCCCCGCCGGACCGCGCACCGTGGTCGTGGCGGGCGACGACGCCGGCCCGCCGGCGCGGATCCTCGCCGAGGCCGCGGGCTGGCCCCTCCTGGCCGAGCCCAGCTCGGGCGCCCGCACGGGCGCGCACGCGCTGCGCTGCTACCGCCTCCTGCTCGGCACCGACCTCGGCGCGCAGGTCGAGCGGGTCGTCGTCGTCGGCCACCCGACCCTGTCGCGGCCCGTCACCCAGCTGCTCGAGCGGGCGGACGTCGAGGTCGTCTCCTGGCAGCAGCCCGGTCGTTGGGCGCGCCGGCCCTTCCCGGTGACCGCCGAGCACGACGCCGTTGCCGCCCCGCCCGAGCCCGCTGCGGGGGACGCCGCGTGGCTCGCCGCCTGGCAGGAGGCCGACCGGGCCGTCGCCCGCCGCGTCGACGCGCTGGTGGCCGCCGAGGCGGAGCTGACGCCGTACGAGGTCGCGGGGGCCGTCGCCCGCGCCGTACCGGCCGGTGGGCTCCTCGTCGTCGGTGCCTCCAGCCCCATCCGCGACCTCGAGCTCATGGGCGCCGTCCCGCCCGCCGGGCAGCGCCGGCTGGTGCTCGCCAACCGGGGGCTCGCGGGCATCGACGGCACCGTGTCGACCGCGATCGGCGCGGCACTCGGGCGTCCGCACTCGACCCGCGCCCTCGCCCTCGTCGGCGACGTGACGTTCCTCCACGACCACGGCGGCCTCGTGCTCGGCCCCCGGGAGGAGCGGCCCGACCTGACGATCGTCGTCGTCAACGACGACGGTGGATCGATCTTCACGATGCTCGAGCAGGGCGACCCGGCCTACGCGGATGCCTTCGACACCCTCTTCGGCACCCCGCACGGCGTCGATCTCGCGAGCCTCTGCGCCGCGACCCGCACCCCGCACTGGCGGGTCGAGTCGCTGGCCGAGCTGGAGCACGCGCTCGCGTCGCCGGCGGGTGGGGTGGAGGTCGTCGAGGTGCGCGTACGGCGCGACAACCGCCGCGCCCTCGACGCCGCCCTCCGCGACCTCGGCCACCCCGACCGCCTCCACTAGCCCGACCCCCTCAGGAGAGAAGCCATGCCGCAGACCGTCGACGCCCTCGTGACCCCCGCCGCCCGCGAGCCCTTCGAGCGCTCCACGATCGAGCGCCGCGACCCCGGCCCGCACGACGTCGTCATCGCCATCCAGTACGCCGGCATCTGCCACTCCGACATCCACACGGCGCGGGAGGAGTGGGGGGCGGCCACGTTCCCGCTCACGCCGGGGCACGAGATCGCCGGCCTCGTGACGGCCGTCGGCGACGCGGTCACCGCGCACGCCGTCGGCGACCGGGTCGGCGTCGGCTGCTTCGTCGACTCGTGCCGCGAGTGCGAGAACTGCCGGGACGGCGAGGAGCAGTACTGCCTCCGCGGCGAGGTCGGCACCTACAACTCGCGGACCTACGACGGCGAGCAGACGCAGGGCGGCTACGCGCGCTCGATCGTCGTCGACGAGAACTACGTGCTGCGGATCCCCGAGGGTGTCGGACTGGACGTCGCCGCGCCGCTGCTGTGCGCCGGCATCACCCTCTACTCGCCGCTGCGTCACTGGGGCGCCGGCCCCGGGAAGCGCGTCGCGATCGTCGGCATGGGCGGCCTCGGCCACATGGGCGTGAAGATCGCCGCCGCGATGGGCGCCGAGGTGACCGTCCTCAGCCAGACCCTGAGCAAGGAGGCCGACGGCCGCCGGCTCGGCGCCGACCACTTCCACGCGACCTCCGACAAGGCGACCTTCAAGGAGCTCCGCGGGCGCTTCGACCTCATCGTCAACACGGTGTCGGTCAACCTGCCGCTCGACCGCTACCTGTCGCTGCTCCGCCGCGACGGTGCGATGGTCAACGTCGGCATCCCGGAGGAGGCGGACAGCTTCCGCGCCTTCTCGCTGGCGGGCATGCGCCGTACGCTCGCCGGCTCCAAGATCGGCGGCATCCGCGAGACGCAGGAGATGCTCGACTTCTGCGCCGAGCACGGCCTGGGCGCCGAGATCGAGACGATCACGGTGGACGAGGTGAACGAGGCGTACGACCGCGTCGTCGCCTCCGACGTCCGCTACCGCTTCGTCATCGACATCGCGTCGTTCGACGCCTGAGCGCGGGCGCGGCCAGGTCCCGGCCGCGGCCCGGGCGGTCTGCGGGCGGTCTGCGGGGCGGTCTGCGGGGCGGTCCGCTGGCGAAAGAAAACGCGGACGTGACGTGGCGCGCTGAGGAAAGTGCGCGACCCGCGCGCGACGCGCCCGAGCCCCGTGAGGAAAACGCGGACGGAGCGGGCCTTCTGCTCGGCGTGTCGCGCCACGGGTCCGCGTTCTCTTTCGAGCCCGTCCGGGCCGACCTGAGCTGCGTCCGCGTTTTCTTTCGAGCCGAGCCGAGCCGGACCCGCTCCGGCCCCGTGCCGGGGCGGGCACCGGCGCCACTACGGTGGTCGGCATGGCTCAGGTGTGGATGGACTACGACCGCTCCGAGGTGGAGGAGGTCGCCGGGCCGTTGCCGGACGGGCTGACCTACGCGCGGTTCGACGGCGAGCACGAGCCGGCGGGCATCGACGAGGTCGAGTTCTACGTGCCGGCGTACTTCGGCCCCGCCGACCCCGCGATCGTCACCCGGATGCCGGCGCTGCGGGTCGTGCAGGCGCCGAGCGCGGGCGTCGACCACCTCCTGCCGCACGTGCCCGCCGACGTCGCGCTCTGCCGGGCCGCGGGCGTGCACGACCCCGGCACCGCGGAGCTCGCGGTGGGCCTCCTGCTCGCCGCGCAGCGCGACTTCCCGCGCTGGTTCGCGCAGCAGCAGCGCCGGGAGTGGGACCAGTTCAACGGCGGTCCGTCGGTCGCCGACCGCCGGGTGCTGATCGTCGGCTACGGCTCGATCGGCCAGGCGATCCACCGCCGCCTCGACGGCTTCGAGTGCGACGTGGTGCCGGTGGCGACGAGGGCGCGGACGGGACCGTACGGCGCGGTCCACGGCGTCGACGAGCTCCCCGCCCTGCTCCCGACCGCCGACGTGGTCGTCATCGTGACGCCCCTGACGCCGGCCACGGAGGGCCTCGTCGACGCGGCGTTCCTCGCGGCGCTGCCCGACGGCGCGCTGCTCGTCAACGTCGGCCGCGGCAAGGTCGTCGACACGGCGGCACTGCTCGCCGAGGTCTCCTCCGGACGGCTCCGCGCGGCGCTCGACGTGGTCGACCCCGAGCCGCTGCCCGCCGACCACGCGCTGTGGACGGCGCCCGGCACGATCATCACGCCGCACGTCGCCGGCGGCACGTCCGCGATGCGGCCGCGGCTGTTCGCGATCATCGCGGAGAACCTGCGCCGGTACGTCGCCGGCGAGCCCCCGGTTCACGCCGTCGAGCGGTAGCCGCGTCGAGTCGGCGCGCACGGCGCCGACGCGAGCACAGCCATCCACAGATCACCATCGAGAGGTGGTGATCGAACCTTTGTTCGACTACACTTAGGGGCATGGATCGGGGGACCCACACCACTGCGACCGCGTTGATCGACGCGGTGCAAGGCACCACGCGTACGGCGCGGGTCGCGGAGGCGGCGGCGTTCGTGGCGGTGGGTGACTGGGCGGATGCGCACACCTCGGATTCGGTGGTGGGTGACCCAATCGGCGCGCTCGGTGAGTGGCTCGACCAGGAGTACGTCGAAACGCTGGCCGGGGATCAGTTCCTCGAGCTGGGCGGTCCGGGGGCGCCGGTGGTGGCGGAGTTCTGCATCGG
>DASWYU010000225.1:0-4785 GCA_036404795.1 Nocardioides sp. | reverse complement strand
CCGACTGCCCGACGGCCCGGCACCCACCGCGAGGTGGGTGCCGGGCCGTCGGCGTACCAGCGGGTCCGTTGCGCCCTCAGTCGTCGGCCAGCGCCGCGATGCTCGCCGCCACGGAGTGGTCCACCACGGCGTCGTCGTCCGCCTGGTGCTCGCGCAGCACGAGCACGCTGCGCGACGCCAGCGCCAGCCGCGCCCCCGGAGCGTGCTCCGTGTCGTCCGCCAGGGTGCCGGCGGTGTCGACGACGACGTCCCAGCCCTCGGCGTACTCCGCCGGGGGGAGCGTCACCGTGCAGTCCCCGTCCGCGTTGAGGTAGAGCAGGAAGTGGTCGTCGACGATCGCCTGCCCGCGGGCATCCTTGCCGGCGATGCCACGGCCGTTGAGGTACATCCCCAGCGCCTGCGCCGCCGCGCCCTCCCCGTCGGTCCAGTCGCCGTCCTCCATCGGGCGGCCGTCGAGGTGCAGCCACACGATGTCGTTGAGGCGGTCGCCCTCCTCGCCGGGCAGGGGCGTGCGCACCGAGGTGCCGGTGAAGAACCGCTTGCGGCGGAAGGTGGGGTGCGTACGGCGCAGCCGCGCCAGCGCCGCCGTGAACTCGACGAGCGGCCGGTCCGCGGACTCCCAGTCGACCCAGGCGATCGGCGAGTCCTGGGCGTAGGTGTTGTTGTTGCCGCCCTGCGTGCGCCCCAGCTCGTCGCCGTGGAGCAGCATCGGCACGCCCTGGCTGAGCAGCAGCGTCGCGATGAGGTTGCGCTGGTCGCGGGCCCGCAGCGCGAGCACGGTCGGGTCGTCGGTCTCGCCCTCGACGCCGTGGTTCCAGGACCGGTTGTGGCTCTCGCCGTCGTTGCCGTCCTCGCCGTTGGCCTCGTTGTGCTTCTCCTCGTATGAGACGAGGTCGCGCATCGTGAACCCGTCGTGCGCGGTGACGAAGTTGATGCTGGCGAACGGCCGGCGCCCCGAGTTCTCGTACAGGTCGCTGGAGCCCGCCAGGCGCGAGGCGAAGTCGCCGAGCACGCGCTCGCCGCGCCAGAAGTCGCGCACGGTGTCGCGGTACTTCCCGTTCCACTCCGTCCACTGCGGCGGGAAGCCGCCGACCTGGTAGCCGCCCGGGCCGACGTCCCAGGGCTCGGCGATGAGCTTCACCTGGCTGACGACGGGGTCCTGCTGCACGAGCTCGAAGAACGTGGCGAGCCGGTCGACGTCGTAGAACTCGCGGGCCAAGGTCGAGGCGAGGTCGAACCGGAAGCCGTCGACGTGCATCTCCGTGACCCAGTAGCGCAGCGAGTCCATGATGAGCTGCAGCGAGTGCGGGTGCCGCACGTTGAGGCTGTTGCCCGTGCCCGTGTAGTCCATGTAGTACTGCTCGTCGTCCTCGACGAGGCGGTAGTAGGCCGGGTTGTCGATGCCCCGGAAGCTGAGCGTCGGTCCGAGGTGGTTGCCTTCGGCGGTGTGGTTGTAGACCACGTCGAGGATGACCTCGATGCCCGCCTCGTGCAGGGCCTTCACCATCGACTTGAACTCCTGCACCTGCTGCCCGTCGCCGTGCGCGGCGTAGGAGGCGTGCGGTGCCAGGAACCCGATCGTGTTGTAGCCCCAGTAGTTCCGCAGGCCCTTCTGCAGCAGCGTGTCGTCCTGCACGAACTGGTGCACCGGCATGAGCTCGATCGCGGTGACGCCCAGCTTCGTGAGGTGCTCGGTGACGGCGGGGTGGCCGATCGCGGCGTACGTCCCCCGGATCTCCTCGGGGACGTCCGGGTGGAGCTGGGTGAGGCCCTTGACGTGGGCCTCGTAGATCAGGGACTCGTCGTACGGCGTGCGCGGTCGCCGGTCGCCCTCCCAGTCGAAGAACGGGTTGACGACGACGCTGTGCATCATGTGCGGCCCTGAGTCGTCGTCGTTGCGCGTCCCTTCGTCGCCGAAGACGTAGGAGAACAGCGAGGGGTCCCAGGCGATCTCCCCGCTCGTCGCCTTCGCGTAGGGGTCGAGCAGCAGCTTCGCCGGGTTGCAGCGCAGCCCGTTCGCCGGGTCCCACGGGCCGTGCACGCGGTAGCCGTAGTGCTGCCCCGGCTGCGCCGTCGGCAGGTAGGCGTGCCACACGAACCCGTCGACCTCGGTCAGCTCGACCCGCGTCTCGGTCCACGCGCCGTCCGTCGCCGGGTCGGGGGCGAGGAGGCACAGCTCCACGCGCTCGGCCACCTCGCTGAAGAGCGCGAAGTTCGTGCCGCTCCCGTCGAACGTGGCTCCCAGCGGGTACGCCGTGCCCGGCCAGACCTCCATGCGGTTCCTTCCCTGGACTGTTGGTGGGGGTGGTTGCTGGGCCGATAGAAGCAGGCGGTCCGCAACCGGCCCCACCAACGGGGTTCCTCGGCCGCAACCGACGTCAGGGAGCCCGAGATGACCGAGATCCAGAACGACACGCCGCGTCGCCTCGTCAGCCGCCGCACCGTCGCCCGCACCGCCGCCTGGTCGGTGCCCGCCGTCGCCGTCGTCTCCGCCGCGCCGGCGTTCGCGGCGTCGGTCACGGACGTCGGGTACTACGCGATGACCGCCCACTGCGGGGAGCTCGGCGGTCTGATCAATTCCGGGTTCGACCTGACGGCCGGGACGATCGCCCTCCCGCCGCAGACCCTCATCTCGATCAACTCGACGAACGGCGTTTCGCTCAGCCTGAGTGGCCCGTCCGGTGTCATCGAGCTCGGCGGCGGCAACTACGCACTGCAGAACGGTCTCCCGGCCGGGCAGACGGTCACGCTGAACAGGCTGCTGTCCGTCAATGTTGCGACGACCACGACGGCAGCCGTGATCCTGCCCGAGGGGTTCACTTCCACCGGCAACCCGAAGACGGTCGCCGAGCTGCGCTACGTCTCGGGTATTGCTGGCCTGCTCGGCTGCCAGGTCGGCGCCTGACGCGACCGTCGGCCCCCGGGGCCGGTGTCGGCGGCGCCACGTCGCCTGGTGTGGGCCTGCTCGATAGTTCGGAGATTCGAGCGGCTTTTCGTAGTCGCGGGGCTGGTCTGGACGCTATGCTCCTGCGCAGTCCACGGATGGGGTTCCGTCGGACATTCGACTCGTCAGGGAGCACTGCATGTCCGAGAATCAGAACGCTGGGGGCCGTTCCGGCCTTGTCAGCCGCCGCACCATCGCCCGCACTGCCGCATGGTCGGTGCCGGCCGTCGCCGTCGTCGCGGCCTCGCCGGCCCACGCCGTATCCACTCCCGACGCCGTCTTCGACGTCACGGTGACCGCAAACTGCGTCAATGCGATCCTGGCGCCGCCGTCGACCGTCAACTTCGTGATCTCGGCGACCGCGGGAACGATCCCTGCGGGCACCCAGTTCCAGCTGACCGGAACGGGGCTCCTCGGGCTCGCCATCGGGGCCGGACTGTCGAGCGGCCTGTCGCTGCTGGGGCTGACGGATACGGGTGGAACGGTTCAGGTGGACCAGCCGATCCTTCAGGGTCAGTCCCAGACGGTCGACTTGCGAGCCGGCCTGGCCAACGTTCAGCTCGCGACGACGTTCAGCCTTGCCTTGGTGCCCGGGTCGGTCCCCCCGGGCACGGTCGAGCAGGGCCCGGGAGCGAACTCAGCGTCACTCACCACGATCACCGCCACCGTGCTCGACCTCGGGGTTATCACGCTCTGCGCTTGATTCTTCTCGTCGCGACCGCCAGCACCCTCGTCGGGGTGCTGGCGGTCGCTGCGTTCGCGAAGATGCGCGCGCCGGAGGTGGCTCGCGACGGCTGGCGAGCTCTGGCCCCCCGAGCCGCGCGGGGGTGGCGGGGTGCGCCGTACGGGCTCGCGGGTCTCGAGGCGCTCCTCGCCGTCGGACTCCTGCTGCCTAGCCCCCTCGGGGTCGCCGCGGCCGCCGCGGCCCTCGCCCTGTTCGTCGCCTTCACGGTCGCGCTGACGCTCGCTGCTCGTCGCGACGAGGAGGTCGCGTGCGGCTGCTTCGGTGCGTGGTCGGCCGAGCCGGTCTCGTGGCTGAGCGTCGCGCGTACGGCGAGCCTCGCCGCGCTGGCAGCCGGTGCGCTCGCCTCGGGCGGTGACGGCCTCGTCCGCACGCTGGCCGAGGCGACCGCGACGCAGACCGCGACCGGGCTGGCCGGGGCCGTGCTCCTCGGGCTGGTGCTCGTGCTCACCTCCGCGCTGGGGGCCGCGCGCGGTGAGGTCGGCGCGGTCGAGCGACGCCTCGCCACGCCCGCCCCGTCGGTCGGCGCGTGGGCGGGGGAGGTGGGGCCCGCGTCGTACCCGCTCGACGTCAACGGCATCCCCGACCGCACCGGTGCGCCCGTGCCCGACGTCGAGGTCGTGCTCGCGGGCGGTCAGGTGCGGCGTCTCGAGCACCTCGTCGGTGGGCGGGGGCTCCTGCTCGTCGTCGTGAGCCACGGCTGCGCGACCTGCCACACCCTGCTGGCGGAGCTGCCGGCGTGGCAGGAGGAGCTGGGGTACGGCGCGCGCATCCAGGTCGTCACCTCCTCGGACCGCGACCGGATCCTCGAGGAGTTCCCCGACGTCGCGCCCCTGTTGGCGCTCGGGGCCGCGGGCCTTCGCGCGGCGCTCGACATCCCCGGTACGCCCGCCGCTGTGCTCATCGGTGCGGACGGGAGGGTCGCGACGCGCGTCGCCGCCGGTGTCGACGAGGTGTTCGGTCTCCTCGCGGGCACGCTGGCCGCGGTCGAGGCGGCGGGGGCGGAACCGCCGACGTGATCCACCTTGCCGAAGGCAGGTAGTGACAGGCTGGTTACCCGCAGGTAACGTTCCTTCTCGTGAAGCGCGAGATCTACGAC
>DASWYU010000224.1:0-7353 GCA_036404795.1 Nocardioides sp. | reverse complement strand
CAGGGGTCGACCACCGCGGGCACGCCCCGCTCGGGCAGCGCCGTCGCGCAGCGGGCGCACAGCAGACGGCCCGGGCGCGCGCAGCCCACGCAGCCGCTCCCCGTCACCAGGTCGGCGACGGCGTCGACGAACCATCCCGTTGCCCCTCCGGTCGCACTCGCGGTCACCACGGGATCGCACCACGGCGGAGCCCCGGGCGGCGGCCCGCGGACAGTGCTGGGGAGCCGCCCGCGCCGTACGGCGCCTGGGGAGGGCGAGCGGGCCGCTCAGCCGGGATACGTCAGGCCCGCGGCGGCTACCTCGGACGCGACGAGGCGGGACCCCTCGTACTCCTCGACGGTCTCGGGCCCGACGAGCAGGAGCGCCGTGCCCGGCGCGGTGGAGCTGACGAGGCGCTGGGCGTCGCTCATCACGAGGGTCGCGTCGTCGTCGGCCCCCGGCGACCCGTCGACCGGCACGCGCTGGAGCTGGACGAGGTTCTCGTCGAGCCGGGCGAGCACGAGCAGCTCCGTGGCGGAGCGCCAGCCCACGTCCAGCACGGCGACGCCCGGCGTGGCGACCGGGAGCTCGTGGGCGGGCTGGACGACGTCGGCGACGCCTCCGCGCTCGTCGTACCGGACCCGCGCGACCACCACCTGCTGCGCGCTGTCCGGTCCCACCACGGCGGCGAGCCGCGACCCGTCGCGGGAGACGACGATCGAGGTGACGCGTCGACCGCTCAGCTCCGGAGCGCTCACGGGCGTCACCGTGCCGGAGCTGACCACGCGGAGGCGGGCCGCGTCGCCGCCGTCCGCGATCCACAGCCGGCCCGCGAAGTCCCACGCCATGAGCGCCGTGCCCTGGGCCTCGATGCGCGTCGTCGGGGCCGCCGGGTCGTCGAGGGGCACCACGACGACGGAGCCGTCGGCGACCTGGGCAGCGAGCCGGGTGCCGTAGAGGTCGACCGACAGCCGCCGCACGCCCGCGCCGAGCAGGCGCTCGGCGCCCGCCACGGGCTGCGTGTCCGGGCCGTCCACCTCGACGACCTGGTCGCCGACGAGGCCGTACAGCGATGCGTCGGCGCCGGCGACGTCGGGCGTGTAGCGCTGTCCCGCGCCGACCGCGAACTCCGTGCCCCCGTCGGGCACGCGGAGCGCCACGTCGTCCACGAGCACCCGGATCCGGACGATCGACGGCACCTGCCGCAGCGTCCAGGCCAGCTGGGCGACCATCGGCTCGGTCAGCGCCTCCGGGGGCTGGCCCTCACCGCTCGTGATCCGGACCGAGGCGAGGCCGCTCGACGAGACGTCCACCGCGATCCCGGGCCCGGCCGTGCCGAGCGACGTGCCGACCACCCCGGCGAGGGTGTCCGGCGGGCCCTCGAACAGGGCGTTCGCGAGCCGCGCCGCGAGCTGCTCGCCGCTGGGCACGAACACCGGGGTCGGGACCAGGATCCGGGCCGACGGGTCGAGGAAGTAGAGGTCGGCTCGCTCGAAGCGCGCCTCCAGCCAGGTCAGCGGCACGATGAGCGCGTTGGGCAGCGTGGCGATCCGCCACTCCCCGTCCTCCTGCTCCATGCCGAAGGTCACCGACCGGTCCCCGCCGCCGCCCGGGTCCCGGACCCACTGGCCGCGGTCGTCGAGGCTCGCCGCGCCCTGCAGGTCGACGCTCACCGTCGTGCCGCTCGTCGGTCGCGACGCGTCCTCGTAGACGATCGTGCGCTGCTCCGGCGCCCAGGCCTCCGCCGCGGACTCGGTGAGGAACGAGCGCGCGACGCTCGTCTGGAGCGACGTCGCCCGCATGGCGCCGAGGAAGTGCTGCACGATCTCGTCGGGCGTCTCCCCCGGCGCGGGACCGGGCGGGACGTAGTCGACGGCCGCGCTGCCCACGTCATCGGGCACGTCGTCGGGGACCGTGACGTCGCCTGCGTCGGGCAGCCGCACGCAGCCGCCCAGCGCGACCCCGACGACGAGGGCGAGGAGCGCGGCGAGGACGCGGACGCGCATCACCGCGCCCCTCACCGGACCCCTCATCGGACCGGCTCCGCGTCGGCGGGCAGCAGCGGGATCGGGCTGTGCCGCAGCTGGTCGGCGGCGTGGCGGGGCAGCGTGAGGCGGAACTGCGCCCCGCCGGCGGGCGTGCCCCAGGCCTGCAGCCAGCCGCCGTGCAGGTGCGCGTCCTCGAGGGCGATCGACAGTCCCAGCCCGGTCCCGCCCGAGGTCCGCGCCCGGGCGGGGTCGGCACGCCAGAACCGGTTGAACACCATGGCGGACTCCCCCGGGGCCAGCCCCACGCCGTAGTCCCGCACGGCGATCGCCGCGCTGTGGTCGTCCGCGTCGACCGTCACCACGACGTCCCGGGACTCCGCGTGGTCGATCGCGTTGGTGACGAGGTTGCGGACGATCCGCTCGATCCGGCGGCCGTCGGCGGCGCACACGCAGGGCCGTCCCGGCTCGCGCACCCGCACCTCGACCCCGGACGAGGCGGCGACGGTGGCGGTCTGGCGTACGACGCGCTCCGCCACGTCCCGCAGGTCGACGTCCTCGACCTCGAGGGCGACGGCTCCCGCGTCGTACCGGCTGATCTCGAGGAGCTCGCCCAGCAGGCGCTCGAAGCGGTCGAGCTCGACCTGCAGGAGCTCGGCGGCACGCGCCGTCGGCGCGTCGAAGTCGCTGCGCGCGTCGTGGAGCATGTCGCCGGCCATCCGCACCGTCGTCAACGGGGTGCGGAGCTCGTGGGAGACGTCGGCGACGAAACGGCGCTGCACGCGGCTCAGCTCCTCGAGCTGCTGGATCTGGCGCTGCAGGTTCGACGCCATCTGGTTGAAGGACGACGCCAGGCGGGCGAGGTCGTCCTGCCCGGCGACCCGCAGCCGCTCCTGGAGCCGGCCGGCCGCGAGCCGTTCGGCGACCTTGCGGGCCATCCGGATGGGGGTCACGACCTGCCGGGCGACCAGCCACGTGACCCCGCCGATGAGCACGACGAGCAGTGCGTCGGCAACGAGCACGGAACGCGTCACGAGCGCGAGGGTCTCCTGCTCCTGCTCCATGGGGAACAGGAGGTAGAGCGTGTACGGGCGCCCGTCCGCCGGGAGCTGCACCTGCGTCCCGACGACGATGCCGGGCACGGAGACGGTCTCGCCGTCGACGGTGCGGCGCAGGCTCGTCCAGGTCCAGGCCAGCTGGGCGCTGGAGGTGAAGTGCTCGCGCAGCGACCGCGGGACGCTCGTGAGCTCGAGCCCCGGCGAGGAGATCGAGCCGCTCGAGGTGAGGTCGCTCGCCGGGTCGGCGTCGGAGCGCGCGACGAGCACCTCGTAGCCCCGCACGGCGCCGCGCTGGCTCAGCGGGGCCGCGACCAGCTCGAGCTGGCTGGCGACGTCGAAGTCGGAGCCGCCGGCCAGCCGCTCCACCGACTGCACGGTCTCCGTCTCCGCCTCCGCGGTGGCCGTGCGGACCCGGTCGTCGAGCAGCCCGTCCCGCACCTGCGCGACGAGCAGCCAGCTCACCGCGCCGACGACCACGGTGGAGAGCAGCACGGTCGAGACGACGACGCGCGCGGAGACCGAGCGCCGCCACACGGTGAGCGCCCGCCCCACGGCCGTGCCGAGACCGCTGCCGCGGCGTGGTCGCGTCAGGCGGCGCGTCAGCGGGGCCAGGCGGGGCATCAGCACGGGCGCCGTCCCGTGCGCGTCGCCGCGGACGTGGTCAGGACGGTCCGGCCTTGTAGCCGACGCCGCGCACCGTCAGGACGATCTCGGGCCGCTCGGGGTCGTGCTCGACCTTGGACCGGAGGCGCTGGACGTGCACGTTGACGAGGCGGGTGTCGGCGGCGTGGCGGTAGCCCCACACCTCCTCGAGGAGCACCTCGCGGCTGAACGCCTGCCAGGGCTTGCGGGCCAGGCAGACGAGCAGGTCGAACTCGAGCGGCGTCAGGCCGATCACCTCGTCGCCACGCGTCACCTGGTGACCGGCGACGTCGATGGCGAGGTCGCCGATGGCGAGGGTCTCCTGGACCGGCGCGTCGAGCCGACGCACCCGGGCACGGATCCGGGCGACGAGCTCCTTCGGCTTGAACGGCTTCACCACGTAGTCGTCGGCGCCGGACTCGAGCCCGACCACGACGTCGACGGTGTCGCCCTTCGCGGTGAGCATCACGATCGGGACCCCCGACTCCGCGCGCACCTCCTTGCAGACCTCGATGCCGTCCTTGCCAGGCAGCATCACGTCGAGCAGGAGCACGTCGGGCTTGAACTCGCGCACCGCGGCGAGCGCCTCGTCGCCCCGCAGGCAGACGGCCGGCTCGAAGCCCTCCTGCCGCAGGACGATCGTCAGCATCTCGGCCAGCGACGCGTCGTCGTCGACGACGAGCACCCGGCCACGGCTGTCGGGGTCGGCGCTGGAGCTCGTGCGGTCGTTGCTGGTCACGCCCTCAAGTATGACAACCGCCGCCCCCGCGTGCGCGGGGACGGCGGTCGTGGGCCGAACGGGTGATCCGAGCGGGCCGGATGGATCAGTAGCGGTAGTGGTCCGACTTGTAGGGACCTGCCACGTCGACGCCCAGGTAGGCAGCCTGCTCCTTGGTCAGCTCGGTCAGCTCGACGCCGAGGGCGTCGAGGTGCAGGCGGGCGACCTCCTCGTCGAGGTGCTTGGGCAGGACGTGCACACCCAGGGCGTACTCGTCGGCCTTGCTGAACAGCTCGATCTGGGCCAGCACCTGGTTGGTGAACGAGTTGCTCATGACGAACGACGGGTGGCCCGTCGCGTTGCCCAGGTTGAGCAGCCGGCCCTCCGACAGCACGATGACCTTCTTGCCGTCGGGGAAGATCCACTGGTGGACCTGGGGCTTGATCTCGTCCTTGACGATGCCCGGGATCTTGGCGAGGCCCGCCATGTCGATCTCGTTGTCGAAGTGGCCGATGTTGCCCACGATCGCCTGGTGCTTCATCCGCTCGAAGTGCTCCGTGCGGATGATGTCGAAGTTGCCGGTCGTCGTCACGAAGATGTCGGCGGTCTCGACGACGGACTCGAGGCGCTTGACCTCGTAGCCGTCCATCGCGGCCTGCAGCGCGCAGATCGGGTCGATCTCGGTGACGATCACGCGGGCGCCCTGGCCGCGCAGCGACTCCGCCGAGCCCTTGCCGACGTCGCCGTAGCCGCAGACGACGGCGACCTTGCCACCGATCATGACGTCGGTGGCGCGGTTGATGCCGTCGATGAGCGAGTGGCGGCAGCCGTACTTGTTGTCGAACTTCGACTTGGTGACCGAGTCGTTGACGTTGATCGCCGGGAAGAGGAGCGTGCCCTCCTTGAAGCGCTCGTAGAGGCGCAGCACGCCGGTCGTGGTCTCCTCGGAGACGCCCTTGACCAGCGGGGCCCGCTTCGTCCAGCGCTGCGGGTCGTCCGCGAGGGAGCGCGCGAGGACCCGGAGGACCTCCTTGTACTCCTCGTTGTCGGTCGAGTCGAGCGGGGGCACGGCGCCGGCCTTCTCGAACTCCACGCCCTTGTGCAGCAGCAGCGTGATGTCACCGCCGTCGTCGAGCAGCACGTTGGGGCCGCCCTCGGCGAAGTCGAACACCTTCTCCGCCTCGTCCCAGTACTCGGCCAGCGACTCGCCCTTCCAGGCGAAGACGGGGACGCCCTGCGGGTCCTCCGGCGTGCCGCCCTGCGACGGCGGTCCGACGACGACCGCCGCGGCGGCGTGGTCCTGCGTCGAGAAGATGTTGCAGGTGGCCCAGCGGATGTCGGCGCCGAGCGCGGCGAGCGTCTCGATCAGCACCGCCGTCTGGACGGTCATGTGGAGCGACCCGGCGATCCGGGCGCCCTGGAGCGGCTGCTCGGCGCCGAAGCGCTCGCGCATCGCCATGAGGCCGGGCATCTCGTGCTCGGCGAGCTCGATCTCCTTGCGGCCGAACGCGGCCAGCGAGAGGTCTGCGACCTTGAAGTCCATCGATGTGTCTCCTCGAACGGGTGGAGCCAGGTCCTCGCGCCTGCGCATCTGCGCATCTCCGGGATCTCCCGACGCGGACCCGGCCAGCGTAGGCCGCGCCCGCAGGGTTTCAGGAATTCGCGCGGCGCAGGTTGCCCACGAGGTGGACGACCGCGACGACGAGCGCCCCGACGACGAGGCCGACCACGGCGGACAGCGCCGTGTTGACGATCCAGCCGGCCACCGCGCCCGCCGCGCCGAGCGCGTCGTGGACCGCGACCTCGAGGTGGTGGACGAGCTCGTACGGCGCGTGCCAGCCCAGGTCGTCCGCCCCGACCAGCAGGATGTGTCCCCCGACCCAGAGCATCGCCGCGGTGCCGACGACGGCGATACCGGCGAGGAACCCGGGCATCGCCCGCACGAGACTCGTGCCGACCTTCTGCGCGACCGCGGACGGCCGCTGGGCGAGCGCCAGGCCGACGTCGTCCGTCTTCACGATGACGGCCACGACGCCGTAGACGAGCACGGTGATGCCGACGGCCACCACCAGCAGGATCGCCAGGCGGGAGAGGAACGGCTCGTCGGCGACCTCGTTCAGCGAGATGACCATGATCTCCGCCGAGAGGATCAGGTCGGTGCGGATCGCGCCGGCCACCAGCTTCTTCTCTGCCTCCGGCCCCCGCTCGACCGTCGTCTCCTCGTGGTGGTCGTGGCCGGCGACCTTGCCCCAGATCTTCTCCGCGCCCTCGAAGCAGAGGAACGCGCCGCCGGCCATGAGGATCGGGGTGAGCAGCCACGGCAGGAACTGGCTGAGCAGCAGGGCCGCCGGGAGGATGAGCAGGATCTTGTTGCGCAGCGACCCGATCGCGATCCGCTTGACGATGGGGAGCTCACGGTCGGCGGCGACACCCTGGACGTACTGCGGCGTCACCGCGGTGTCGTCCACGACCACGCCGGCCGCCTTGAGGCTCGCGCGTCCCGCCGCGGCGCCGACGTCGTCGATCGACGCGGCCGCCAGCCGCGTCAGCGCCGCGACGTCGTCCAGCAGGGCGAACAGGCCGCCGCTCATCGGGCACCTGCAGGCGTCGGGCAGCTCCGCGAGATCGTCACGGACGGGAGCGTAGTGCTCAGTCGGGCACGAGGCCCAGACCGAGGTACGCCGCGGCGTACCTCCCCTGCAGGACGAGCGACGCGTGCCGGGCCACGTCGGTGTGCGCCGCGCTGACGAGCTCGACCACCCGCACGTCGTGGGCCGCGGCCGCCGCCCGCAGGCGGCCGGCCTGCTCCCGCACCGCCGCGGCCTCGTTGCCGTCGTCGAGCACGACCAGCGTGGGCCGGGCGACCGCTCCCCCGTCGTCGAAGGGATCGGCGAAGACGTCGCGGGGACGAGCCGCCTCGACGACGGGCAGCACCTGCTCGGCGTCGTCGGCGAGCACCGCGCGCCCGGTC
>DASWYU010000223.1:0-5749 GCA_036404795.1 Nocardioides sp. | reverse complement strand
CGCGCCGAGGCGCACCGTCGTGGCGCCCGCCGCCTCGAACGCGGCGACCTCCTCGGCGGTGAGGCCGCCCTCGGGGCCGACGACGACCCCGATCGTGGCGTCCGGACCGGCGGGCACGACGACCTCGGCGACACCGACCGTCGCCTCCTCGTGCAGCACGACGACGAGGTCGAAGCCGCCGAGCAGCGTCACCACCTGCGCGGTGGAGGCCAGGGTCGTGACCTCGGGGAACCACGCCCGCCGGGCCTGCTTGGCCGCCTCCCGGGCGGTCGCCGCCCACCGGGCGTGCGACTTGACCGCGCGCTCGCCCCGCCACACCGCGACGCTGCGGGCGGCCGCCCAGGGCACCACCCGCTCCACGCCGATCTCGGTGAGCACCTCGACCGCGAGCTCGCCGCGGTCGCCCTTGGGCAGCGCCTGCACGACGGTGACGGCGGGCGCGGGGCGCTCCTCGTCGACGACGTCGTCGACGCGCACCTCGAGCCGCCGCTTGCCGGTCGCCGCAACGGTGCCGGTCACCGCCCGGCCGCGTCCGTCGACGAGCCGCACGTGCTCCCCGACCGCGGTGCGGCGTACGGCGACGGCGTGGTGCGCCTCGTCGCCCTCGAGCACCACGTGCCCACCCGGGCGCGCGTCCGCCAGGTCGGGGCAGTGCTGCACGGGCAGGCTCACGCCGACTTCCTCAGTGGTTGAACTTGTCGCGGAGCCGGCCGAAGAACGAGCCGCGGTGCACCTGCACCGAGCCGTCCGCGGCCTGCTCCTCGCCGCGCAGCTCGGCGAGCTCGCGCAGGAGCGCCTCCTGGCGGGAGTCGAGCTTCTGCGGCGTCTCCACGGCGACCGTCACGACGAGGTCGCCGCGTGCGGCCCCCCGCAGGCCCGGGACGCCGCGGCCGCGGAGCACCTGCTCCGCGCCGGACTGGGTGCCCGCCTTGACGTCGATCCGCAGCTGCGTCTCGAGGTCGGTCTCGGCGTCGTCGTCGACGATGTCCGCCTCGAGCAGGGGCAGCGTGATGGAGGCGCCGAGAGCTGCGGCCGTCATCGGCACGGTGACGACGCAGTGCAGGTCGTTGCCGTCGCGCACGAAGAACTCGTGCTCGGCGACGAGGATCTCGACGTAGAGGTCGCCCGCGGGGCCACCGCCGGGTCCGACCTCGCCCTGGCCGGTCAGCTGCACCCGGGTGCCGGTGTCGACGCCGGCGGGGACCTTGATCGTCAGGCTCCGACGGGAGCGCACGCGGCCCTCGCCCGAGCAGGTGCGGCAGGGGTCCGGGATGATCGTGCCGAAGCCCCGGCACGCGGCGCAGGGGCGCAGGGTGCGGATCTCGCCGAGGAACGAACGCTGCACGTGGGCGACCTCGCCCGCGCCGCGACAGGTGCCGCAGGCCTGGGGGCTCGAGCCGGGCGCCGCGCCGTCGCCCTCGCAGGTCTCGCAGACGACCGCCGTGTCGACCTTCAGCTCGCGGGTGACGCCGAACGCGGCCTCCGCCAGCTCGACCTCGAGGCGGATGAGGGCGTCCTGCCCGCGCCGTACGCGCGGACGGGGGCCGCGGCCCCCCTGCCCCTGGCCCTGGGCGCCGCCACCGAAGAAGGCGTCCATGATGTCGGTGAACGAGAAGCCCTGCCCTTGGCCGGCGCCGAAGCCGCCCCCGAACGGGTCGCCGCCACGGTCGTAGGCCGCGCGCTTCTGCGGGTCTGACAGCACCTCGTAGGCGCGGCTGACCTCCTTGAACTTGTCCTGCGTCGCCGGGTCGGGGTTGACGTCCGGGTGCAGCTGACGGGCCAGTCGCCGGTACGCCTTCTTGATGGCGTCGGCGTCGGCGTCACGGCTGACGCCGAGCAGCTCGTAGAGGTCCTGGCTCACGTGTGTCCTGTCCATCGCTTCCGTGGTCTCGTCTCGATCGGTCCCCGGGCTCGCGCCCGAGCGGGGGTACGTCGCGGCTCAGCCGTTGCTCTCGTCGAGGATGCGCGACATGTAGCGGGCGACGGCGCGCACGGCCGCCATGCTGCCCGCGTAGTCCATGCGGGTGGGGCCGACGATGCCCAGCGCGGAGAGCGCCTCCGGGCCCGCGCCGTACCCCGTCGTCACCACGCTCGTGCCGACCAGCTCCTCGACGGGGCCCTCGGCACCGATGCGCACCGTGACCGCACCGCCCGTGGTGGCCTCGCCGAGCAGCTTGAGGAGCACCACCTGCTCCTCCAGCGCCTCGAGCATCGGCCGGAGCATCGTGTCGAAGCCCTCGCCGGCGCGCGCGAGGTTCGCCGCCCCGCCGACGACGACCCGCTGGTCGGAGGAGTGGACCGCGAGGGCGTCGACGAGCACGGTGACGACCTCGTCGAGGCTGCCGCCCCGCACGGAACCGTCCCCGACGTCGGTCGGAGCGTCGGTCCGAGCGTCGGTCGGAGCGTCGGCCGCGGCGTCCTCGCGGAGGGCGGCGAGCGCCGTCGTCGCGGCGACGAGCCGCTCGCCGACGACCGCCTGGTTCACCTGGGTGCGCAGGGTCGCGACCTGCTCGTCGTCGAGGTCGTGCGCGAGCTCGACGATCCGCTGCTCGACGCGGCCGCTGGAGAGGATGAGCACCACGAGCAGACGCCGGGGCGCCAGCGCCACCACCTCGACGTGGCGGACGGTGCTGGCCGAGAGCGTGGGGTACTGCACCACGGCCACCTGGTGCGTCAGCTGCGCGAGCATCCGGACGCTGCGCCGCACGACGTCGTCGACGTCGACCGCACCCTCGAGGAACGTCGCGATCGCCCGCTTCTCCGCGGTCGACATCGGGCGGACGGTGGTGAGCCGGTCGACGAAGAGGCGGTAGCCCTTGTCGGTGGGGATGCGGCCGGCGCTGGTGTGGGGCTGGTGGATCAGCCCCTCCTCCTCGAGCACGGCCATGTCGTTGCGCACCGTGGCGGGCGAGACGCCCAGCCCGTGCCGCTCGACCAGGGCCTTGGAGCCGACAGGCTCCTCGGTGGCGACGTAGTCCTCGACGATGGCCCGCAGCACGGCGAGCCGACGCTCCTCGACCATCACCCGCTCCTTCCGCCGACTGCACGCCACCGGATGGATGGCGCCCGCGCACGAGCCTGGCACTCCTCACGCGCGAGTGCCAATGCTACGACCATCCACGAATTTTCTGGACCTTGACGACAGACAGCAGGTCACTAGGTTAGCCTTGCCTAAGTCGTCCAGGAGGTATCCGTGCTCCCCATGCTCACGTCGGCCGATCCCGACCAGCTCGCCGCCCGTGCTCGCAGCGCGCTGTCCTGCCCTGCTGCCGCCAGCATGGTCATCAAGGGCACGGAGCACCTCTTCGGTGGCGACGACCTCGGGCTGCAGGACCGCTCGGGCGTGCCGACCCTCATCTGCCGCGCCGGCTCGGTCGTCGAGCAGGCGGGGCAGTCGCGCCAGAAGGCGCTCCTGCGGGTCATCTCCGGCGTCGTCGAGGACGACAGCACGACCGAGTCGGTCGTGCTCGCCGGCAAGCTGGGCGCCCCACGCCCCTGCTGCGACCCCGAGATGCGCGCCGTGGCGATCGAGCCGACGATCATCATGCTGATCCGCACGCAGGCCGACGGCTCCAGCCGCCAGTACCGGGTGCCGACCGCCCTCTTCCGCAGCGCCGCGCACGCCCTCAACCAGGGCTACCTGCGCCGCTGCACCGAGCACCTCAACGAGTGCCACGACGCCGAGCTCCGCCAGGCGGTCTCCCTCTGCACCGCGACCCCGGGGCCCTACCTCATCGGCGCCTCGCTCAACGACCTCTCCCCCACGGGTGTCGAGGTGCGCTGGGTCGACGTCGAGGGCTCCCACCTGCGTCGCGTCGAGTTCGGCTCGCCCGCCGGCACCCCGGACGAGCTCGCCGAGGCCCTGCGCGACCACCTGCACGCCGGCCTCTGCTGACCCCGACGCCCTCCGGCGGTCGCAGCGCCACCCCTAGGGTGGTCGGCATGGAGGACGGGACGTTCGTCGAGGTCGCCGACCGGATCTGGGTCGCGCGCCACGCGTGGTTCGACGTCACCGTCACCCTCGTCGCCGGCGATGCCGGCGCCCTCCTCGTCGACACGCTCGCCTCCGAGCGCGCCGCGGCCGACCTCGTCGCGCGGGTACGGCGCGTGCTCGGCCCCCGCCTGCCGCTCGTCGCCGTCGTCGACACCCACGAGCACCACGACCACGTGCTCGGCAACGCGACCGTCCTCGACGCGTGGCCCACGGCCGCCCTCGTCGGCCACGAGGAGGCGGCCGCACGCATCCCGAGCGTCGTCCCCGCGCAGCTCGCCGTGGAGACCGACCCGCGCCTCCCCGAGATGCTGGCGAGCCGCGTGCTCGCGCCGACCACGACCTTCTCCGGCGCCCACGTCGTCGACCTCGGCGACCGGCTCGTCGAGCTCGTGCACCCCGGCCGCGGGCACACCGGCGGCGACGTCGTGCTGCGGGTGCCCGACGCCGACGTGCTCGTCGCCGGGGACCTCGTCGAGACCGTCCCGGCCTACGGCCCGGACAGCTTCCCCCTCGAGTGGCCCGCCGCCCTCGAGCTCGTGCTCGGCCTGCTCTCGCCCGCCACCGTCGTGGTGCCCGGCCACGGTGCGGTCACCGACCGCGAGGGCGTGGCCGACCAGCACGACGACGTGGCCCGGGTGGCGGCGACGCTCGCGGAGCTGGCGGGGCGCGGCGTACCGGAGTCCGCAGCGCTCGCGACCGGCGACTGGCCGTGGCCGCCGGAGGTGCTGGAGCACGCCGTACGGCGCGGCTACGCCCACCTGCCCCGCGGCGGGCGGCGCCTGCCGCTCGTGTGACCGACCGCGGAGCGCGGCCGACGGCGTGGCTCGCCAGGACTGTCGGAGGTGCGCCCTAGCGTTGCCCGACGTGAGCGACCGCTACGGAACCGACGTCCTGTCCGGCGACTGGCGCGCCCCGAAGCGCGGACGGGCCGTCGAGCACCCGGCCGACCTCGGGCTCGTCGTCGAGGAGGTCACCACCGACTGGTGCGGCGAGATCGTCACCGTCGACCGCGACCTCGACGTGCTCACCCTGGAGGACCGGCGGGGCAAGCGGCGGACCTTCCCGCTCGGGCCCGGCTTCCTCCTCGAGGGTCGACCCGTCATCCTCACGGCGCCCCTGCGTGCGGCCGCCGCCCCCGCCCGGCCCACGCGGACAGCGTCGGGATCGATCGCGGTCCACGACGCGCAGGCCCGCGTCGCCCGCGAGTCCCGCATCTTCGTCGAGGGCCGCCACGACGCCGAGCTGGTCGAGAAGGTGTGGGGCGACGACCTGCGGATCGAGGGCGTGGTGGTGGAGTACCTGGGCGGTGTCGACGACCTCGCCGACCACCTGGTGGGCTTCAAGCCCGGCCCCGGGCGTCGGGTGGGCGTGCTCGTCGACCACCTGGTGCGCGGGTCGAAGGAGAGCCGCATCGCCGACTCGATCGCCCGCTCCGCCGTCGGCAAGCACGTGCTCATCGTCGGCCACCCGTTCGTCGACATCTGGCAGGCCGTCAAGCCCGACCGCATCGGCCTGCGCGCGTGGCCGACCATCCCGCGATCGATCGAGTGGAAGCACGGCGTCTGCCAGCACCTCGGCTGGCCCCACCGGAACCAGGCGGACATCGCCCGCGCCTGGCAGCAGATCCTCGGCCGCGTGTCCTCGTTCGCCGACCTCGAGCCGGCGCTGCTCGGCCGCGTCGAGGAGCTCATCGACTTCGTGACCGACCCGGCCGGCTGAGCCCCGCCTGAGCCCCGACCGAGCCCCGACCGAGCC
>DASWYU010000222.1:0-5041 GCA_036404795.1 Nocardioides sp. | reverse complement strand
GGCGACCCCGGACGACGCCGCTCGCCGTGCGCGGGGCGCCCGTGCCCCCCAGGCGGTGCGGCACGGCCGATCGACGCGGGAGCGCGCCGAGGGCGTGCACCTGCGGCGCGCCGTCACGCTCATGCTGATGACGCTCGTGCTGCCCGGCTCGGCGCAGCTCGTCGCCGGCAACAAGCGGGTCGGGCGGGTCGCCCTGCGGATCTGGCTGGGCCTGGTCGCCCTCGTCGTGCTCCTGGCGCTCGTCGCGTTCGTCTGGGACGGCCTCCTGCTCCAGCTCGGCTCCAACATGGACGTGCTCGGCGTGCTGCGGCTGCTGCTCGTCGCCATGGCGGTCGGCTGGGCGGGACTGTTCCTCGACGCGTGGCGGATCGCCACGCCCCGCACGCTCCGCCGCAACCAGCGCATCGCCCTCGTGACGGTCAACGGCGTCCTGTGCTTCTCGGTCGTGGGGGGGCTCCTGTTCTCCGCCCACGCCATCGAGGTCGGGCGCGGCTTCGTCACCAGCGTGTTCACCGGCGACGAGGTCACCGCTCCGTCGGCCGGGCGCTACAACGTCCTCCTCGTGGGCGCGGACGCGGGGGAGGGGCGCGTCGGTCTCCGCACGGACTCCATGACGCTGGCGAGCATCGACAAGGACTCCGGCCGCACGGTCCTCGTCTCCCTCCCGCGCAACATGCAGAACTTCCCGTTCCGTGACGGCTCCGTCATGGACGAGCAGTTCCCCGACGGCTTCGACTGCGAGGGCTGCTACCTCAACGGCGTCACGACCTGGGCCACCGACCACGCCGATCTCTTCGGCGCCTCCGCCGGGGCGAGCGACGACGAGCTCTTCGAGATCGGCATGGACGCGACGATCTCGGCGGTCGAGGGCGTCACGGACCTCGACGTCAACTACTGGGCGATGGTGGACATGCGCGGTTTCGAGGACCTGGTCGACGCCGTGGGCGGCGTCGAGCTCAACGTGCGGGGCCGGATCCCGATCGGCGGCGTGGGCTCCCCGATCTCCGGCTACATCGAGCCGGGGGTGCAACAGCTGAACGGCTACCGCGCGCTTTGGTTCGCCCGGTCGCGGGCCGACTCCGACGACTACTCGCGGATGGCGCGGCAGAAGTGCGTGATGAGCGCGATGCTGCAGCAGATGAACCCGACGACGGTGCTCACGAGCTTCGGCGACATCGCCGACGCCGGCGCCAACATGCTCGAGACGAGCATCCCCGCCGGGGAGATCGACCGCTTCGTCGACCTCGCGCTCAAGGCGCGCGACGAGCCGATGTCGACGGTGTCGATCGTGCCGCCCGCCGTGAACACGGCCGATCCGGACATGGACGTGGTGCACCAGATGATCGCGGACGGGATCGCGGGCGACGCGACCGCGCCCGAGGAGGCGCCCGCCACCGAGGAGGCCACGGACGAGGCCACCGGTGCTCCCGCGGACTCCGGCTCCGGTGGCGAGTCGGCCTCCGACGAGACCGTCACGGGCGGCTCGCTCGGTTCGCGGGACGAGGGGTACGCCGCCAACGAGACCGCCGACCTCGGCTCGGCCTGCTGAGGCACGGCTCCTGCGTCGTACGGTGTCCTCGCCCACACCGGTGCCTCGTTTTCCTCGGCTCCGCGGAGCGCCCGCCGACCTTGTCTGCGGAAGAAGAGCGGGTGTTCTCGGCGTGTCACGCCCCGGAAGCGCTCGACTTGACGAAACATTGAGGGAAGTGCTCGGCGTGGCGGCTTGCTAATCACACCGGTGTAGTTCACTCGTTCCGCTTGCCTGTTACTCCTGTGACGTGTGTGATGACGGTCGTCTTGTGTGAATCACTTCCCCGTCGCGCGCGCAGGAGCCTCCCCATGTCAGCCAGCAAGTCCCGTTACGTCAGCGTGTGCCAGCAGGCGCTGACGCTCCTCGCGGTCGTCGCCGTGCTCGCCCCCGCGGCGAACGTCATCTCCCTCGACATCACCCACGCCCCCGAGGTCGCGCCCACGGTGCCGATCGCGGCGGGGCCGGGTGACGAGGCCCCCGTCGAGACGGCGCCGGTCGAGGCGACCGTCGAGGAGGTCGCCCTGACGGCGACCGAGGACGCGGTCCCCGCCGAGCCCGCGCTCCCGGGCAGCGCCGAGCGCGCCCCCGCTCCCGACGAGGCGGCGACCGGAGAGCCGACCGGGGAGCCGACCAGCGAGCCGACGGCTCCCGCCACGACCGACGCCGAGGGCCTCGCCCTCCCCGGCGTCACCACCGAGCTCCTCGCCGACCCGCAGCCGGTGACCGGCTTCGGGGCGGTCGGCGTGACGTGGGACCCGGCCACCCCGGTCGCGGGCGACGAGATCACCTTCCAGGTGCGCACGGCGACCGCGGGGGAGTGGAGCGACTGGGAGCCGATCCCCTACGAGGCCGAGGCCGAGGAGGCCGCCACCGCCGCGGAGAACGCGGCCGGCCCCGTGGACGCCGAGGAGGCGTCGGCCCGGCCCGGCACCGAGCTCGTCTTCGTCGGCGAGGTCGACGAGGCCCAGGTGCAGGTCGTGGCCCCCGGCGGCCTGCCGGCCGACCTGACCGTGGCCGTGATCGACCCGGGCACGTCCGACGTGGTCGAGGAGGCGCCGGAGTACGAAGCCGCCGCCCCGATCACCACCGGCACCACCGGCACCACCGGCACGAGCGACGCCGACGAGGCGGGCACGGACCAGATCGCGCTCCAGGCCGCGTCGAGCGGTGTCTCGCAGCCGTCGATCTACTCGCGCGCCCAGTGGGGCGCCGACGAGCGCATGCGGGACGGCGCGCCGCGGTACGCCGCGGTCAAGGGCGCCGTCATCCACCACACGGTCAACGCGAACAACTACACGGCCGCTCAGGTGCCGGGGATCATCCGGGGCATCTACGCGTACCACACGAAGTCGCAGGGCTGGGCCGACATCGGCTACAACTTCCTCGTCGACAAGTTCGGCCGCCTGTGGGAGGGCCGGTACGGCGGCATCACCAAGGCCGTCCGTGGCGCCCACATCGCCGCCTACAACGACTACACCTTCGGCATCAGCGCGATCGGCAACTACGAGACCGCGCAGCCGACGCAGCAGATGCTCGACGCGATCGCGCACCTCATCGCGTGGAAGCTGCGCGTCCACGGCATCGACGCCACCTCGACGCAGAGCTTCGGCGGTGCCCGCTACCCCGCCATCATCGGCCACCGCGACGGCGGCCAGACGGCGTGCCCGGGCAAGTACCTCTACGCCAAGCTCGGCTGGATCCGCACCGAGGCGAAGCGCATCCAGACGTCCGGCGGCTCCACGACGCCGACGCCGCCGCCCACGCCGGGCAGCAGCGCCGCGCGTCCCGCGATCGCCAGCGCCAGCCTCATCGGCGGCGCCCAGCCGGACCTGGTCTTCCGCCAGCCCGACGGCCGGGTCTGGATCCTCCCCACCGGAGGCCTCAACGCCTACGGCACGCGCGTCCCGGTCGGCACCTTCCCGGGCGCGCAGGGCGTCACGATCTCGCCCGACCTCACCGGGGACGGCAAGCCCGACCTGGTCGTCGTCGACAGCCGCGGCGTCGCGTTCATCTACCCGGGCACCGGGGCGAACGGCCGGTTCGGTGCTCCGCGCACGGTCAGCCCGGGCATGTTCAAGGGCACGGAGAACCTCATCGGCGTCGGTGACCTCAACGGCGACGGCAAGAACGACCTGATCGCCCGCTTCAAGGCGACCGGCAAGACGGTGCTCTACCTGGGCGACGGCGCCGGCAAGTTCTCCGCGGTCGAGATCGCCCGCGACTGGCGTGCCTACTCGCTCTTCACCGTCATCGGCGACCTCACGGGCGACGGCGTGCGCGACATCGTCGCGAAGGACACGGCCGGCAAGATGTGGGTCATCCCGACCGGCGTCCGTCGCACCGGCAACGTGCGCCAGTTCGTGCTCGGCCAGCGGATCTCCGTGCCGGGCGACTTCTCCGCGGTGGCCGCGATGGGCGGCTGGGGCGACGTCAACGCCGACGGTCGCTCGGACCTGCTCCTCCGGCTCTCCAGCGGCTCGCTCTACCTGATGCCGTACAACGGGGGTGTGGCGCGCTTCGGGCCGACCCGCGGCCCCCTGGCCGGCGGTGGCGCTTTCCGCGAGCTGAGCAGCGCGGGCAACCTCATCGGCAGCACGGCGAGCGACCTGGTGGGTCGCATCGGCGACACGGTCTACGTGGTGCCCCACGCCGGCACGGTGGACCACTACGCGGCCAAGGCGACGAACATCGTCGTCCCCGAGGCGGCGGCGATCTTCAACGTCGGCGACTGGGACAAGGACGGCAAGGGCGACATCGTCACGCGGGCCGCGGACGGCGCACTGACGCTGTGGCGCGGCGACGGCCAGGGGTCGTTCGCCGACGGGATCGCACTGGGGTCCGGATTCGGCGACGTCACCAAGCTCCGCTTCATCGGCGACGTGACGGGCGACGGGCTCCCCGACTTCTACGGCCGCAACGCGGCCGGTGCGCCCACCATCTTCCCGGGCAACGGCACGGCCGGGTTCAAGCCCTCGATCTCCGCCAGCAAGGCGATGGACGAGTTCTGGTACTTCCGCGGCATGGACCTCAGCGCCTACGACCTCGTGACCGCCACGGCCAGCCTGACCGGCCGCACGACGGTCGACGTGATCCTGCGGCACAAGTCCAGCGGCATCCTGCGCCTGCTGCAGTGGAACGCCGCCGGCCAGGTGGTCACCAACCGCACCATCGCGGAGCCGTCGAAGAACATCAACGCACTGGGCTGACCCGCTCGTCCCGTTCGATGACCGCGCGCCGCTCGCCCCACCACGGGGCGGGCGGCGCGTCGTCGTCCACGAGCACGAGGGAGCCACCGGAGGCGAGCAGGTCGACGGTACGGCGCAGTCCCGCCCCGTCCGTCAGCCCGGTCGCCAGCACGCGCTCGGGCGAGGTGGCGGCGCGGCCGAGCAGCTCCGCGTGCGTCACGCCCGGGAGGGCCTCGTCGTCGCTGCCGGGGGGATCGATCGCGACGTACCCGTCGGGCTGTCCCCACACCTCCACCCCGAGGTCGTGGACGCCGGCGGGCACGCC
>DASWYU010000221.1:0-6872 GCA_036404795.1 Nocardioides sp. | reverse complement strand
GCGGGCGGACTCGTCGCCGCCGTCCTCGCGACCGGGATCGCCGCGGCGGTGCCCGACGTGGACGTCTCGCTGATGGTGACCGCCAACATCATCATGCTGCTCGCCGGGATCGGGTTCATGGGCGCGATCCAGGACGCGTTGACGGGCTTCTACGTCACGGCCGGCGCCCGCATCCTCGAGGCGCTGCTCGCGACCGCGGGCATCATCGCGGGCGTCAGTGGCGGCCTCACGCTGGCGGCGGTCGTCGGCGTCGAGATCGCCGACGTCGACCCCGGCCGGGCCGGGTGGGTCGGGGTGGGCACGCTCGCCCTGGGGTCCGCGATCTGCGCGGCCGCGTTCGCCGGCGCCACCTATGCGCCGCGTCGCGCGATCCTCCCGCTGGCGGCGGTCGCGTCCCTGGCGATCCTGCTCTACTCGGCGGTGCGGGAGGCCGCGGACAGCCGTGTCTGGGCGGCCGGCATCGCCGCGTTCGGCATCGGTCTCGTCGCCTACGGCGTGGCCGGCCGGGTGCGCGTGCCGCCCCTGGTCATCGTCGTACCGGCCATCGTCCCCATGCTCCCCGGCCTCACGATCTACCGCGGGCTGTCGCTGCTCGCCGAGGGGGGCGTGTCGACGTCGCCGGGCCTGCTGGCCCTCATGCAGGCCGCGTCGGTGGCCGTGGCGCTCGCGTCGGGCGTGATCCTGGGGGAGTACGTCGCGCAGCCCCTCAAGCGCGAGGCCGCCCGGCTGGAGAACCGGCTGTCCGGGCCGCGCCTCGTCGGTCCGCTCCGCGCCCGCGCGGCGCGGAGCCGCTGACCGCCCGGTTCAGCGTCCGCCGGGCTGCGGCAGGTCGGTGCGCGGCGTCCCCCACCGCGGGTCGGTGCGCACGAGCCCGATCGCGGCACCGAGGAGGAGCAGACCGCCGGTCACGGCGAGGTACGGCGCGGCCAACGCCCACCGCAGCAGCGCCTCCTGGTAGCCCGTGAAGGCGACCCCGCCCGTCCCCTCGGTCCCGGGCGCGCGGACCTCCCGTGCGCTCAGGACGGCACCGGGACGGGGGGCCTGTCCGCCGTACCGGTCGCTCACCTCGCCCGTCACCGTCCGCCCGTCGGGCGCGGTCCAGGTCGCCTCGCAGGTCTGCGGGTCGCCCGGCGGGGGACCGGAGCGGCACTCGGCATCGTCGGACACCGAGACGAGCACGACGCGCTCGTCGGCCCAGCCCTGGGCGGTGCCGTGCATGAACCACCAGACCGGGCCCCCGGCGAGCGCGAGCACCGCGCCGAGCACGGCGACGCGGTTGAGCAGCCGCACGAGGCGGGGTCGCTCGGGCGGGCGCAGGTGGACCGGGAGGTCGGGGGTGCCCGTCATGCGGGCGGTTCCCCGAGGGCACGCAGCTCCCCGAGCCAGTGCGCGACGGTCGCGGTGTCGAACGGCGGCTGCCCGAGCCGCACCTGGCCGAGCACGAGGTCGCGGGAGGTCTCCGCGGCCCGCACGAGCTCCTCGGGGTAGCCCAGCGTCTCCCGGTGCTCCGCGAACTCGTCCTCGTCGTCGACGAAGACCCGGCCGTCGGAGCGGCGGATCACGTCGAGGTCCAGGTCGACGGACCGCAGCACCGGCACCTCGCCGCTGAGGTCCCAGACCGGCGGGGTCGCCATGTCGACGTAGACGTCGCACCACAGCCCGGCGTCGAGCAGGGCGGCGACCCGGTGCTCCCGCGTCACGCGCACGACCTTGTCGACCTCGGAGTCGAAGGCGAAGCCGGGTCGCTCGTGCCGGGTGCCGGCACGCACCCCGAGCCAGGCGCCCTCGTCGTCCTCGTGGAGGACGACCGCGTCGTACCGCCAGTGCGGGCGACCACCGTGCTTGCTCATCTCCACGCGGACGGCGGCACCGGGAGCCAGGCTCATGGCACCGTTCTACCCCCTGGTGCGTGGCCGGCCCCACCCCGGCGGGAGGTGTGGGGGCTTGGCCCGTCGGAGAGCATGGCCCGACGTGGCGATCGACGAACGCATCCGCACCGGGCCGGCCGGCGAGCTGCGGGGACCCCTCGCGGTCGCCGTGGCGGCCGCGCTCATGGTCGTCGTCGCCACGGTCGTCGTGCGCCTCTCCGCCACCCCCGTCGCCGCGATCGCGGCGGCCGGGCTCCTCGCGCTGCTGCGCTCGGGGCTCGGGTGGCGCGCCCTGCGCACGCCGCTGGACCTGGCCGTCGTGGCCGGGCTCGCCGCCGGAGCGTTGGCCTTCGTGGTCAACGGCCACGGGGGCAGCCGGCTGTGGGCGCACGCGGTGTTCGCGCTGGTGTTCTACCTGCTGGTGGGGGTGCAGCTCGCCTGGCGGCACGCCCGTACGGCCCTGGCCCTCGCCGCCGCCGCGACCGTCGCCACCACCGCGCTCGTGGCGGTGGGGCAGTGGTTCCTGGGCTGGGACACCGGCTACTGCCGGGCCGAGATCGTCGGCGGCGCGGACAGCTGCGAGCGCGCGGTCACGGCCGTGCGGGTCGTCGGCACGTTGACCAATCCCAACCTGCTGGCGCCGGTGCTCGTGCTGCTGGTGCCGGTGGGCTGCGTGGCGCTGCGCCGCACGCTCGGGCAGCGGTGGGGTCGGCGTCCCGCCCAGGCGGCCTCGATCGCGCTCGGGGCGCTGGGCACGACGGCCCTCGTGATGACGCTGTCGCGCGGCGGCCTGGTGAGCCTCGCCGCCCTGACGGTCGCGGCCCTCGCGCTGCGCAACCCGTCGTCCCGCACCCTCGTGGGCTCCGCGCTCGGCGTAGCGGCCGGCATCGCGGTGGCGTTCGGTGCGCTCTTCGCGAAGTTCTCGCTCGGCCCCCGCACGGAGGTCTGGAAGGTCTCGCTCGACCTGGTGCGCGAGCACCCGTGGGGCGTGGGCCTGGGCCGGTCCGGGCCGTTCATCGACCAGCGGATCCCCGGCGACCAGCGGTTCTTCCACTCCCACAACCTGTGGCTGACCTGGCTGGTCGAGGCGGGCCTGCCCGGCCTGCTGGCGGCGCTCGCGCTGTCCGTCGCGCTCGTGGTCGTCGTCGTGCGCGGGGCCCGGCGCGGGGACGCGCTGAGCGTGGCCGCCGGCGTCGGGCTGGCCGGCTTCGCCGTCATCAGCCTCTTCGACAACCCGTCGTTCCGCACGACCGTGGCGGTGCCGCTCTGGACGGTCGTGGCGATCCTCGTCGCCGGCGAGCTCGAGGCCCGCCGGCGACGCTGAGGGTCCGTCAGGGCAGGACGCGCTTCGCGCCGAAC
Organism: Nocardioides sp.; assembly: GCA_036404795.1. Lineage (GTDB taxonomy): Bacteria > Actinomycetota > Actinomycetes > Propionibacteriales > Nocardioidaceae > Nocardioides. Next base: position 3,645 of record DASWYU010000221.1, on the reverse strand, counting down.
GCGAAGACGTCCTGGTAGCGCGCGCCGAGCAGCTTGCCGATCTGGTGCAGGGCGTGCGCGTCCGCGCCGATGAGCAGACGCGGCTGGTTGCGGTGGACGGCCTTGACGATGGCGGCGGCGGCGTCCTCGGGCGAGGTGCGGGCGAGCTTCTTGTCGAACAGCTTCGTCAGCGCCTCGATGTCGTCGCCGTCGGTGACGCGGCCGTTGCGCACGATGCCGGTCTTGATGCCGCCGGGGTGGACGGCCGTCACGCCGACCCGGTGGCGGGCGATGAGCATCTCCTCGCGCAGGGCCTCCGTGAAGCCGCGGACGGCGTACTTCGTCGCGTTGTAGAGGGTCTGGCCCGGCATCGAGATGAGGCCGAACAGCGAGGAGATGTTGACGACGTGCCCGTCGCCGGAGTCGATGAGGTGCGGCAGGAACTCCTTGGTGCCGTTGACGACGCCCCAGAAGTTGATGTCGACGATCCACTCCATCTGCTCGTAGGTCATCTTGGCGAAGTCGCCGCTCATGGAGACGCCCGCGTTGTTGACCACGACGTTGACACGACCGAACTGGTCGGCCACGGCTGCGGCGTACCCCACGATCTCCTCGCGCTGCGACACGTCGAGCCGATCAGCGCGTACGGCGCGGGCGCCGGCCCCCTTGACGAGGTCGACGGTCTCGGCGAGGCCGACCTCGTTGACGTCGGAGAGGGCGACGTGGGCGCCCCGTCCGGCGGCGTTCACGGCGAGCGCGCGACCGATGCCGGAGCCGGCACCGGTGATCACGACGACCTTGTCGTCCAGGGACTTCATGCGGGCACGACCTCTCGTTCCGGGATGGGGCGGGCGTCGGGACCACCCGGGTGGGTGTCCCCGGTGGCCGGCACCGGGCCGGTCACCGTGTAGGCGCGGGTGTCGAACGTGCGGAGCCCGAGCCGGAGGTTGAACGTCGAGCGTGGCCAGAGCGTGGTGTTGCGGCCGTGCTCGTCGAGGTACCAGCTCGCGCAGCCGCCCGTGCTCCACACCGTGCGGTCCATGCGGCGGTGCAGCCGACGGTTCCAGGCCTCCTGCGCCTCGCGGCGGGGCTCGACCGCGGCGTACGAGTTCTGCGCCATCACCCGCAGCGCGTCGCGGACGTAGGCGACCTGCGACTCGATGACGAACACCATCGAGGAGTGCCCCAGGCCCGTGTTCGGCCCGACGATCTGGAACAGGTTGGGGAACCCGTGGATCGTCGTGCCGCGGTAGGCCTGCATGCCCTCGGCGGCCCAGACGTCGGCGAGGGTGCGGCCCTCGCGGCCCACGATGTGGTGCGCGATCGGCTGGTCGGTGGTGTGGAAGCCGGTGGCGACGACGAGGACGTCGATCGCGCGCTCGGTGCCGTCGGCGGTGACGATCCCGGTCGGCGTGATGCGCGCGATCGGGTCGGTGACGAGCTCGGCGTTGTCGGCGTCGAGCGCCGGGTAGTACCCGTTCGAGATGAGGATCCGCTTGCAGCCGATCTTGAAGTCGGGCGTCACCTTGCGGCGCAGCTCGGGGTCGGAGATGCCGCGGCGGATGTTGGTGCGCGCCATGAGCTCGGCCGGCTTGGCGATCTCGGGGAGCACCGTGAAGGCGGGGACGTAGGTCTCGCGGCCCCAGTAGATGGCCGTGCGGTAGAGCCGCTGGAGGCCGGGGACCTTCTTCAGCGCGGCCCGCTCGAGACCCGGGTAGGTGCGGTCGTGGCGCGGGATGATCCACGGCGCGGTGCGCTGGTAGACGTCGAGGTGGCCCGCGACCTTCTGCAGCTCGGGCACGATCTGGATGGCCGAGGCGCCCGTGCCGATGACGGCGATCCGCTTGCCGGCGAGGTCGGCGTCGTGGTTCCAGCGGGCCGAGTGGAAGATCTCGCCGCCGAAGTCCTCGATGCCCGCGATCTCGGGCAGCTTGGGCTCGGAGAGCCCGCCCGCCCCGGAGACCAGCACGTCCGCCGTCAGCGAGCCGGCGCTGGTGCGCACGTCCCACCGCTGGTGCGCCTCGTCCCACGCCGCGTGCTCCATCGCGGTGGAGAACACGAAGCGGTCGAGCACACCGGCGGAGGCGGCCACGCGGTCGAGGTAGTCCTTGATCTCCGGCTGCGGGGAGAACGAGCGCGACCAGTCGCCGGGCGCGAAGGAGAAGCTGTAGAGCTGGCTCGGCACGTCGCAGGCGGCGCCGGGGTAGGTGTTGTCGCGCCACGTGCCGCCGACGGAGGCGCCCTTGTCGACGACGAGGAAGTCGCGGCCGTCCTCGTCGAGGCGGATCGCCGCCGCGAGGCCGGCGAACCCGGCGCCGACGATGAGGACGTCCACGTGCTGCGGGAGGGGTCCCGTGAAGCCCTGAGTGCTCATGGAATCGAGGATGACACGCTGTTGAACGAGGGTCAATAGCCAATTGGAACGACGTTCAGTAGGGTGGGCGCATGTCCGCCGCGTCCGGCTCCTCCCGCGTCCGCCTCGATCCCGAGACCCGCCGCGAGCAGCTGCTCGACCTCGGCGTCGAGCTCCTCTCGACGCGCGACCTCGACGAGCTCTCCATCGACCTCCTGGCCGAGAAGGCCGGCATCTCGCGCGGGCTGCTCTACCACTACTTCGGCAACAAGCAGGAGTTCCACGAGGCCGTCGTGCGGCGGGCCGCCGCCGACCTCATCGCGGTCACGGCGCCCGTCGACGACGGCGACATGGGGGCGCGGCTCCTGGTCTCGCTCGACCGCTACCTGGCGTTCGTCGAGGCCAACCACCGTGGCTACGTCTCGCTCGTGCGCGCGGCCAACGGCAGCAACCCGGTGATGCGGGAGATCTACGAGGAGGCCCGGGCGGCCCTGACCGACCGCATCTTCTCGACCGCCGGGGAGGCCGGGCTCGCGGAGTTCGGCGTCGTGGACACGCCCGCGGTGCGCCTGCTCGTGCGCGGCTGGGCCGTGCTGGTGGAGGACGTGGTGATCCGCTGGGCCGAGGACCCCGCGGGTATCGACCGCGACGACCTCCTCCTCTCCCTCTCCGCGATCCTCGCGCAGGTCGCGGTCAGTGCGCCGCCGGTGCGCACCGCGGAGGGCTGAGCAGCACCCGAGTGCCCGCGAACCCACCCCGCCCGGTCGGGTGAGGTGAGAGGGTGGCGCGGTGTCCTGGCAGATGACCGCGATCGGCGCCTTCATGCGCCTGACCCGCAAGCGCACCTACGCCGACCCCGCCGCCGGTGCCGCGCTGCTCGCCCGCCCGAAGGGCTCGGCGCTCCCGCCGCCGGCGATCACCCGGCAGGTGGACGTCGCCACCGAGGTCGTCGACGGCTTCGACGTGCACACGGTGGTGCGGCGCCGTACGCCGCTGGGGGAGCGCCCCGTCGTCGTCTACCTGCACGGCGGCGCCTACGTGAACGAGATCGTCAAGCAGCACTGGCAGTTCGTCGCGCGCCTGGCCGACGAGCTCGACGTCGAGGTCCAGGTGCCGATCTACGGCCTCGCGCCGCAGCACGACGCGGCCGAGGCCCGCGCGCTCGTGGCCACGCTGCTGGCGCGGCTCGCCGCCGAGGGGCGCGCGACCTACCTCATGGGCGACTCCGCCGGGGGCGGGCTCGCGCTGATCGCCGCGCAGCAGGAGGCAGCCCGGGTGGCGGCGTCGGCGAGCGCGACGCCCAGCCCGCTGCG
>DASWYU010000220.1:0-8514 GCA_036404795.1 Nocardioides sp. | reverse complement strand
GGCGTCCGGCAGCGGCCGGCCGTGCTCCGCGACCATCCGGCCGGTGACGGTGCGGGCGCCGGCGACGCTGACCTGCTGACCGACGACGGCCCGTACGGCGAGCTCCGCCCCGTCCACCGCCCCCGGCACGCGGAGGCCCGGGGTCGCCGCGACGAGCGGGGCGAGCAGGGGGTCCGCACCCAGCTGCGCGTCGAGGGCGTCCGGGTCGGCGTCGGCGTCGAGGAGCCGTCGCACCCGCTCCACCAGCGTGCCGGTGTCGCGGAGGTCGCTGAGCCACGCCGTGACGGGCACCTGCCGGACGACGGACCGGGACGCTCCGGCACGCCCGCCCGGCTCCGGTGCGAGATCGACGGCCAGCACCGCCGGGCCGTGCGGCAGGTCGAGGCTCCGCGCATAGACCGTGCCGGTGACCGTCTCCACGCCGGCCACGACGTGCTCGGCGAGGAAGGCGAGGAGGGCCTCGGCGGCGTACGGCGCGCGCACCGCCACCCGCAGACCGAGGGCCCCCGCGGCGTTCCGGACGCCGGCCCGGCCACGGAGCTCGCGGGGAGCAGCGTCGTACACCTCGCGGACGGTGGCGTTGAACTGCCGCAGGCTGGCGAAGCCCGCGGCGAACGCGACGTCGGAGACGGGCAGGCTCGAGCCCTCGAGCAGGGTGCGTGCCGTCTGCGCCCGGCGGGCCCGGGCGAGGGCCAGCGGGCCCGCGCCGAGCTCGGCCGTCAGCACCCGCGCGACGTGACGCGGCGTGTAGCCGAGGGCCGCGGCGAGCCCGTCGACACCCTCCCGGTCCACGAGCCCGTCGCCGATGAGGCGCATCGCGCGGCCGGCGACATCGGCGCGGACGTCCCAGGCGGGGCTGCCCGGTACGGCGTCGGGCAGGCAGCGCTTGCACGCCCGGAATCCCGCGCGCTGGGCGGCCGCCGCACTCGCATGGAACGCGACGTTGCGACGCGCCGGGGTGCGGGCCGGGCAGGAGGGTCGGCAGTAGATGCCGGTCGAGCGCACGGCCGTCCAGAAAACGCCGTCGAAGCGACGGTCGCGGCTCTCGACGGCGCGGTAGCAGACGTCGGGCTCGAGGCCCGCGCCGGCCGGCGCGGCGCCGGACGCCGGAGCAGTGGGGGACATGACGTCCATCCTGCCCCAGCACCCGGCACCGGACCGGCGGGAATCGGACACGGCGGGGACGCCGTGCCGTCGGGGGTCAGGAGGAGACGCGCGCCGCGAGGTTGGCGAGCAGCTCGTCGTGGATGCGGCGCAGGCCCTTGGGCGCGAAGGTGCGCTCGAAGAAGCCGCCGATGCCGCCCGCACCCTGCCAGGTGGTGGTGGCCGTGACCGTGCTGCCGGCACCGGACGGCTTCACCGTGAACGTGGTGACGAGGGTGGAGTTGCGGTCCTTCTCGACGACCGAGTCGCCCGTGACCGTGACCTCGGCGACGACGTGCCGCACGCGCTTCTCCGTCGCGTGGAGTCGCCAGGTGACGACGGTGCCGGTGCCCGTGCCGCCCTCCGTCACCGCGTAGTCGGTGTAGCGGTCGGTGAGGATCGCCGGCCGGGTCGTCGTGTAGTCGGCGAGAGCAGCAATGACGTCGGCCGGGGCGGCCGCGACGGCGGCCTCGGCGACGGCGGTGACCTGAGCCACGGGAGTGCACCATCCTTGCTGGGGGGTGTGGACGCCCGGCAGCCTAACGAGGTCCCGACGGCGAAATGACGAAGGGCCCGGTCTCTCGACCGGGCCCTTCACCTCGAACGTACCCCCGACCGGATTCGAACCGGCGCTACCGCCTTGAGAGGGCGACGTGCTAGGCCGCTACACAACGGGGGCGTGTCCTTCAGTTGGCTTCTCAGCCACCTTCCGGCAACTCGTGAGACTCTAGCGAAACCCGGGTCTCACACAAAATCGCGGCCGTGTGACCGCGATCTCGCTGGGATACAAGGACTCGAACCTTGACTAACTGAACCAGAATCAGTCGTGCTGCCAATTACACCATATCCCAATGGTTACGGCCCCTTGGGAGCCGAGGAGAAACCATACACGCGGCCCCGTGACCGGATCAAAACGGCCGAGTCCGCATGCCGCGCGAGCCCCATGCCGCGGTGCACCGCGAGCGCGAGCCCGAGGAAGACCAGCTCCTGCGTGAGGGTCACCGGGATGCTCAGCCAGGAGCCGCCGGTGGGTGTCAGCACGGTCGACATGTCCCCGAACGCGAGCGCGAGCCCGAAGGCGAACCAGTTGTTCATCACGTGGAGCGCGATCCCCGCCTCGAGGCCGCCCGTGAGGATGACGAGCACACCGGCGGCCAGCCCGAACGCGAACCGGTCGAAGAAGACCGCCGGGTCCTGGGCGCCGTGGGCGAGCGCGAAGAGCAGCGCGGGCGCGACGACCGCCACCGTGCGGGCCACCGCGGGCCGGCTGAAGATGCCGCCCGCGACCTGGGTGAGGTAGCCGCGGAAGAGGTACTCCTCCCCCGCCGCCTGCAGGGGCGTCAGGAGCACGATGACCAGCAGGAAGTCGCGGGTCGTCGCCGTGAACGCGTTGAGCCCGCCGACCTCGCTCTCCCCCGGGAGCGCGTGGGGGTCGATGCTGGCGACGAGCACCGACACGACCATGCTGGCCAGCAGCGCGACGACCGACAGGGCCATGCACGCCGCGAAGAAGGCCCACCGCATGCGGGGCGCCACCGACGTCGTCCAGCGCGGCCGCAGACCGTGCAGCACGCGCGTCACCAGCCACACCAGCGGGGTGAGCAGCGCCAGGCTCACCATGAGGTAGGCAAGCGTCAGCGGCTGCAGGTCGTCGCTGTCGAGCAGCGCGTCGATCGCGTCGCTGCCGGCACCGGTGGCGGCGAGCCCCCCGACGAACAGCGCCAGGATCCCGAGCGGCAGGAGCACCTGCATGCCGACGACCACGGCGACGACCCCGAGCAGGGGCCGCCACCAGCCGCGGTCGCCGGCGCGGTGGAGCTGGTGGTACTCGAGCGGGGGGTACGCCGCCGCGACCTCCGCCTCCGAGAGGGGCACGGGGGCGGGACCGCCCACCGGCGGGACCGGGGAGGGCGGGTACGGCGACGTGCCGCTCATCAGGCCAGTGCGCCCTGCAGGCGTCCGAGGCCCCGCTCGCGACCCAGCAGCTCCAACGACTCGAAGAGCGGCGGCGAGACGCGGCGCCCCGTGACCGCGACGCGCACCGGACCGAACGCGTTGCGCGGCTTCAGGCCGAGTCCCTCGACCAGCGCCACGCGCAGTGCCTCCTCGATGGCCGCCGTGGACCACTCCGGCAGGTCGGCGAGCGCCGCGTGGGACGCCTCCACGACCTTCCGGCCGTCGTCGTTCAGCACCTTCTCCACGTCCACCGGGTCGCGCGTGAACGCGGCCTCGTCGACGAACAGGAAGTCGAGCATGGTGACGGCCTCGGTGAGCTTGTTGATGCGCTCCCCGACCAGCGGCATCGCCTGCTCGAGCAGCTGCGCGTCGGCGTCGGAGACGGGGTCGGACACCACGCCGGCCGCCTGGAGGAAGGGCAGCACGCGGTCGGTGATCTCGTCGAGCGCGAGCGTCCGCATGTGCGCGGCGTTGATCGCCTCCGCCTTCTTCGTGTCGAAGCGCGCCGGCTGCGGGTTGACGCGAGCGATGTCGAACGCCCCGACCATCTCCTCCATGGTGAAGACGTCGCGGTCCTCGGCGATCGCCCAGCCCAGGAGCGCCAGGTAGTTGAGGAGGCCCTCCGGCAGGAAGCCCTCGTCGCGGTAGGCGAACAGGTGCGCCTGCGGGTCGCGCTTCGACAGCTTCTTGTTGCCCTCGCCCGTGATGAGGGAGAGGTGGCCGTAGGCCGGCGTCTGCTCCGCCACGCCCAGCGCCACGAGCGCGTCGAACAGGGCGAGCTGACGCGGCGTCGAGGACAGCAGGTCCTCGCCGCGGAGCACGTGGGTGATCCCCATCAGCGCGTCGTCCACCGGGTTCACGAGCGTGTAGAGCGGGTCGCCGTTCGCCCGGCACAGCGCGAAGTCCGGCACGAACTCCGTCTCGAACGTGATCTCGCCGCGCACCAGGTCGTCCCAGGTCAACGAGCCCTCCGGCATGCGGAACCGCACCACCGAGGAGCGCCCCTCGCCCTCGAACGCGGCCCGCTGCTCGGCCGTCAGCTCGCGGCAGAACCCGTCGTACCCCATCACCTTCGAGCCCGAGGCCTTCCGTCGGGCGTCGACCTCCTCCGTCGTGCAGAAGCAGTCGTAGGTGTACGACGAGCCGGCCAGCTGCGCCAGCACGTCGCGGTAGAGGTGCTCGCGCTCGGACTGCCGGTACGGCGCGTGCGGCCCCCCGACCTCCGGCCCCTCGTCCCAGTCGAGGCCGAGCCAGCGCAGGGCGCCGAGCATCGCGTCGTACGACTCCTGGGTGCTCCGCGCCTTGTCGGTGTCCTCGATGCGGAACACCAGCGTGCCGCCGTGGTGGCGGGCGAAGGCCCAGTTGTAGAGCGCCGTGCGGGCGAAGCCGACGTGCGGCGACCCCGTGGGCGACGGACAGAAACGGACGCGGACCGGACGGTCGGCACTCATCGGGAGACCACCTTGTTCGTGAGCGAACCGAGCCCCTCGATGGCGACCTCGACCTCGTCGCCAGGGAGCATCGGGCCGACACCCTCGGGGGTGCCGGTGAGGATCAGGTCGCCGGGCAGCAGCGTCATCACACTGCTGACGTAGGCCACCAGGGTCGGGATGTCGAAGATCAGGTCGGCCGTCGAACCGTCCTGGACGACGTCGCCGTTGAGGAACGTCTGCACGCGACGCCCTTGCGCGAAGTCGTGCGGGTCGAGGTCGGTCTCCACCCACGGACCGAGCGGGCAGAACGTGTCGAACCCCTTGCCGCGGGTGAACTGCACGTCCCCCTTCTGCAGGTCGCGTGCCGTCACGTCGTTCGCGATGGTGTAGCCGTGGATGACGTCGGTCGCCTTCTCCGCCGGCACGTCGCGGCAGATGCGGCCGATCACGACCGCCAGCTCGCCCTCGAAATGCACGTTCGTCGACTGCGTCGGGTAGACGATCGCGTCGTTCGGCCCCACCACCGACGTGTTCGGCTTGAGGAACATGAGGGGCTCCGACGGCACCTCGTTGCCGAGCTCCGCCGCGTGCGCCGCGTAGTTGCGGCCGATCCCCACCACCTTGCTGCGCGGCAGGACCGGGGCGAGCAGCCGGACGTCCGCGACCTTGTGCTCGACCTCGAGCAGCTTCACGCCGACGTAGAGCGGGTCGCCGGCCAGCGCCACGATCGTGGCGTCCTCGCTCAGCTGGCCGTGCTCGTCGAGGTCGCCGGTCACGACGCCGTACTGGGGGTCTTCTCCTGTGGTGAATCGAGCGATGCGCACCGGCCGAGCGTATCGGGAGGGGCGCGCCGGGCCGAACGGCGCGGCAGCCCGAGCAAGCCCAGCATCGAACAGCGCCGACGGCGCGGGTCATTGGGCCTCGCTCCGCTCGGCATGCCCGCGGCGCCGGTAGCTCCTGTCCACGGTCGATCCCGCGAACACCTCCCCCGCTGCGCTCCTCCGGCACCCGCGCTCCTCCCTTTGGACAGGAGCGCGCCGCGGGCTTCAGGAGGGCGCAAGCGGGCCAGGAGCGACCGGCGGGGCCGGCGAGAACTGTGCGGCAACGGCACCGCCACGGCCGCCACGCTCGTCGCAACTGCACACTTCGCGCACCTATCCGCCCGCCTCATCACGGCGCCCGCGGCGCGCTCGTGTCCAGAGGGAGGAGCGGCCGCGGCGGAGGAGCGGAGCGGGGGAAGCCGTGGTCGGGATCGACCGTGGACACGAGCCTCAAGCGCCGCGGGCAGGCCGAGCGGAGCGAGGCCCAGACAACATGACATCAACAGTGTCACGTTCCTTGCCATTGGCAGGCAGGCGTGGTTACCGTGCGTCGGTGACCACGAGCGCCGCTCCCCCGGCCGACCTGCTCCGCAGCACCGTCCGCACGTCCGACGGCGTCGACCTCGCCGTCGTGGAGCAGGGGCCGCCGGGGGCTCCGGCACTGGTGCTCGTGCACGGCTACCCCGACGACCACACCGTCTGGGACGGCGTGGCGGCGATCCTCGCGGAGCGGTTCCGGGTGGTGCGCTACGACGTGCGCGGCTGTGGCGGGTCGAGCGCGCCGAGCGGGCGTGCGGGGTACGCGATGGAGCGGCTCGCGGCCGACCTGCTCACCGTCGTCGACGCCGTCAGCCCCGACGTCCCGGTGCACCTGGCGGCTCACGACTGGGGCTCGATCCAGTCGTGGGAGGCGGTGACCGACCCCGCGCACCAGCGGCGGTTCGCGTCGTTCACCTCGATCTCGGGCCCGAGCCTCGACATGGCCGGCGCCTGGTTCCGCGACAGTGCCCGGCACCCGGGGGCGAGCCTCCGCCAGCTCCTCGACTCCTACTACATCGCCCTCTTCCAGCTGCCGGCGCTGCCGGAGCTGGCCGTGCGGGCCGGGGTGATCGACCGGCTCGTGACCCGGTCGGCGCACCTCGGCCTGCCGTGGAAGCGGGGCCGCGGGGTCGACCGCCGCCCGATCCGCGATGCGACCTCCGGCCTCGAGCTCTACCGCGCGAACTTCGTGGCCCGCATGACGCGGCCGCGCCCGCGCCGTACCGACGTCCCCGTCCAGGTCCTCGCCCCCACCCTCGACGCGCACGTCACGCCGGCGCTGGCGCTGGGAGCGCCGCGACCGTACGTCGCGCGCCTGGCCGCCCGCACCGTCGTCGGCAACCACTGGGTCGTGCGCAGCCACCCGGCCGTCGTCGCCGCGAAGATCGTCGAGCTGGTCGACGACCTCGACGGCGCGACCGCCGCATCGGCGTCGCGCTCGCTGCGCTGGAGCGACGCACCCGCACCGCGCCCCGGGGCCCTCGGCGGACGCCTGGCGCTCGTCACCGGCGGCGCCAGCGGCATCGGTCGCGCCACCTCCGTCGAGCTCGCCCGCCGCGGCGCCGACATCGTGGTCACCGATGTGGACGACACCGGCGCGAAGGAGACCGTCGCGCTCGTCGAGGAGGTGGGCGGCCGCGCCTGGGCGCACCACCTCGACGTCACCGACGCCGAGGCGTGGGACGCCCTCGCCGCGACCGTCGTCGCGGAGCACGGCGTGCCTGACATCGTCGTCAACAACGCCGGCATCGGGATGGGCGGGCCGTTCCTCGCCACCACGGTCGCCGACTGGGAGCGCGTGATCGGGGTCAACCTGTGGGGCGTCATCCACGGCTCGCGGGTGTTCGGCCGCCTGCTCGCCGAGCGCGGCGAGGGCGGGAACATCGTCAACGTCGCCAGCGCGGCCGCGTTCGCGCCGAGCCGCATCATGAACGCCTACGGCACGACGAAGGCCGCGGTGCTCAGCCTCACCGAGTCGCTGCGCGCCGAGCTGTCGTTCGCCGGCGTCGGTGTCACCGCGGTGTGCCCCGGTTTCGTGGACACGAAGATCTCCTCGACGACGCGGTTCGTCGGCACCAGCGACGAGGAGCAGGCCCGGCTCAGTGCGCACCAGCAGGCGTCGTACCGCCGCCGCAACTACACCCCCGAGCGCCTCGCCCGGCACCTCGTCGACGCTCTCGTCGCCGACAAGCCGGTCGCGGCGATCAGCGCGGAGGCGCGGTTCTTCCAGCTGGGGCACCGCTACGCACCCGCGCTCACCCGCCGCCTCGCTCGCCTCGACCTCAACGAGCTGTAAGGAGTCCCTCATGGCCTCGTCCCCCATCGCGACCCCGGAGCACGTCGCGTTGCACGCCCGCAACGTGTCGTTCGACTGGACCGGGCTGCCCCTCACCTGGATCCCCGGCGAGGTGTTCGCCTCGCACCTGGTCAACGTGCTCCACCTCCTGCTCCCCGAGGGCGAGCGCTGGTTCGTGCAGGTCTTCTCCGACGCACTGCCGCTCATCAAGGACGAGCAGCTGCGGGAGGACGTCGTCGGCTTCATCGGCCAGGAGGGCATGCACGCGGCGTCGCACCAGGGCGTGCTCGACCACTTCGACGAGCACGGTCTCGACACCCGGGCGTACGTCGCACAGGTCGCGACCCTCTTCCAGCGCATCCTCGGGGACCGCGACCTGGAGGGCGCCGCGGCCGAGGAGTGGCTCGTGCTCCGGGTCTCCGTGGTCGCCGCCATCGAGCACCTCACCGCCGTCCTGGGCGACTGGATCCTCAACAGCCCCGGCCTCGACGCGGCGGGGGCCGACCCGACGATGCTCGACCTGCTCCGCTGGCACGGCGCCGAGGAGGTCGAGCACCGCGCGGTCGCCTACGACCTGTTCACCCACCTCGACGGCCGCTACCACCGGCGCGTCCTCGCCTACGTCCTGGGCGGCCCGGCGCTGGTGTGGCTGTGGGTGCAGGGCGTGCGCTACCTGATGGAGCACGACACGACGAACCCCGGCGTCCGTCCGCGGTTCTCGTCGCTGCTGCGCACGGCGCGGAAGGGACTGACCCCTGGCTACGGCCTGCTCGTGCGCTCGTCGTGGCGCTACCTGCTGCCCGGCTACCACCCGTCCCGCGAGGGT
>DASWYU010000219.1:0-2056 GCA_036404795.1 Nocardioides sp. | reverse complement strand
CCGGCCGAGGAGCCCCAGCAGGAGCACGACCGTGACGACCTGCACCAGGGAGAGAGCGGCCGCGGCGGGCAGGTCGAAGGCGCGGGTGAGGAGGTAGATCTCCGTCTCGACGGTCGCGTAGCGCAGGCCGCCGAGCGTGAGCACGACGCCGAACGCCGTCGAGCAGAAGAGGAAGACGACCGCCGCGGCGGAGGCCAGCGCCGAGCGGAGCGCGGGCAGCGTCACCGTCAGCAGCACCCGCACCGGGCTCGCGCCCAGGGCGGCCGCAGCCTCCTCGGCGCGCGGGTCGAGCCCCGCCCAGGCGCCGCCCACGACGCGCACGACGACGGAGACGTTGAAGAACACGAGCGCGGCGACGATCGCCGCCGGGGTGCCGTCCCAGCCGAGGAACCCGAGCATCCCGACCTCGCCGAGCAGCGCCCGGAAGGCGGCACCGACCACCACGGTCGGCAGCACGAACGGCACGAGCGTGAGCGCGCGGAGCACCCGCGCGCCGGGCACCGCGATCCGGAACAACGCGTAGGCGACCGGCAGCCCGAGCAGGAGGGACAGCACCGTGCCGAGCGACGCCGACCAGAGCGTGAACCAGAGGACCCGTCCCGTGCGGTCGCGGCCGAGCACCTCGACGAGGCCGCCGACGTCGAGGTGCCCGTCGGGTGCGAGGCCGCGCAACAGCATCGCGCCGACGGGCAGCACGAAGAACACGGCGACGACCCCCAGCGGCAGCGCCGCGAGGGCCAGGAGCCGCAGGGAGCGGCTCAGCGCTGCGTCAGGTCGCGCCACTCGCCGATCCAGGTCTCACGGTCGGCCGCGATCGCCGCGGGGTCGAGCGTGTACGGCGCGTCCGGACGCGGCGCGAACTCGGCCCACGCCTCGGGAAGGGCCACGTCGTCGCGGACCGGGTAGACGTACATGTTGTCGGGCAGCGCCGCCTGCACCTCCTCCGAGAGGAGCCAGGAGACGAGCTCCTGCGCGCCGTCGGGGTTGTCGGCGCCGCGGAGCACGCCGGCGTACTCGACCTGGGTGAAGCAGGTGTCGAGGAGCGCGCGGGTGGTCGTCGCCGAGCCGTCCTCGGTGGTCGTGAAGGCGGGTGAGGAGTCGTAGGACAGCACGATCGGCCGCTGGCCGCTCTCGCCGCCGGCCGTGAAAGACGTGTAGTAGGCGTCGCTCCAGCCGGCGACCAGCTCGGTGCCGTTGTCGACGAGGCCCTGCCAGTAGTCGCGCCACCCGTCCTCGCCGTACGCCGCGACGGTCGCCAGCAGGAACGCGAGCCCCGGGCTGGAGTCGACGGGGCCGGGCGTGACGAAGAGGTCGGCGTAGGCCGGGTCGACGAGGTCGTCGAGCGACGTCGGCTCCGCGAGGCCCTGCTCCGCGAACCAGGCGGTGTCGACGTTCACGCACACGTTGCCCGAGTCGACCGGCACGAGGCGGTCCTCGTCGGCGAGCGCGTAGGCGTCGGCGCCGGGCGGGAGCTCTCCGGTGAAGGGCTCGAGCGCGTCGGCGTCGAGCAAGCGGCTGGCGAACGTGTTGTCGACGCCGAAGACGACGTCGGCGCCGGCGTCGTCGGGGTTGAGCGCGATCTCGGTGACGACGGCGCCGGCGTCGCCGGGCTGGCGGATCTCGAGGTCGACGTCGTGCGCCGACTCGAACTCCGCGACGAGATCCTCGGGCAGGCTGAAGGACTCGTGGGCGACGAGCACCAGGCGCTCGGTGCCGCCGCTCGCGCTCTCGCTCTCCCCGAAGGTCGAGCAGGCCGCGAGGGCCGGGACGAGCAGCGCGCCCGTCAGGACGGTGGGCAGGATGCGACGCATCGCGTGACTCCCTTCGCCGGTGCTAACCGGAGCAGGTTCGAGGGTCTGCGGCGGATCCGCACTCTCAGCGCCCGTGGCCCGTTGGCCGGCGGCGCTCCCCTGTCGTGTGGGACGACCCTACGCGCCCCGGATCGGCGCCCGTGAGACGGTCGACCCATGGACGTGCGCACCCTCACCTTCGACGAGCTCGGGCCCCGCCTGGCGTACCAGGTCTGGCGGCTGCGGCAGCAGGTGTTCGTCGTCGA
>DASWYU010000218.1:0-3543 GCA_036404795.1 Nocardioides sp. | reverse complement strand
CCCGCGTCCGCGGTGCCGCTGCCCGACGGCCGGGTGCTCGTCGCCGACGCCGGGCACGACGAGGTCGTCGAGCTGGCCGGGCCCGACGGCCCCGTGCTGCGCCGCACGGGCGGGTTCCGCGAGCCGAACGGGGTCTGCCTGCTGCCGCCGGAGGTGGCGCAGGAGGTGGGGTACGACGCGGTCGTCGCCGACACCGTCGCCCACCGGCTCGCCGGACTCGGGCTGGCCGACGGCGCGGTCCGCACCCTGGCCGGCGACGGGACGCAGTGGATGCAGGGCGACGGCACCGAGCGGCTCTCGTCGCCGTGGGACGTCGTGTGGTGGCGGGACCGCGTGTGGGTCGCGATGGCCGGCATCCACCAGCTCTGGACCGTCGATCCGCGCACCGGCGAGGTGGCCGTCGCCGCCGGCACGACCAACGAGGGCCTGCTCGACGGTCCGCTCGCGGACGCCTGGTTCGCGCAGACCTCCGGCCTCGCCGTCTCCGCGGACGGGACGCGGCTGTGGCTCGCGGACTCCGAGACGTCCTCGCTGCGGTGGGTCGAGGAGGTCGACGGGGCTCTCGTCGTCCGCACCGCCGTCGGCACCGGGCTCTTCGACTTCGGGTTCCGCGACGGACCGGGTGGCTCCGCGGAGGGAGCAGGCCTGCTCCAGCACCCGCTCGGCGTGACCGCGCTGCCCGACGGCTCCGTCGCCGTCGCCGACACCTACAACGGCGCCGTCCGCCGGTTCGACCCGAGCGCGGGTCCGCACGGCGAGCTGACGACCCTGGCGACCGGGCTCGCGGAGCCGAGTGCGGCGTACGTCGCGGGCGACGCCCTCGTCGTCGTCGAGTCCACGGCGCACCGCCTGACGGTCGTGCCGCTGGGAGCCGCCGTGACGACCGACGGCTTCGCGCACCGGACGCAGCGGCCGGTCACGGAGGTCGGGGAGCGGCTGGAGCTCGTCGTACCGTTCGCGCCGCCGCCGGGGCAGAAGGTCGACGAGCGGTTCGGGCCCGCCACCCAGCTGCTCGTCACGGCGACCCCGCCGAGCCTGATCCGGGACGGCGACGGCCGCGCTGTACCGCTGACCCGCACGCTCGCGCTCGACCCCGTGGTCGGGGAGGGCGTGCTGCACGTGGCCGCGCGGGCGGCGTCGTGCGACGCCGCGGACGACGGCGAGGTGCCCGTCGGGGCGGCCTGCCACCTGCACCAGCAGGACTGGGGCGTGCCCGTGCGGGTCGTCGCCGACGGGCCCGCGGAGCTGCGGCTGCCCCTGGGGGGCGAGGCCTGACCGGGCGGGGTGAGGCTCAGGCGCGCGCGGCGGTGAGGAAGGCCGTCGCCTGCGCGACCGCGTTCTCCTCGCCCTGGATCGACAGGGGCAGGAGCAGGTTGGCGACGGCGTCGCCGAAGGCCGTCGCGCAGAACCACTGCTCCGCGCGGCTCTCGTCCTCGAGCACCACGGGCACGTAGCCGCACGCCACCCCGCCCCCGCCGTCGACCGCCGTCGAGGCGACCTCCTGGCCGAGGTTGAAGGAGACGGTCTGCGCGGCGAGCTCCGCGGGGTCGACGACCGCGATCTCCTCGCTCACGAAGATCGCCGCGACGAGCTGCTCGGCGAGGTCGGTGCTGCCGTCGACGACGTAGATCGCCCCCGCCGGCGGACCGTCGGCCCCGGCGGCGCGGTCCTCGAAGACGGTCAGCGCCGTCGCGAGCCGCTCCTCGGCCTCGGGCGACGTGTCGCGGGTCCAAGTGCCGTCGTCGAGGGTGGCGAGGGAGTCCGGTACGGCGAGGGTCCCGTCCGCGGGCTCCCCGGCGGTCGGTGCGCCGGAGGTCGCCGCGTCGGTGGGCTCCTCCCTCGGCTCGCCGTCGGGCTGCCGCAGCCACCAGACGACGACGACCAGGCCCGCCAGCACGACGGTGAAGGTGACCCACCAACGTCGGCGCATGAGGGTCGGTCGGGGGTCGAGGTCCTCGCTCACCCGGCCAAGGGTGCCACCTGCCATCCCGCGACGGGCGGGCGCCGTCGTGACCGAGCCGACAGGCGCGCGGATGAGGGGCGGGGTCGGTGCGCGCCGTACCCTGGTCGCCGGCCGGTGCCTCCTCGACGTCGACGACCTCGAGGAGGGGGCACCCTCTTTTCCTTGTGCCCGGTGTGGTGCGCGCAGCTCCTGCGCCGCAGAGACCAGCGATCGGGTTCATCGAGATCGCGTCTCGTCAGGCCCGTCGGACCCGCACCCGCGGATCCGGGCGCAGACGCATGCCTGTCATCGCGTGCGTGCGCGAGGAATGAGAACCAGCATGTCCGAGAACACCCCTGACCGCAGCCCCGTGACGACCGTCTTCGACCGGCTCCGCCGCGACATCGTCGCCGCGCTCGCCACCCAGGGCATCACCACCCCGACGCCCGTCCAGGCCGCCGTCATCCCCGACGCGCTCGCCGGTGCCGACGTGCTCGGCCGCGCGCAGACCGGGTCCGGCAAGACCCTCGCGTTCGGCATCCCGGTGCTCGAGCGCCTGGCCGGGCGCAGCAGCCGCCCGCACCACCCGCGTGCCGTGATCATCGTCCCGACGCGGGAGCTCGCCACCCAGGTCGCGCGGTCGCTCCAGCCGCTCGCCGCGGGTGTCGGCCTGAAGCTCACGACGGTGTACGGCGGCGTGCCCTACGAGCGCCAGACCCGCCAGCTGCGCCAGCGCGCCGACATCGTCGTCGCCACGCCGGGCCGCCTGAGCGACCTGGTCGAGCGCGGCACCTGCTCCTTCGACGACGTCGCGGTGACGGTGCTCGACGAGGCCGACCACCTCTGCGACCTGGGCTTCTACCCGGCCGTGGACGAGCTCGTCGGCCGCACGCCCGACGGCAGCCAGCGCATGCTGCTGAGCGCCACGCTCGACGGCGACGTCGACAAGCTGGTGCGCCGCCACCTCACGGCACCGAAGGTCCACGAGCTCGACCCCAACGCCGGCGCGGTGACGACGATGACCCACCACACCCTGGTCGTCGGCGGCTTCCGGGAGAAGGTCGACGCGGCGGTCCAGCTCGTGGAGGCCAACGGCCGCACGATCGTCTTCACCCGCACCCGCGAGGGGGCGATCGAGCTCACCGAGGCCCTGGAGAGCCGCGGTGTCCCGGCGGTCGACCTGCACGGCGATCTGTCGCAGCGGGTGCGCGAGCGCAACCTGGCCCGCTTCACCTCCGGCGCGGCGCAGGCCGTCGTCGCCACCGACGTCGCCGCCCGCGGCATCCACGTCGACGGCGTCGGGCTCGTCGTGCACTTCGACGCGGCGTCCGACCCGAAGGCCTACCTGCACCGCTCCGGCCGCACCGCCCGCGCCGGCACCGACGGCGCCGTCGTCACGATCACGACGCCGAAGTTCCTCGGCGCCCTCGTCCGCCTGCAGCGCAGCGCGGCCGTCGACGTGCTCCACCACGACATCCGCACCGCTCCCCGCCCGATGACGGCGGAGGCGCTCGCGGCGTCCGGCACGTCGACGCCGCCGGCCCACCAGGGCGGCGGCACCCGCGGCGGTCGGGGTGGCGGCCAGGGTGGCGGTCGGGGTG
>DASWYU010000217.1:0-8222 GCA_036404795.1 Nocardioides sp. | reverse complement strand
CCGCGAGCAGCACGTCGTGGCCCGCGGCGACGAGCGCGAGCGCCACGGAGGTGCCGATCAGGCCGGCGCCGACCACGAGCACGGGCCCGGCGGTCACGTCCTCGGGACGGGGGTCGCTCGGGTGCGGGTCGCGCTGGGCGGGCTGATCGGGCACCGGCCGAGGATAGCCGCGCCGTACCCCGCCCCGTGCCCTCGACGAGGTACGCAGCGGCCGAGCCCGCCGGCTGGACCCAGTCGCTGTTCCCGCCGTCGGCGCCGAACATGACCCCGCCGCCCGGGGGCCAGAGGTACTCGGCGTGGACCACGACGCCGGCGTCGTCGCGGTGGGTCGACAGCTCGGTGAACCCGATCGCGGTCAGCCACGCCGTCATCGCCTCGACGTCCCGCAGTCGCAGCGTCAGCCACATGCCGGGAGCGGTGCCGGAAGCGGGGACGGGACTGGGGTCGGTCATCGTGTGCCTCCTGGACGGTCGTCATCGATCGTCACCACTCTCACGCAGCGACGACGACCTCCGCTTGAAGCATGGGGAACTCCTCGCGGAGCCACGTCGTCGGCGCGCAGCCCACGAGCGCCTGCCACTCGCGGGTGAGGTGGGCGTGGTCGGCGTACCCGGCGGTCGCGGCGACGTCGGCCAGCCGCACCTCGTCGCCCGCCCCGGCCCGGAGCCGGTCCACCACCACCGAGCGCGCCCGTTCGAGCCGCGCGAGCCGCGCGTAGGTCTGCGGATCGACGCCCGTCTCCGCCCGCACCAGGGTCGAGAGCCGCCGGCGGCTGTAGCCGACCGCCTCCGCCGCCTCCCCGACCCGCGTGCCGCGACCCAGGAGGCGCAGGGCCTCGGCCACCGCGGGCGCGACGGGACGGTGCTGCTCGGCGAGGGAGCGGGCGATCGCTCGCCGTACCAGCGGAGCCCGCTCGTCGGGGTGGCACGCCGCGAGCCGCTCGGGCAGCTCGGTGAGCCACGGCGCCCGCTCGAGCAGGGTCGCGACCTCCAACAGCTCACCGGCGACGGCGGCGGCCGGCACGCCGAGGACGGTGCGGCACGCCCCGGCGGTCAGTCCGAGCTGCACCCCCGCCTCCGTGCCGTCGTGGTGGATGATCGCGGGTCGCGTGTGCAGTCCGGAGACGGTCGACCACTGCCGCACGCGGGTGGCGGGCTCGCCCTGCCAACCGACGTCGAGCTGCCGGCCGACGGGCAGCACGAAGGTCACCGTCGGCGACGGCGTCCCCCGGTGGGTGCCGGGCTCGGCGACGACGGCGTCGTAGGCGTGGATGCTCACGCCGACGCCCGTTCCCCAGCCCTCGCTCACGCGCCCAGTCTGCTCCGGCCCGGACCGTGGCACCAGCGGTCGGACCTCAGAGCTCCGCGCGGTCGAGCAGCGCCCCCAGCTCCTCGCGGGTCAGGTCGCGCAGCTCTCCGCCGCGGAGGCCGCGCAGCTCGACGGGACCGATCTTGGTGCGGGTCAGGCGGCGCACCGGGTGTCCGACCTGGTCGAGGAGCCGCCGCACGATGCGGTTGCGGCCCTCGTGGATGACGAGCTCGACGATCGTGCGGCCCGCGGCACCGCCGGCGCCCTGCTCGACCACCTTGACCGAGCGCACGGTGACGGGGCCGTCCTCGAGCGTGACCCCGTCGCGGAGCTCGGCGAGGGTGTCGCGCCCGACCTTGCCGTCGACCTCCGCGACGTAGGTCTTGTCGACCTCGAAGGACGGGTGCGCCATGCGGTGTGCGAAGTCGCCGTCGTTCGTGAGCAGGATCAGGCCGGACGTGTCCGTGTCGAGCCGGCCGACGTGGAACAGCCGCTCAGGACGGTCGGCGACGAGATCCCCGAGCGTCCGGCGCCCCTCGGGGTCGCTCATCGTGGAGACCACGCCCCGGGGCTTGTTGAGCACGAGGTAGACGTGCGGCGAGATCGGCGGCAGGCGACGGCCGTCGACGCGGATGACGGCGGTCCGGGGATCCACCTTGGTGCCGAGCCGGGTCACCACCTCCCCGTCCACGACCACCAGCCCGTCGAGCATCAGCTCCTCGCACTTGCGGCGCGAGGCGACCCCCGACTGCGCGAGCAGCTTCTGGAGCCGGATGAGGCCCTCGTCGTCGGTCTCGATGGTCATGCGCGGGGTTCCTCCAGGTCGTCCATGTCGTCCAGTGCGGGCAGGTACGGCGCGAGCTCGGGCAGCTCCTCGAGGCTCGTGATGCCGATGCGCTCGAGGAAGTAGGAGGTCGTGCGGTAGAGGTGCGCGCCGCTGACCGGGTCCTGACCGACCTCCGCGACGAGGCCGCGGGCGAGCAGGGTGCGCATCACGCCGTCGACGTTGACGCCGCGCACGGCCGAGACGCGCGCCCGGGAGACGGGCTGCTGGTAGGCCACGATCGCGAGGGTCTCCAGCGCCGCCTGGGTCAGACGTGACGACTGGCCCTCGAGCACGAAGCGCTCGACGACGGCCGCGTGCTCCTCGCGCGTGTAGTAGCGCCACCCGCCCGCGACGTTCCGCAGCTCGAAGCCGCGCCCGTCCGCGGCGTACTCCGCCTCGAGGGCCCGCAGCGCCGCCTCCACCTCCGCGACGCCACGTCCCACGGCCGACGCGAGCACGACCGCGGGCAGGGGCTGGTCGGCCACCATGAGGATCGCCTCCAGCCCCGGGCGCAGCTGCGCCGCGGGCACCACGACGAGAGCGTCCTGCGGCTCCTGCTCGCTCATGCGTCCCCCTCTCCCCCGGCGGATCCCCCCGCGGATCCCGGCGCCCCGTCGAACTCGTCCACCCCGTCGAGCACGTCGAGGTCGTCGCCGGCGCCGGCCGACTCGCCGGTCCACCGGATGCTCAGCTCACCGAGTGCCACGACCTGGTCGAACGCGACGAGCCCCTCGCGGAACAGCTCGAGCAGCGCCAGGAACCGCGCCACCGTCGTGAGCGTGTCGGGTGCGTCGGCGGCGAGCGAGCGGAACGTCACGGTGCCCTGGCGCCGCAGCACCGTGACGACGAGCGCCGCCTGCTCGCGCACGCTGACCGCTGGTGCGTGGATGTGCGTCAGCGACACCTCCGGCGGTGCCTTCGGCGTCATCGCCGCAGCGGCGAGCCGCGCGAACTCCTCGAGCCCGATGCCGATGAGCACCTCGGGCAGCAGCGTCGCGAACCGCTCGTCGAGGCCGACGACGCGGGCGTGCCGCTTCGTCTCCTCGGCGAGCCGTTGCTCGATGACGCCGGCGACCTGGCGGTAGGCCTTGTACTGCAGCAGCCGCGCGAAGAGCAGGTCCCGCGCCTCGAGCAGCGCGAGGTCCTCCTCGTCCTCGACCTCCGCCGACGGCAGCAGCCGGGCGGCCTTGAGGTCGAGCAGCGTCGAGGCGACGAGCAGGAACGAGGTCGTCTGCTCGAGGTCCCAGACGGGGCCGCCGGCCTTCACGTGCGCGATGAACTCGTCCGTCACCTTCGACAGTGCGACCTCGGTGACGTCGAGCTTGTGCTTGGCGATGAGGTTGAGCAGGAGGTCGAACGGGCCCTCGAAGTTGTCGAGCCGCACGGCGAACGCCGGCGCACCGGACGCGTCGGCACCCTCGGGAGCGCCGGGGCCACCGGCGGTGCTCTCGGGCGCCGGGGCCGTCATCCCTCGCCGCTCAGCCGGCGGGCGATCGCCGAGTCCACTCCGCGCTCCTCGAGGTCGGCCAGCGCGAGCGCGACCGCCTCGCGCACGAGGCGACCCCGGTCCACGGCGGTCCCGAGCTCGGCCCGCAACCGCAGCCGCGCGCTCTCGAGCTCGAGCAGCTCGGCCGAGGTGACGTAGACCGTCATCTTCTCGTCGTGCTTCACCCGCCCGCTCGTACGGCGCGGACCCGCCGACTCCGCACCCCCGGTCGCCGGGGGCACAGCCGCGGAGGTCGCCGACGGGTCGGGCGTGGGGTCCGCCGGCGGCGGCTCGGCGGGCGCGGGCACGGTCGTCGGCCGGAACAGGTCGTCGGCCGACGGCAGGCTCACGCGCCGGGCCACCGGGCGAGCACCTCCCGGGCGAGCTGGCGGTAGGAGTCCGCGCCGGTCGACTTCGTCGCGTAGCTGGTGATCGGCTCACCGGCGACGGTCGAGTCGGAGAACTTCACGGTGCGCCGGATGACGGTGTGGAAGACGGTGTCGCCCCAGGCCTGCACGAGACGCTCCATGACCTCGCGGCCGTGGAGGGTGCGGCCGTCGTACATCGTGCCGAGCACGCCGTCGATCTGCAGCCGCGGGTTGAGCCGCTGCGCGACCTTGTCGATCGTCGTCTTGAGGAGCGCGACGCCGCGGAGCGCGAAGTACTCGCACTCCAGCGGCACGATCACCCCGTCCGCCGCGGTCAGGGCGTTGACGGTGAGCAGGCCCAGCGAGGGCTGGCAGTCGATGATGACGACGTCGTAGCGCTCCACGGCCGGCGCGAGCACCCGCGAGAGCGTCTGCTCCCGCGCCACCTCGTGCACGAGCTGCACCTCGGCGGCCGACAGGTCGATGTTGGAGGGCAGCAGGTCCATGCCCGGCACGCCCGTCTCCACGAGCACGTCGTCGACGGTGACGTCGGCCTCCATCAGGAGGTTGTAGACCGACATCTCCATCTCGTGCGGGTTGAGGCCGAGGCCGACCGACAACGACCCCTGCGGGTCGAAGTCGACGAGCAGCACGGTGCGGCCGAGCTCCGCGAGCGCCGCGCCCAGGTTGATCGCGGTCGTCGTCTTGCCGACGCCGCCCTTCTGGTTGCACATCGCGACCACGCGCGCGCCCCCGTGGTGGGTGACGGGCGGCGGCTCGGGGAACGCGGGCATCGGGCGACCCGTCGGGCCCAGGTCCCCCACCGGGACGGTCGAGATCACCGCGGCGGGGGTGTCGAACAGCGGGTCGGTCACGCGTTCCTCGGCTCCTCGGGATCATCGGTCGCGATGTCGACACGGCGACATCGGGGGTACGGCGCGACTCTACAACCGGCGGACCCCGGTGGTGAGCATCACCAGCTCGCCCAGCTCGTCGCAGGCGTCGAGGTCGACGACCGCCTCGATCACCCAGTCGTGGTGACCCTCCGGGTCGTCCAGTGTCTGCGTCACGCGCCACCGGCGCACCTCCGGCGGCGCGTCGTCGGCGGGACCGTCCGGCCAGCCCGGAGCCGGGCCACGGTCCTCGACGACGGAGAGCAGTGCCGGACCACGGGCGTCCGCGCCCGTGCGCAGCTCGTCGTGCTCGGCGAAGTAGTCCTCGATCGCCGCGTCCCACACGGAGCGCCCGACCTGCACCGCCCGCGCCGGCTCGACCCGGTCGGCGGCGAGCCGCTCCGCGCGCACGAGCCCGTCGAGGTCGTCCCGCGCGAACCGCTGCACCTGCGCGAACACCGCGTTGCGCACCATCACCCGGAACGCCGGCTGGCCCGACAGGGGCCGCCCTCCCCCGGGCACCGGGGAACCGCCGGCGGCCCGCTCGGCCGCGGCGCGCCGTACGGCATCGGGGTCGTCCGCCGTCAGCGCCTCCCACTCGTCGACGAGGCTCGAGTCGGTCTGGCGCACGGTCTCCCCCAGCCACTCGACGATCTCGTCGAGCTCCGGCGTGCGGTGCCGCTCCGGCACGGTGTGCCGCAGCGTGCGGTAGGCGTCGGAGAGGTAGCGCAGCAGCACGCCCTCGGAGCGGGCGAGCCCGTAGCGGCTCACCATGTCGGTGAAGCCCATCGCCTGGGTGTACATCTCCCGCACGATCGACTTGGGCGCCAGGGCGTCCTCGGGGAGCCAGGGGTGCGCGGCGCGGTAGGTCTCGTAGAGCGCCTCGAGCAGCTCCCGCAGGGGCTGCGGCCAGGTGATCTCCTCGAGCAGGGCCATGCGCTCGTCGTACTCGAGGCCGTCGGCCTTCATCTCCGCGACCGCCTCGCCGCGCAGCGTGAACTGCTGCGCGCTGAGCACCTGGCGCGGGGAGTCCAGGACGGCCTCGACGACGGAGAGGACGTCGAGGGTGTAGGTCTCGGTTTCCGGGTCGAGCACGTCGAGGGCCGCGAGCGCGAAGTGCGCCAGCGGCTGGTTGAGCGCGAAGTCGGCCGGCAGCGCCTCGGTGAGCACGTAGCGGCGCCCGTGCTCGTCGGGCTCGTCCAGCCGCTGCACCACCCCGGAGGTGACGAGGCTGCGCAGCAGCCGGAGCGCGCGGCGGGCCAGCTTGAGCTGGTTGCGCCGGTCCTCGTGGTTGTCGAGCAGCAGCGCCCGCAGCACCCCGAAGGCGTCCTCCTCCCGCGCCAGCACGGCGAGCAGGATCGCGTTCGTGACCCGCATCCGGGGCACGAGGGGCTCGGGCGCGCCGGCGACGAGCTTGTCGTAGGTCTGCTCCGACCACACGACCGCACCCTCCGGCGGCTTCTTCAGCTGCGCCTTGCTCTTCTTCTTGGGGTTGGCGGCGTTCTTCGCCTCGGCCTTCGCCTTCGCCCGCTCGTTCTCGATGACGTGCTCCGGCGCCTGGACGACGACGTAGCCCATCGTGTCGAACCCGGCCCGCCCCGCACGGCCGGCGATCTGGAGGAACTCGCGGGTGCGCAGGATCCGCTGCCGCGAGCCGTCGAACTTGGCGAGGCCGGTGAACAGGACCGTGCGGATGGGCACGTTGATGCCCACGCCGAGCGTGTCGGTGCCGCTGATCACCGCGAGCAGGCCTTCCTGGGCCAATTGCTCCACGAGGCGGCGGTAGCGGGGCAGCATCCCCGCGTGGTGCACCCCGATCCCGGAGCGCAGCAGGCGGGAGAGCGTCTTGCCGAAGCCCGCGCCGAAGCGGAAGTCCCCGATCCGCTCCGCGATCCTCGCCCTCTGCTCCTTCCACGCCTCGTCCTTGCGCCCCGTGAGCGCGGTGAGCCCGCCGGAGCCGAGCAGACCGGTCGCGTGCTCGACCGCCGCGGCCTGCGTGAAGTGCACGACGTAGGCCGGTGTCTGGCGCGTGGTGACGAGCTCCTCGAGGGTCTCCCCGAGGGGGGTGAGCGACCAGCGGAAGTCGAGGGGCACGGGGCGGGGCGCGTCGTCGACGAGCGCGGTGGGACGCGACGTACGGCGCGTGAGGTCCTCCCGCAGCCGCTCGGTGTCGCCCAGGGTCGCCGACATGAGCAGGAACTGCGCGTGCGGCAGCGTCAGCAGCGGCACCTGCCACGCCCACCCGCGGTCGGGTTCGCCGTAGTAGTGGAACTCGTCCATGACGACGAGGCCGACGTCCGTGCGCTCCCCCTCGCGGAGCGCGAGGTTGGCGAGGATCTCCGCCGTGCAGCAGATCACCGGCGCGTCGGGGTTCACGGCGGCGTCGCCCGTCAGCATGCCGACGTTGTCGGCGCCGAACAGGGCGCAGAGGTCGAAGAACTTCTCGCTCACCAGCGCCTTGATCGGCGCCGTGTAGAAGCTCACCCGGTCGTCGGCGAGCGCAGCGGTGACGGCCGCCGCCGCCACGAGCGACTTGCCCGAGCCGGTCGGCGTCGCGAGCACGACGTTGGCGCCGCCCAGCAGCTCGATGACGGCCTCGTCCTGGTGGGGGTAGAGCGCAGTGCCCCGGGACTCAGCCCACGCGGCGAACCCCTCGTAGAGCGCGTCCGGGTCGGGTCCGGCGTCGGCGACCGCGAGGAGCGGCCCCGTGCTCGTGCTGACGGTCGCGGTCACGCGCGTCCCCCGTCCACGACGGGGACCGTGCTGGCGGGGTGCGCGTAGACCTGCGTCGTCGCCGCGGACGCATGGCCCAGCAGCACCTGCACGTCGCGCACGTCCATGCCCGCGTCGACGAGGTGGGTGGCGAAGGAGTGCCGCAGCGTGTGCGGGGAGACGTCGGCCGTCACGCCCGCGCGTTCGGCGGCGCGCGCCAGCACCGTCCAGGCGCTCTGCCGGGAGAGCCGACCGCCCCGGGCGTTGAGGAAGACCGCGGTCGAGGCGTCCGCGAGACCGGGCCGCACCTCGGCCAGGTAGGTGCGCAGGGCGTCGGCCGCCCCCGTCGGCAGGGGTACGACGCGTTCCCGCCCGCCCGGACCCGACAGCCGCACGGTGCCGGTCGCGGCGGCCACGCCCGGCCCGCCCAGGTCGACGTCGGCGAGGTCGAGCCCCACCACCTCGGAGATCCGTGCGCCGGTCGCGTAGAGCACCTCGAGCAGGGTCCGGTCCCGCCACGCCAGCGGGGTGCCGGGCTCGCCCGCCGCGGTGAGGATGGCCTCGACCTCGGCCAGCGGGAGCGCGTGGGGCGTCCGCCGCTCGGGTGCCGGTGCGCGCAGGGCGGCCGC
>DASWYU010000216.1:0-6537 GCA_036404795.1 Nocardioides sp. | reverse complement strand
GTCGCCACCGAAGTCCTCGGTCGCGGCGAACACTGCCGTCGGCACCGTCACCGCCCGCAGGTAGGAGAACAGCGGACGGAGCGCGTGCTCGAGCACGAGCGAGTGCCGCGCCGAACCGGCCGTGGCCGCGAGCAGCACCGGCTTCCCGGCCAGGGTCTCCGGCTCGAGCACGTCGAAGAAGGTCTTGAAGAGACCGGAGTACGACGCGCTGAACACCGGCGTCACGACGACCAGGCCGTCCGCGCGCGCCACGTCGCCGATCGCCTCGGCGAGCCCGCCCGCAGCGAAGCCGGTGAGCAGGTGGTCGGTGAGGGCGTGGGCGACGTCGCGGAGCTCCACGACGTCGACCACGACCTCCTCGCCGAGCGCGGAGAGCGCCGCGCTCGCGGCCTCGGCCAGCTGGTCGGCCAGCAGCCGGGTGGTCGACGGCTGGGACAGCCCGGCCGTGACCACGGCGAGGTGTCGGGTCATGCCACGACCTCGTCCTCGGCGCGGGCGCCCGTGACGTCGTCGGTCGCGTGCACGGTGGTGTCGCGCGCGCCGCCGGCCGCCGCGACGAGCGACGCGTGGGTCGGGGCCTCGGGCACCGTCGCGGGCCGGCCCTCGGCGAAGCCCTTCCGCATCTCGGGCAGGATCTCGCCGAGCAGGTCGAGCTGCTCGAGCACGGTCTTCAGCGGCAGACCGGCGTGGTCGACGAGGAACAGCTGGCGCTGGTAGTGGCCGACGTAGTCGCGGAAGGACAGCGTGCGCTCGAGCACCTCCTGCGGCGAGCCCACCGTCAGCGGCGTCTGAGAGGTGAAGTCCTCCAGCGACGGCCCGTGCCCGTAGACGGGCGCGTTGTCGAAGTACGGCCGGAACTCCCGCACCGCGTCCTGGCTGTTGCGCCGCATGAAGAACTGTCCGCCGATGCCGACGATCGCCTGCTCCGCGGTGCCGTGGCCGTAGTGCTCGAACCGGCGCCGGTAGAGCCCGACCATCTGCCGCGTGTGCGACGCGGGCCAGAAGATGTGGTTGTGGAAGAAGCCGTCGCCGTAGTAGGCCGCCTGCTCGGCGATCTCGGGGCTGCGGATCGAGCCGTGCCACACGAACGGCGCGACGCCGTCGAGGGGGCGCGGGGTCGACGTGTATCCCTGCAGCGGCGTGCGGTGCTTGCCCTCCCAGTCGACGACGTCCTCGCGCCACAGCCGCCGCAGCAGCGCGTAGTTCTCGATCGCGAGCTCGATGCCCTTGCGGATGTCCTTGCCGAACCACGGGTAGACGGGCCCGGTGTTGCCGCGACCCATCATCAGGTCGACGCGGCCGTCGGTGAGGTGCTGGATCTTCGCGTAGTCCTCCGCGATGAGCACCGGGTCGGTCGTCGTGATGAGCGTCGTCGCGGTCGACAGGATGATCCGCTCGGTCTTCGCGCCGATGTAGGCCAGCGTGGCCGTGGGGTTGGACGAGATGAACGGCGGGTTGTGGTGCTCGCCCGTCGCGAAGACGTCGAGCCCGATCTCCTCGGCCTTGCGAGCGATCTCGACGGTCGCCTTGATCCGCTCGTGCTCCCCGGGGGTGCGGCCGGTCGTCGGGTCAGGGGTCACGTCGCCGACGGTGAAGATGCCGATCTGCATGGCGCTCACTCACTCCTCATGTAGTTGAAAGCGAAACGACCATGCCAACCCGTCCGCTCCCCGCTTTGTTCCGACCGCACGACGAGGACCCGTGCCCCGCCCCGCGGGCTCAGTCGCGCGCCACCATCAGGACGGCACGGTCGTCGTCTCCGCGGCGCACCTGCGCGATGATCCGGCCGGTCGCGCCTCCGAACCCGCCCGCGACCTCGCGGGCAGCCGTCGAGCGCAGCCACTCGATCCCGACGTCGAGGTCGGCGTCGCGCGACTCGACCACACCGTCGGTGTAGAAGAGGAGCGCCTCGCCGGACGCCAGCGTGCCGCGGCTCTCGACGAGCTCGGGGCGCGGCACGATCCCCAGTGCGGTGCCGCGGGCGTGGTCGACGAGCCAGGCGGCGGCTCCCGCGTCGTACCGGAGCGCCGGCGGGTGCCCCGCGCTCACGATGCCGTAGGCGCCGGTCCGCAGGTCGAGCCGCACGTGGACGGCGGTCGCGAACGAGTCGTCGTCCCCCTGGCGGAGCAGGAAGTCGTTGGCGCTCGCCATCAGCGCCGAGGGTGGGAGCGCGCCGAGGAGGCCGCCGAGCGCACCCGCGAACTGGAGCGCCTGCGTGCCGGCGCCCACCCCCTTGCCGCACACGTCGACGTGGATCATCTCGAGGTGCCGGCCCTCGTCCGTCACCTCCGCGACGAGGAAGTCCCCGGCGTAGGCCACGCCGTAGGCCGGCCGCGTCGCCGACTCCGCCGACCAGCCCGCGGGGAGCGCCGGCACCGTGCTCTGGGACTGCAGCCGGTCGCGCAGGTCGACGAGCATCGCCTCGCTGACGAGCGTCGGCAGCCCGGTGCGCTGGAGGCTCGCGTGGAAGAGGACGAGGGCGGCGGCCACGACGAGCGCGACGAGCGCGGAGATCCGGGGCGCGGTGAACTCGCCGTCCCAGATCACGGCCGTGAATCCGAGGACGCCGCAGACGCCGGCGAACACCGCGAGCGGCCAGAACCGGAGCACCATCATCCCGACGATGAGCCAGACCAGGTAGACCGTCACGGGCATGACGCCGTAGTTCCACAGCGACACGCCGAAGCAGACGGCGACACCGACGAGGAGGACGCCGAGCACCCACTTCTGGCCGCTCGCCGAGCCCGTGCGCCACCGGCCGACACGGTCCCCGAGATAGGCGGCGGCCCCGGAGCGCAGCCGCGCGGTCGTGCTCATCGCCGAAGCGTACGGCCTGCGCACCACGCCGCACCGGAGGATGGTGAGATGGCCCCATGAGCCAGCCCGACGTCCTCGGCGCGCCCTACACGGCCGAGACGATCCTCCTCCGTCCCGACGAGGAGGGCGAGGTCGTCGCGACGCTCGTCCACCGCCCGGCCGACGGTCCGGTGCGGGGTGCCGTGCTGCACGTCCACGGCTTCTGCGACTACTTCTTCCACACCGAGTACGGCGCGTGGTGGGCCGCGCGCGGCTACGAGTTCTACGCGGTCGACCTCCGCAAGTACGGCCGGTCCCTGCGCGACCACCAGACCCCCACCTACGTCGACGACCTGCGGGCCTACCACGAGGAGCTCGACGCCGCCTGGCAGCGGATCACGGAGCGCGACGGGCACCAGCACGTGGTGCTGACCGGCCACAGCACGGGCGGACTGGTCGCGTCGCTCTGGTCGCACGACCGCGCGCCGGAGCAGCTCGCGGGCCTCGTGCTCAACGCGCCGTGGTTCGACCTCCGTGGCTCGCTCCTGCTGCGCACGGTCGGCACGTTCGTCGTCGACGTCGTCGGCGCCCTGCTCCCCCACCGGGTGCTCCCCCGGACTGTCAGCGGCCTCTACGGTCGGAGCCTCCACCGTGACCACGAGGGCGAGTTCGACTACGACCTGCGGTGGAAGCCGCTGGAGTCGGTGCCGGTGCAGCTGGGCTGGCTCCGCGCCGTACGTCGCGCGCACGCCGAGCTGCACCGCGGGCTGTCCGTCGGGGTGCCGGTGCTCGTGCTCGCCTCCGACCGCACGACCGCACCCACCGAGATGGACGACGACGTGTTCTCCAGCGACGTCGTGCTCGACGTGGCGCAGATCCGCCGGTGGTCGCCCTACGTCGGTGCCCGCCACCTCACGCTGGCCACCATCCCGGGCGCGCTCCACGACGTCGTGCTCTCGCGCCAGCCGGCCCGGTCGCTCGCCTACGAGGAGCTCGGTCGCTGGCTCGCGACCCGCATCGACGAGACGGTTTGACCGGATCGACCGGTTTCACCCCGCCGTGGGGTGGGCAGGTGCGCGCCACCGCGGCCGCCCGCCGATACGGTGGAGCGCCGCAGGTCCCATCCCGCCCGAAGGAGACACCCACGTGAGCTACAACCAACCCCCGCCGCCCGGCGGCTTCGGCTCCCCGCAGCCGGGCGCGTACGGCGCGCCCCAGCCCCGCCCCGCCGAGCTGCTGGACCGGTTCGTCGCCCGTCTGATCGACGGCATCCTGCTCGCCGTCGTGAACTTCGTCATCATCGGCATCCTCGTCGTCGGCCTCTTCGTCAGCTCCGGCACGAGCGACACCGTCGAGTGGATCGTGGGCGCGATCGGCACGATCGTCGGTGTCGCGATCTCGGTCGGTTACTACGCGTTCTTCGAGACCACGAGCGGGCAGACGCTCGGCAAGATGGCCATGAAGCTCAAGGTCGTCGGCCCGGCGGGTGCACCCGTGACGCTCGAGCAGTCGATCAAGCGCAACGCGTTCTACCTGATCGGTCTCCTCGGCGTCGTCCCGATCGTCGGCCTGTTCAGCGGACTGGTCCAGTTCGCGGCGTACATCTTCATCGCCGTGACGATCAGCCAGGACAAGCAGCTCCGTCAGGGCTTCCACGACAAGTTCGCGAACGAGACCTACGTGATGAAGCTCGGCTGAGCCGAGCACCACACGCACGACGAGGGGCCCCGCCGATCCGGCGGGGCCCCTCCGTCGTCTCGGCGGCGGGAGCGGATCAGCCGGCGAGGAAGACACCGAGCGCGACGACGCCGACGACCACGATGGTCCCGCGGAGCACGGCGTCGGGGAGCTTGCGGCCGAACGTCGCACCCAGCTGGGCGCCGACCACGGCGCCGACGCCCACGAGCAGGACGACGAGCCAGTCGATGTCGACGAACACGACGAACAGCACGCCCGCGATGCCGTTGACGAGGGCGACGAGCAGGTTCTTCATGGCGTTGAGCCGTTGCAGCGTCTCGTCGAGACCGATGCCTAGGAACGCCATCATGATGATGCCCTGGGCGGCGCCGAAGTAGCCGCCGTACACCCCCGTCAGCGCGACGACGGGCCAGAGCCACCGCGGGCCGTGCTCCGGCCGCTCCCCCAGGCCCTGCGCCTCCCGTCGGCGCGCGATCGTGCGGGAGATCCGCGGTCCCGTGACCACGAGCACGAGGCCGAGCACGATCAGCGCGGGCACGATGGCGGCGAACGCGCCGTCGGGCAGCGCGAACAGCAGCACCGCGCCGATCACGCCGCCGATCGCCGACGCGCTCGTGAACCGCACGATCCGTGCCCGCTGGCCGGCCAGCTCGCGCCGGTAGCCCCACGCCCCGGACAGCGACCCGGGCACGAGACCGATCGTGTTCGACGCGTTGGTGACGATCGGGGGCACGCCGAACGCGAGCAGCGTCGGGAAGGTGATGAGGGTGCCCGATCCGACGACGGTGTTGATCGCGCCGGCGGCGCCGCCCGCGACGAGAATCGCGACCATCTCCCAGACGGTGGGGTCGAAGCCGCTCATCGGGTCGTTCTCAGGCCTGGCGGCGCGAGCGTCGGCGGGCGGCCCACCGGCCGTCCTCGAGCCGCACGCTCAACGGCGTGGCGAAGGTCGCCGACAGGTTCGCCTCGGTGAGCGTCTCCGCGATCGGACCGGCCGCGGTCACACGGCCCTCACGGAGCAGGAGCGCGTGCGTGAAGCCCGGCGGGATCTCCTCGACGTGGTGCGACACGAGGATCGTCGCCGGCGAGTCGGGGTCGTAGGCCAGCACTGAGAGGGTGCTGACGAGGTCCTCGCGGCCGCCCAGGTCGAGGCCGGCGCCGGGCTCGTCGAGCAGCAGCAGCTCGGGGTCGGTCATCAGCGAGCGCGCGATCTGGACGCGCTTGCGCTCCCCCTCGCTCAGCGTGCCGAAGGTGCGGTCGGCGAGGTGCTCGACGCTGAGCTCGCGCAGCAGTGCGTCGGCGCGGGCGTGGTCAGGCTCGTCGTACGTCTCGTTCCAGCGGCCCACCACGGCGTACGCCGCCGTCAGCACGAGGTCGCGCACCGTCTCGCCGCGCGGGATCCGCTCCGCGACGGCCGCGCTCGCCACGCCGATCCGGGGCCGCAGCTCGAAGACGTCGACCGTGCCGAGCAGCTCGCCGAGGAGGCCGACGGCACCCGAGGTCGGGTGGAGCTGGGCGGCGGCGATCTGCAGGAGCGTCGTCTTGCCGGCGCCGTTCGGGCCGAGCAGCACCCAGCGCTCCCCCTCCGAGACCACCCAGGTGACCCGGTCGAGCAGGACCGCGTCCCCCCGTCGGACCGTGACGTCGGCGAGCTCGAGCACAGCGGTCATGGTCGGCACCCTATCGAGGGGTCGAGGTGGGTCCGCGCCGTACCCTCGCCTCGTGGAATCCCAGCCCGTCTCCCTCACGCTCGCGTGGTGGGGCACCGCCTGGCTGCGCGGGTACGTCGCGGCCGACGACCTCCTCGACGCCCTCGGCGAGCACGCGGTGCGCCACGTCGTGGCCCCTGCCCACGGTGGTCCCACGACGAGCCTCCTGGAGTCGCTCGGCCTCCTGCGCAGCGCCGGAGCGCGGGCGATCGGTGCCGCGTTCCCGGTGCCGGGCGACCTCGCCGGGCTCGGCGGTCCCGCCCCGTTCAACGCGGCGGCGCTGGACGCGGGCGAGGCGGTCGTCGCCGCCGACGCCGGGGTCGGGTGGACAACG
>DASWYU010000215.1:0-26918 GCA_036404795.1 Nocardioides sp. | reverse complement strand
CTCGAGTGCCATCACGCCGCGGGTGTAGGTGTTCTGGCAGTCCACCATGACGACGACCGCGTCGGAGAGCGACGGCGGCGCGTCGCTCATCCCGGTCAGCTGGCGCAGGGTCGTGGTGTCGGTCGCGTCGGTCATGGGGTGCCCTCCGGGTCGTCGTCACTTGGGCTCCCAGGAGACTCCGTGGACGGTTGCGTCGGGGTTGCGACCCTGTTGCCCAGGTCACACCGGGAGGTTGCCGCCGCTCGCCGCCAACGACGCCAGGATCTTGAGGGCGTCGGACGTCGGCGTACCGGCCGCGGCGGTGTACACGTTCAGCGTCAGGCCCGGCTCGGAGGGCAGCTCGAGCGCCTCGAAGTCCAGGTCGAGCTGCCCGACCGCCGCGTGCCGGAGGCGCTTGCGCCCGTTGCGGTGGTACCGCACGTCCTGCGAGGCCCACCGCTGCCGGAACAGCTCGCTCTGCAGGGACAGCTCCCCGACCAGCGCGATCAGTGCCTTGTCGTGCGGGTTCCGGCCGGCCTCGAGGCGCAGCATCGCGGCCGCGTCGCGGGCGATGAGGTCGTAGTCGACGAACAGCTCGCGCGCCGCCTCCTCCCGCAGGTAGACGAACCAGGTCGTGTTGGCGGGCCGGCGCTCCTCGGCCAGCACGGGCGCGTAGAGCGCCGCCGCGAGGGCGTTCATGGCGAGGATGTCGTGGCGGCCGTTCCGCACCCAGGCCGGGGCGTGGGTGATCGCGTCGAGGATCTGCTGCACCGCGGGCCGCACGTCCGTGGGCGTCGTCCCCCGGCGCCGCCGCTCGGCGGGCGCCCCGGCGCGTGACTCGCGGGCGAGCGCGAACAGGTGGTCGCGCTCGGCGTCCTCGAGCTGCAGCGCGCCGGCGAGGGCGTCCAGCACGCTGTCGGAGGCCCCGGCCAGCGACCCCCGCTCCATGCGCACGTAGTAGTCGACCGACACGCCGGCCAGCAGCGCCACCTCCTCGCGCCGCAGGCCGGCGACGCGACGGTGCCCCCCGCCGTACGCCGGCAGTCCGGCCTGCTCCGGGGTGATGCGCGCGCGGCGGGTGCTGAGGAACTCACGCACCTCGGCGCGCAGGTCCATCCCCGGTCGCTCGTCCGTCATGGCTCCACGGTAGGCCGGAGGTCGGCGCCGAGGGAGGCACTGGCGGTACCCGGAACGACCGTGACTCCCGCATCCGCTCCCGAGGGCGTGGGATGGAGCCATGCGAGCGACCTTCCTGTACGGCGCGGGCGACGTCCGCGTCGAGACCGTCCCCGACCCGCGCATCCAGCAGCCCACCGACGCGATCGTCCGCGTCGTGCGCTCCTGCATCTGCGGCTCGGACCTCCACCCCTACCGCTCGGCCACCGCCGGGACGCCGTCCCCGATGGGGCACGAGTACCTCGGCATCGTCGAGGAGACCGGCGCCGACGTGACCCGCGTGCGGGTCGGCGACCTCGTCGTCGTCCCGTTCGCCTACGCCGACGACACCTGCCCGATCTGCCGCGACGGCTTCCACACCGCCTGCCCCGCCGGCGGGTTCTACGGCAGCCCCGACGTCGGCGGCCTGCAGGCCGAGCTGGCCCGGATCCCCCTCGCCGACGGCAGCCTCGTCGCCGTTCCCGGGGTCGACGCGGGCACCGCCGACGCCGGCCTCCTGGCCTCGCTGCTGACGCTCTCCGACGTCTACCTCACCGGCTACCACGCGGTGCGGATGGCCGACGTGCGTCCGGGCCAGAGCGTCACCGTGGTCGGCGACGGCGCGGTCGGCCTGTCCGCCGTGCTCGCCGCGCGGCAGGCCGGTGCCGAGCAGATCGTGCTCATGGGCCGGCACCGTGACCGCACCGACCTGGGCGTCGCGTTCGGCGCCACCGACGTCGTCGCCGAGCGCGGCGACGAGGGCGTCGCCCGGGTCCTCGAGCTGACCGGCGGCCTCGGCAGCCAGGTCGTCGTGGAGGCCGTCGGCCACCTCCCCGCCTACGAGCAGTCCTACGGGGTGGTCCGTCCCGGCGGCGTGATCAGCCGGGTCGGGGTCCCGCAGTACGAGGAGGCGCCGATCGGCTTCGCCTCCCTGTTCGGGAAGAACGCACGCCTCGCGGGCGGCCCGGCACCCGTGCGGGCATACCTCGACGACGCGATCACCCAGGTGCTCGACGGCACGATCGACCCCGGTCGCGTCTTCGACCGCACCGTGCCGCTCGAGGAGGTCCCCGGGGGGTACGCCGCGATGGACGCCCGTCAGGCCCTCAAGGTCATGGTGGTGGGATGAGCATCCCGACCCGCACCCTCGGCAGCACCTCCCACGGCACCGCCCTGGAGGTCACCGCCCTCGGCCTCGGCTGCATGGGGCTGAGCCAGAGCTTCGGCGCCGTCCCCGACCGCGCGACCGGCCTCGCGTTCCTCCGGGACGCGGTCGACGCCGGCGTCACGTTCTTCGACACCGCCGAGGTCTACGGCCCCCGCGACAACGAGGACCTCGTCGGCGAGGCCCTCGCTCCCGTCCGCGACCAGGTGGTCATCGCGACCAAGTTCGGCTTCGCCTACGACGCCGACGGCCGACAGAGCGGCGTCAGCAGCCGTCCCGACGACATCCGGGCCGCCGTCGACGGCTCGCTGCGGCGCCTGCGCACCGACACGATCGACCTGCTCTACCAGCACCGCGTCGACCCCGCGGTGCCCATCGAGGACGTCGCCGGCACCGTCGGCGAGCTCGTCGCCGCCGGCAAGGTGCGCCACCTCGGGCTCTCCGAGGCCGGGCCGACCACGATCCGCAAGGCCCACGCGGTGCACCCGGTCACGGCGCTGCAGAGCGAGTACTCCCTGTTCTGGCGCGAGCCCGAGCAGTCCGTGCTGCCCACGCTCGCCGAGCTCGGCATCGGCTTCGTGCCGTTCAGCCCGCTCGGTCGCGGCGTGCTCACGGGTCAGGTCACCCGGGACTCGACCTTCGGTGACGGTGACATCCGCGCGACCCTGCCCCGCTTCAGCACCGAGGCACTGGCCACGAACCTCGACCTCGTCGACCGGGTGCAGGCCGTCGCCGACCGGGTCGGGGCCACCGTCGGGCAGGTCGCGCTGGCGTGGCTGCTCCACCAGCACCCGTGGATCGTGCCGATCCCCGGCACGCGTCGGGTCGCCCGGCTCGAGGAGAATCTCGGCGCCGCCGGCGTCGAGCTCTCGCCGACGGACGTCGCCGACCTCACCGCGGCCGCCGACGCCGTCCCCCTCGTCGGCGACCGCTACCCCGAGGCGATGCAGGCGATGATCGACCGCACCTGAGCGCGCCGGGCCGGGCCGCGGCCACCGGCGTCAGCCCAGCTGGCGCAGGGCTCGTTCGAGGAGTAGGGCGACGGCCTGGCCGGCGGTGTCGAACCCGTCACCGACGGTGCCGCCGGAGCGATAGCGGTGGTCGATCCCCGCGGCGATGACGGCGAGCTTGTAGGCCGCCAGCCCGAGGTGGGTCTCCCAGTGCGGCAACGCACCACCGGTGCGCTCGTACGCCGCGGCCAGCCCCGCCGCGTCCGGCAGCCGCGGCGACGTCCACGCCGCATCGAAACCCAGGATCAGGTCCAGCGCGGGGTCGCGGTAGACCGCCATCAGCGCCACGTCCGCCACCGGGTCCCCGATCGTGGAGAGCTCCCAGTCCACGATCGCCGCGACCGCACCGGTCAGGGCACCGGTCCCGTCGTGAGCGAGCAGCGTGTTGTCGATGCGGTAGTCGCCATGCACGACGCTCGTGCGCTCCTGCTCCGGCAGGCCCGCGCCGAGCCGGTCCGCGACCCGCGTCGCGAGCGCATCGACCGTCGGCTCGTGGTGCTGCTTGAGGTGCTCCCACTGCCCCGACCAACGACGCAGCTGGCGGGCGGCGTACCCGTCCGGGCGACCGAACCCCTCCAACCCGACCGCGACGTGGTCCACGTCGTGCAGCGTCGCGAGCGCGCTCACGAGCCCGTCCACGACCGCCCCCAGGGTGCTCTCCTCGATCGCCTCCAGGTCGGCGCGCCGGGCCATCGCGAGACCGTCGACGAACTCCACCACCGTGAACGGCGCCCCCAGCACCGAGTCGTCGGTGCACGAGGCCACCGTGGGCGGTACGGCGACACCCGCCCCCTCCAGGGCGCGGGTCACGCGGAACTCGCGCCCCACGTCGTGCGCCGACGGGGTGTAGCCCCCCAGCGGCGGACGGCGCAACACCCACCGCCGCTCACCGCGGCTGTCTCCGACTGCAAAGGTGAGGTTCGACTTGCCGCCCGCGATCAGCCGTGCCGAGAGGTCGCCCTCGATCGCGACGGCCCCACCCGCGTCGCTGCGCAGCCACTCCGCCACGCGCTGCAGGTCGGCCGGGGACAAGCCGCTCTGGTTCGTCGGGGTCATGCCGGACCCGCCTGGGAGGTGATCCGCTTGACCGCACGCTTCGCGATCGACCAGCGGTGCACCTCCGAGGGCCCGTCGTAGATCCGGAACGGCCGCAGCTCCCGCGCGATCTTCGCCACCGGCAGGTCCGCCGTCACCCCCAGCCCACCGCACAGCTGCTGCGAGCGGTCCACCACCCGGTCCAACGCCTCCGCCGCGAACGTCTTCGCGATCGACGTGGACTCCGAGGCCCGACCACCCGCGTCGAGCTCCTCGCACGCCGTGCGCAGCAACGCCCGCGTCGCCGCGAGATCGATCTCGTTGTCCGCGATGTGCTGCTGCGCCAGACCCAGGTCCGAGATCCGACCCCCGAACGCCTCCCGCCCCGCGACGTACGCCACCGCGGTCTCGTGCGCCCGCCGCGCCGCCCCCGTCCACCGCATCACGTGCGTCATCCGCGCCGGCCCGAGCCGCACCTGCGCATAACGGAACCCGAGGTCCACCTCGCCCAGCACGGCGTCCTCGCCGACCACGACCCCCTCGAGGTGCACCTCGCAGTGCCCACCCAGCATCGCCCGGTCCACCGTCGGCAGGTGCCGCCCGACCCGCAGCCCCGGGGTGTCCGCCGGCACGAGGAACATCGTCGCCCCACCCGCGCCACCGGCACCCCCACCGCCGGGCTCACCGCTCGTGCGGGCCATCACGATGAAGAACCCGGCCCCCTCCGCACCCGTGATGAACCGCTTCTCACCGGTGATCACCCACCCGCCGTCACCGCGCACCGCGCGGGTGCGCAACGCCGACGGATCCGCACCCGCACCCGGCGCCGGCTCCGTCATCGCGAACGCCGACCGCACCAGACCCCGCGCCAACGGCTCCAGGAACCGCGTCCGCTGCTCGGTCGACGCGATCGCCTCCAGCATGTGGATGTTGCCCTCGTCCGGCGCCCCCACGTTCGTCGCGATCGGCCCGAACAACGAGTAGCCGGCCTCCTCCAACGGACCCGACCGATCCACCATCCCGAGCCCGTGACCACCGAACTCCCGCGCCACCTGCGGCGCGAACACCCCCGCCGCCCGCGCCGACTCCTGCAACCGCGCCCGCAACGCCTCACCACCCGCAGCGTTCACGTCACCGTCGAACTCGTCGTCGACCCCCAGCACGTGCTCCGCCACGAACTCCCGCGTCCGCGCGGTCAGGTCCTCGGCCAGCGTCCCCATGTCTCCACCTCTCCCGCCCGAGCGAGCGCTCGGTCTGGAGCGAGGATGCCAGAGTCGCTACCTCGCGGCAAACAGTGATCGGTTCTCGGGACGGGGCCCGAGGGGAGGGCCCGAGGTCAGGACCACCGCTCGATCTCCGCCTCGACGCGAGGATCCTTGCGCACCCACACCTCGCCGGCCTCCGCTCCGGCCGGCGGATCGACGCGGTCGAGGCCCAGCGTCGCGATCAGGCTCACCAGCTCGGCCCGCTCGGCGCGGAGCTCCTCCGGCGTCGAGAGGTGGAAGAAGACGTAATGCTCGTCGCTCTCGTCGACGATCCCGGAGTCGTGCCAGATCCGCACGACCTCGTCGACGGCCTCCTGCTCGGTGGCCATCGCCGCCGCCCGGCGCTCCCCCCGCACCTCGGGGGTCGCGTCGAGGTCGGCGATGTCGTCGAACCACTGCCCGGCGTGCTCGAGGCCGGCCCAGCCGTCCTCGAGGAACCGCATGACGAACCGGCCGTACCCGTTGGCGTGCGCCACGTACTGCACCTGGGGGTCGTCCGCCCCCTCCTCCGACCGGATCCGTGCGACGGCGCGGTTGCCCAGCAGGAGCGCCAGCCCCTCGCCGGCGGCCTCGTCCTCGAGCGAGAGGAAGTCGGCGCCCGGGTGGTCGTCCGCGAAGGCACCGAACGCCTCGTACGCCGCCTGCGGGTCATCGACGGAGCACTCGACCTCGTCCTCGCCGTCGCTGAAACCGAACCGCTTCGGTGCAGGGTCGAACCGTCGCATCTGCGCCCCCTGGTCGTGTGCTGTCGCCCCATCCTCGCGCGGGCAGGAAGCGGGCGGGCAGCCACGGGCTCCGGCGTCGGTCGGTCAGCGGCCTACCCCCGGGAGCCTCACACGTTGAAGCGGAACTCCACCACGTCGCCGTCGACCATGACGTACTCCTTGCCCTCCATGCGCACCTTGCCGGCCTCCTTGGCCTTCACCATCGAGCCCGCGGCGACGAGGTCGTCGAACGACACGATCTCGGCCTTGATGAAGCCCTTCTGGAAGTCGGTGTGGATGACGCCGGCCGCCTCGGGCGCGGTGGCGCCCTGCGGGATCGTCCAGGCGCGGGCCTCCTTGGGCCCGGCGGTCAGGTAGGTCTGCAGGCCGAGGGTGTCGAAGCCGACCCGGGCGAGGACCTCGAGGCCGGGCTCGGTGACGCCGGCCTCGGCGAGGAACTCGGCGGCCTCCTCCTCGTCGAGCTCGATGAGCTCCGCCTCGAACTTGGCGTCGAGGAAGATCGCCTCGGCGGGCGCGACGATGTCGCGCATCTTCGTCTTGAGCTCCTCGTCGGCGAGCTCGTCGGCGTCGCAGTTGAAGACGTAGAGGAACGGCTTGGCCGTCAGCAGCGAGAGCTCGCGCAGCAGGCTGCGGTCGATCGAGGTGGCGATGATCGGCGTACCGGCCTCCAGCGCCTCCTTCGCCTCCTTCGCGGCCTCGAGGTTCGCGACGAGGTCCTTGACCTTGCGCGACTCCTTCTCGAGCCGCACGACGGCGCGGTCGACGGTCTCGAGGTCGGCGAGGATCAGCTCGGTCTGGATCGTCGAGATGTCGTTGGCGGGGTTGACCTCGCCGTCGACGTGGGTGACGTCCTCGTCGCGGAACACGCGCGTGACCTGGCAGATCGCGGACGACTCGCGGATGTGGGCGAGGAACTTGTTGCCGAGGCCCTCGCCCTCGCTGGCGCCGCGCACGATGCCGGCGATGTCGACGAACTCGACGGTCGCGGGCAGCACCTTCTGGCTGTCGTAGATCCCCGCGAGCACCCCGAGCCGCTCGTCGGGCACGCCCACGACCCCGACGTTGGGCTCGATCGTCGCGAACGGGTAGTTCGCCGCGAGCACGTCGTTCTTGGTCAGCGCGTTGAAGAGCGTCGACTTGCCTGCGTTGGGGAGTCCGACGATGCCGATGGTGAGAGCCACGGGGCGGCAGTCTACGGCGCGACCGTCACCACCCGGTCACCGGCGAGCGCCTCGGCCTCCGCGGCCGCCTGAGCCACCGCGGCCGCCGTGGTCGGGCCGTCGACCTCTACCTCGACGAGCCAGTGGTCGCACCCGTCGGCCGCGAACGCCGTCGCCACCAACGCGCCCGGGCGGTCCACCACCTCGGCGATCGCCAGCGCGCGCGGGGCGAGCTCGGCCCACGTCATCGTCTCCCCGGGCGTGCCGCACGACCGGGAGAGCGAGGCGACGTACCCCAGCTCCAGCACCCCGATCCGCTCCGCCAGCACCGGGTCGTCGGCCAGCGCGGCGGCGACCCGCAGCACGGCGGCGTCGGTGGGGCCGGTGCGCCGGCTGCCGCCCACGGCCCCCTCGAGGGTCCCGCCGGCGTCGAGGTCGCCGGAGGCGACCAGGTTCACCGACCCCGGCACGTCGCTCAGGGCGAGCAGCACCTCCGCGACCGTCCCGGGCGCGAGGTCGGCGTGGCCGGCAGCCACGGCCCGCGCGCTGCCGTCGCGGGCGGGCATGCCGATGATGACGTCACCGACCGTACGGCGCACGTCGGCCACCACCGCGGTCGCCGTCGCCAGGTCCGTCCCGCGCCGGAGGTCGACCCCCACGACCTCCCGCTCGTCGCCGTCCGGCTGGGAGTGCACGAACGCGACGGCGTCGATCGCGGCGAGCCGGTCCGCCGGGGACCGGAGCGCGTCGTACGTCGCGGCCGTCCCCAGCCCGAGCGCCAGGAGCAGCACCGCGACCGCCGGTCCGTGCCAGCGGCGGGAGCCCAGCGCGCGTGGGTCGGAAGGTGCCTCCATGACGGTGGGCGATCCCCCGCGGCGGCTCCCGACAAACGTGGGAGGCTCGGGGCATGACGTCAGGGGAGATCGTCCAGCCCGTCCCGGTCGCGCTCCGCGAACCGGCCCACCAGGTGTCGCCGCGCGCGGTCCCCTACTGGCGGGTGAGCGCCGGGATCACCGCGGCGGTCGTGACCGTCCCGCTCGTCGTCGTCGCGATCGTCTGGTCGGACCGACCGTGGTGGTTCCTCGTGCCCGCCGGCGTCGTCGTGGCGCTGCTCCTCGGGTGGACGGCCGTCATGCCGTCGGTGCGCTACCGCATCCACCGGTGGGAGGTCACCGACGACGCGATCCACACCCGCAGCGGCTGGCTGACGGTCGACGAGCGGGTCGCCCCGCTCTCGCGGGTGCAGACGGTGGACTCCTCGCAGGGCCCGCTGCAGCGGGCGTTCGGATTGCGCTCGCTGACGGTCACGACGGCGTCCGCCGCGGGGCCGATCACGATCGAGTGCCTCGACGTCGGTACGGCGCAGCAGCTCGTCGCCGACCTCACCGCCATCACCGGCGCCAGCCAGGACGACGCGACGTGAGCGACCCCTACGGCTACTCGGCCGGCACCGGCGCGCCCGTCACCGGTCCGCCGACAGAGCCCGCCGACGCGTGGCGGCGCCTCGACCGGCGGCTGCTCGTCATCAGCCCGCTGCTCGTGCTGCGCGGGTTCGCCATCCCGATCGTCCTGAGCCTCGTCGGCATCGGCACGCAGGCCGGCGCCTGGACGCTCGTGCTCATCCCCGTCTCCCTCGTCGCCGCGATCGTCTTCGGTGCGCTGCCGTGGCTGACCACGTCGTACCGGCGCACCGCGACCCAGTTCGAGCTCCGCACCGGGTGGCTGAACAAGAAGCGGCTGACGGCCCCGCTCGACCGGGTCCGCAGCGTCGACCTCACCGCCTCGCTGCTCCACCGTGTGCTCGGCGTGACGAAGGTCGAGATCGGCACCGGTGTCGACGACGAGCGGATGACGCTCGAGGCGATCGACGTCGCCGCGGCCCGGCGGCTGCAGCAGGAGCTGCTGGAACGGTCCCGGCCGGGA
The DNA here is from genome assembly GCA_036404795.1 of Nocardioides sp. GTDB lineage: Bacteria > Actinomycetota > Actinomycetes > Propionibacteriales > Nocardioidaceae > Nocardioides. Next base: position 17,501 of record DASWYU010000215.1, on the reverse strand, counting down.
GCCGCGCCCGACGGTGCCGGGGTCGCGGCCGAGGGGTCGGGCGCAGCGTACGGCGTCTCGGGGACCGTCACGCCCGCGGGACCGCCGGGTGAGGTGCCGGGTCCGAGCAGTACGGCGGAGGAGGAGCTCGCCGCGCTCTCTTGGTCGTGGCTGCGCTTCGCGCCGCTCAACGTGGCGCAGATGGTCATCGTGCTGGGTGCCTGCGCCGGTGCGTTCCAGTTCGTCGACGACCTGCCGTTCGCCGACCTCGACCACGCCCAGTCGGCCTACGACTGGGTCGCGGGACAGGTGCTGGTGCTGGTGGCGGTCGTCGCGCTCGTCGTCGCCGCGGTCCTGTGGCTGGTCGTGGCGCTCGTCGGCTACGTGCTGCAGTGGGCGGGGTTCCGGCTCGTGCGGCTGCGACCGCCCGGGCGCCCCGAGGAGACGTCGCTGCAGCTGCGGGCCGGCCTGCTCACGACCCGGTCGACGACCGTCGAGGAGCGCCGGGTGCGGGGGGTGCGGCTGACGGAGCAGGCGCTCATGCGGCTGGCGGGCGGCGGCGAGCTGGCGACGCTGGCGACGGGCGTCGAGCAGGGCACCGCGACCGTCGTACCGCCCTGCCCCGCTCCCGTCGCCGTCACCGTCGGCCACGACGTGCTCCAGGCGACGGACACGGCACCGCTACGGGTGCCGCTCGTCGCGCACGGCGGCGCCGCACGACGCCGTGCCCACCTGCGCTGGCAGCGGCTCACCGTCGTGCTGGCGCTCGTCGCGCTGGGCCTCACGCTCGGCTTCGACGGCCCGTGGTGGCCGCCCGTCGTCACCGCCGTGCTGCTCGGGCTGTTCGGCGTCGTGGGGGCCGAGCAGTCCTACCGGCACCTCGGGCACGCGCTCACGCACCGCCCGGACGGCACGCCGTGGCACCTGGTGGTGGGGTCGGGTGGGTACGACCGCGTCCGCACCGTCCTCGAGACCGACGGCGTCATCGGATGGGTCGTGCGCCAGTCGTTCTTCCAGCGTCGGCTCGACCTCGCCACGCTCGTCGCGACGACGGCCGCGGGGCCGGAGTCGGTCGAGCTCCGCGACGTACCGCTGCCCGACGCGCTCCGACTCGCCGACGCCGCGACGCCGGGACTGCTGTCGGCGTTCCGCGCCGGTTAGACCAGCCGCTCCCAGGTCACGACGCCGAGGAGTCCGTCGACCACCAGTCCGCGGGCCTGCTGGAAGTCGCGGGCGGCACTCTCGGTGACCGCACCGAAGTCGCCGTCGACGGGGAGTCCCGCGCCGTGCTGGTTCAGGGCGACCTGGGCCGCACGCACGGCGTGCCCGGAGCTGCCGCGGCGCGTCGCGACGACGAGTCGCGGCCAGGTCTGCGGCCCGACGCTGCCGTCGGCCACCAGTCCGCGCGCGGACTGGAAGGCGCGGGCGGCGGCCGCCGAGGTGGCGCCGAACCAGCCGTCGACGAGCAGGCCGTGACCGTGGGCGTTGAGCAGGTGCTGCGCCGACCGCGCGGTCTCGCTGCGGACGCCCTCGACGACCGACGGCCACCCTGCGCCGCCGCCTCCGCCCCCGCTGTCGGTCCCGAGGGTGACGCCGCGCGCGGCGAGGTAGGGCACCGGGTTCGTGTCGACGCCGTCGACGAGCACCTCGAAGTGGAGGTGCGGGCCGGTCGAGTTGCCGGTCGTGCCCATCGTGGCGACGTGCTCGCCCGCGGCGACCTGGCGACCGACGGCGACACCGACGGTGTGGAGGTGGCCGTAGTAGGTGCGCACCCCGGACCCGTGGTCGACGATCACACAGTTGCCGGTGCGCCCCGGGTGCGGACCCGACGCGGGGTCGCCCGGGTAGGAGCCCGTGCGGATCGCGGTCACCGTGCCGGCGGCCGCCGCGCGGATCGGCGTGCCCTGGCTGTTCGCGACGTCGGTGCCGGGATGGTCGGGACGGTCCGGCGGTCGGTAGCCCGACGTGATCGTGCCGACCGCCGGGTTGTGCCAGGTGGCGGCGACGGCGGGAGCGGTGGATGCGGCGGCGGCCAGTCCGCCGACCGCAGCGATCGCCGCGGGTCCACGGAGGACCGCGCGACGGCTGACAGGTGCGTTGCCCGAGATGACCATGCGTTCCACCTTCCCGAGCACCGCCGCGGACCGGAACCCCCGGGCGGCCGGATCCTTCCGCGCCGTACGCTCGGGCGGGTGCGCATCGCCACCTGGAACGTCAACTCCCTCCGCTCCCGCATCGACCGCGTCGAGGCGTTCCTCGAGCGGCACGACGTCGACGTGCTCGCCGTGCAGGAGACGAAGGCGAAGCTCGAGCAGCTGCCGCTGATGGGGCTGCAGGCGCGGGGGTACGACGTGGCCGCCGCCGGCTTCAGCCAGTGGAACGGCGTCGCGATCATCAGCCGGGTCGGCATCGACGACGTGTCCGTGGGGTTCGACCAGATGCCGTCGTTCGGCGAGCCCGCCGTCGCCGAGGCGCGCGCCGTCGGCGCCGTGTGCGGCGGCGTGCGGATCTGGTCGCTCTACGTGCCGAACGGGCGCAAGGTCGACGACCCGCACTACGTCTACAAGCTCGACTGGCTCGCCCGGCTCCGCGCCGCCGCGAACGCGTGGCGCGACGAGCCCACCGCGCTCGTCGGCGACTGGAACATCGCACCGCTCGACACCGACGTCTTCGACATCGCGCAGTTCACGACCTCCACGCACGTCACCGCGCCCGAACGGGCGGCGTTCTCCGGCTTCGTGGAGGACGGGTACGTCGACGTCGTGCGCCCGCACGTCCCGGACCCGGAGGCCGGCTACACGTACTGGGACTACTACCGTCAGCGCTTCGAACGGAACCGCGGCATGCGGATCGACTTCGTCCTCGGCTCGGCGTCGTTCGCGGCGCGGGTCACCGGCGCGTTCGTCGACCGCGCCGAGCGCGACCCCGCCGGCGGCACGACGCCGCCGTCCGACCACGCGCCCGTCGTGGTCGACCTGGACTGAGCGGGCCCGGCGAGTCGGGGACACGCCGCGGGTCGGCGCGGTCGAGCTACGCCGGCTCCGGGCCGAGGGCGAACTGTGCGGTTGCGGCGTCACCCGGGCGGGCGGGGCCGTCGCAGGTGCGCAGTCCGATGCCTCGGACCGCCGTCGAGCAGCCCTGGCCGGTGCCGAGGCGATGCGGGCGGAGCTGGGGCGAGGGCGCGCCGGGCAGGGCCGGGCGGGGCCGGGCTGATCGAGCATGGCCTGCCGGGTGCACCATGCGGTCGTGCCACGCCAGCCAGCGGACTGTGCGGTTGCGACACCTCGGCCGCGCGCCAGGCTGTCGCAGGTGCACAGTTCGGCGGCTCGGTACGCCGCCGGCGGGTCTGGGCTGGTCCGGTGCGCGTGGTGCACGGCCGGGTTGCGCGCGGCGCGACGCGGGCGGCACGACGCGGCACGAAAGGGTCGCGAACGACAGCGTTCAGCGACTCGGGCCTGTCGTTCGTGACCCTTTCGTGCGGCCTCAGCGGCCCCGTCCGGTCAGTTGCCGCGACGCCCGCGGCGGCGAGCTGGTCCCGCTCCGTCGGCTGGTCCCGTCGGGTTGGTGTCACTCGCGGCGGGTGAAGCGGACCTTGCCGGTCGGGAGGTGCTCGACCCGGTAATGGACATCGTGGACGCAGCGGTGATGGGGCGCGCACAACAACCGCCCGTCCTTCACGGACGTGTCGCCGCCGGCGGCCCAGGCCTGGTCGTGGTGGGCCTGGCACTGATGCGGGGGCCGGTCGCAGCCCTCGGCGGTACAGCCACCGTCCCGGATCGCCATCGCGATCCGCATCGCCTTGGTGTGGAACCGACCCGCACGCCCGATGTCGAGAACCTCGGACGGACCGCCGAGCACGGCCGGAATCACCCCTGCCGTGCAGGCGAGACGCCTCGCTTCGCTGGCGCTGATCACCCCACCCGTGTCCAGCGACGCTGCGGCCAGGCCACCGAGGAGCGAGTCGAGGGTCATCGTGACGACGACGGTGGCGCCGGTGCCGCCGGCGTCGGGGAGGTCCTTCTCCGTCAGTGTTTCGAGGAGCTCGCAGAACGCCTCACCCTGCCGCTCCGGGGTTGGGCGCCCCGGCCGGAAACGGTCGTCGGGATCCGCGGCGGTGTTCGCATGGGCGGGCGCGGCGTACGCGTCGAGGGCCTTCCGGAGCATCGCTCCGTGCAGCTCCGGGATCGTGAACCGGCCGTGGACGGAGCCGTGGCCGTCGGCGACCATCGTCAACCGCGCCCTCGCCCCGGCCTGCCGCTCTTCACGCTCGAGGGCGGCGGCGTCGTGGGCCTCGCCGATCTCGGGTGCGACCACGCTGAGGATTCGCTTTCCCAGGATCCGTAGGGCCTTCGCGTCGTGGTCGGCGGCGTAGCCGACCAACGTCCGCTCCGACTCCACCCGGGTCTCCGCGTCGAGATCATCCGGCAACTCGGCGAGGGCACGGACGATCACGTCGGCCTGCTCCACCGTCACCGCACCCGCTGTGAACGCCTCACCGAGACCGTCGCTGCCCGAAGTCCCGACCTCGGCGCCGATCCGCGCCAACCGATGCGCCTCACGTCGGGTCACGTTCGTGGCGTTCGCGAACCACACCGCCGCCGACACCGACCCATTGACCCGGGGCAGCTCCACCGCCTCGGCATGCCGGAGCAAGCCCGCAGCCAGCGCCGAGGCCTGGCTGATCAGCCGCTGCACCTCCACCAACGCCGTCCCGGTCTGCGCAGCCGACAGCCACGCCTCGCCGAGCAACCCGCCGTCGGACACATCAGACAGCGCACGCGACGCCCCCGAGATCGCCTCCACCACCGGATGCGCCCGATCGACGCCCGAGCCGCCAGAAATCTCGACCCCTGGAGCACCCCAGATCACCGAACCCGCAGCAGCCCCGGAATCCAGAACGGCGAGGCTGTCGCCGTACGAGCAGTCGGGCCACTCGCCCGTCGCGAACGCGTGCTCCAGCCAGTCCGGCAGCACGTCGCTGCCGTCGCCGAACCTGCTGACCCCCGTCATGCCCACCACTCAACAGGAACCCACCGACAGTCCTGATCGGCGATCAGCCGAACATCGACCCGCAGGTCTCCTCGGTGTAGTCCTCGAACGCGTCGGACGCGGGCGAGTCGTCGTCGGGGTCGTCGTTCGTGTCGAACTCGTCCAGCTCCTCGAGCTCCGACCTGGTCATCCCGTCGACCCTGTCCAGGCCGGTCACGAGCTCCTCGAAACCGGCGCGGGCGTCGGCGGGGATGTCCTCCGGCGTGCCGGTCTCGCTCAGCACCTCCACCGCCCGGCCGGTCTCCCACTCCACGTCGGACTCCTGGAACGCGAGGACGAAGATGATCCCGTAGGCCTCCTCCGTCGCCGCACAGAAGTCGTCGACGGTCGCGTCGGTCGGGGCGTCGGCCGGGTCGTCCCCACCGAGCACCAGCACCAGCGTCACGACGAGCGCGACCACCAGCACGGCGACGCCGCCCAGCACGGGCCCGACGACCTTCCAGCGCACCCCGCCTCCGACCGGCGTCGGCCGCACGTGCCCCGTCCACACGGTGCCGTCCCACCACCGCTCGGTGCCCGGCTCGGCGGGGTACCACCCCGCCGGCACCCCGCCCTGCGTCTGCCGCCCCGCCTCGTCGTCGTCCACGTGTCCCCCGATCGTCCGGAACCGCCACGGTCTCACGACGTCGCCGCACCCGGAGCACGATCCGCAGACAGGCCCGGGGAACACCGCCGCAACCCGTCCGAAACACCGGTTTCCTACGCTCCGCGGCATGGCCTCCCGGTTCCGCCACCCCGACCGTCCGCTCGACGCTGGGGTGGGGCCGGTCCGGGCGGCGACGTACCTCCCGTCCACCCCCGACCACCTCCTCTGGGGGCGGCTCCCCTGTCGCACCGACCGTCCCGTCCTCACCGTCGCCCCCGGCACGGAGGTCACGATCGACACCCTGAGCCACGAGGGCGTGCTCGAGGACCAGGGGCGGGACCCGCGGGCGTTCTTCGCCCGCTACGGGGTCGACGGCGAGCAGGTGCTCGCCGACGCGACCACGCTGGCGGCCGGACCGACGCCGCACACCCCGGGCACCGACGGGCCGCACGTCGTCACCGGACCCATCGAGGTGGCCGGTGCCCGGCGCGGGGACCTGCTGGCCGTGACGATCGTCGAGACGCTGCCCCGCGTGCCCTACGGGGTCGTCTCCAACCGGCACGCCCGCGGCGCGCTCCCCGACGAGTTCCCCCGCGACGGCGCCCCGGTGTTCTCGGCCTTCGCCGGGCTGGCCGAGCACCCGGACCCGGCGACGGGACGGATCGCGTCGTACGGGGAGATCCCCCTGACCGCGGCGGGGTACGGCGACCCGCACGCCCCGCGCGCCCGCTTCCCCCTCGCCCCGTTCCTCGGGATCGTCGGCGTCGCGGTCGACGACGACGTGCGGCCCCACTCGGTGCCGCCCGGCGCCCACGGCGGCAACCTCGACATCAACCTGCTGACCGAGGGCGCGACGCTCTACCTCCCGGTGCAGGTCGACGGCGCGCTGGCCTACGTCGGCGATCCGCACTTCGCGCAGGGCGACGGCGAGGTCGCACTCACCGCGATGGAGGCGAGCCTGCGGGCGACCGTGCGGCTCGACGTCGTGGCCCGCGAGGACGCCGTCGCCCGGTTCGGTGAGCTCGCCGGGCCGCTCGCGGAGACCCGCGACCACCTCGTGCCCACCGGTCTCGACGAGGACCTCGACGTCGCCGTGCAGAACTGCGTGCGGGCGGCGGTCGGGCTGCTCGGGGCGCGCTTCGGCATGGAGCCCGCGCTGGCCTACGCCTACCTGTCGGCCGCGACCGACTTCGACATCTCGCAGGTGGTCGACGTGGTCAAGGGGGTGCACGCACGGATCCGCACCGCCGACTTCGCGCACCTGGAGCGCGAACCTGCCGCGCGCAGCGGGTACGACGCGCGATGATGCCCGCATGAGCGACGCCAGCGGCCGGCCGACGGCGGGGAGCGGCCCCGGTCCCCGGCAGGGCGACACCCCCGACCTGCTCCCCGACGGCCTGATGGACGCCTTCTGGGACTACGAGGCGGCCCTCATGTCCGACGACGTCGCGACGCTCGACCGGCTCTTCGCCCCCGGCCCGGCCACCCTGCGCACCGACGCCGCGGGGACGCTCGTCGGCCACGACCAGATCAGCGCCTTCCGGAGCGGGCGGGGCGGGGCACCGCGCCGTACGGTCGTCGACGTCCAGGTGCAGGTCGTCGACGCGGCGAACGCGCTCGTCGTCGCGACCACCGAGCTCGCGCGCGGCGGCCGCGGGCAGCAGACCCAGCTCTGGCAGCGCCGCCCCGACGACTGGGTGGTCACGGCCGCCCACGTCGCCGTCTCCCCGCCCGCCATCGACACCCGCGTCTGGCGGGTGGTCGGGGACCCGCTCGTCACCGGCTCTGAGGAGGGCCCGCTCGCCCGCGAGACCGTCGCGGTGAAGGACCTCTTCGCGGTCGCCGGGCAGAAGGTCGGCGCCGGCAGCCCGGCCTACCTGGCCGCCGCCCCCGTCGAGACCCGCTCGGCCCGCGCCGTCCAGAAGCTCCTCGACGCGGGCGCGGACGTCACCGGCATCGCCCGCACCGACGAGTTCGCGTGGAGCCTCTTCGGGGCCAACGAGCACTACGGCACCCCGCCCAACCCGCACGCGCCGCGCCGCCTCCCCGGCGGCTCCTCGTCGGGTTCCGCGACCGCGACCAGCCTCGGCCACACCACGATCGGGCTGGGCACGGACACCGGCGGCTCGATCCGCGTGCCCGCGTCGTGGCAGGGCCTCTGGGGCATCCGTACGTCGCGGAACGCCGTCGCCCGCGACGGGCTGCTCGCACTCGCCCCGACCTTCGACACCGTCGGCTGGATGACCCGCGACCCCGACCTGCTGGCACGGGTCGGCGACGTGCTGCTGCCGCCCGCCCCGCCACCGGCCACCAGCGACGTCGTCCTCGCCACGGACCTGCTGGCGCTCACGGCTCCCGACGTCCGCGCCGCCATCGAGGAGTTCGTGCGCACGTGGGGCAACGTCGTCCGCGAGCCCTTCGACACCCACGACCTCGCCACGTGGCGCACGACGTTCTCCCTCGTGCAGGCGGCCGAGGCCTGGCAGCAGCACGCCACCTGGGTGGCGTCGCGGCTGCACACGCTGACGCCGACCGTGCGCGGTCGGTTCGAGGCGGCCGCGCGGCTGGACGCCGCCGAGGTGAACGCCGCCGCCGAGCGCCTCACCCGCACCCGCCTGGAGATCCGCCACCGGATCGCCGACCGCATCGTGCTGCTGCCCTCCACCCCGACGACGGCGCCGTTCCCGGGCGCCGCCGACCAGGAGCTGCGCGACGTGCTCCTGTCCCTGACCTCGATCGCGGGCATCGGCGGGCTGCCGGCGGTCAACGTGCCGCTCCGCACCGCGGACGGCCTGCCCTGCGGGGTCTGCCTCGTCGCGGCGCCGGGGCGGGACCGCGACCTGCTCGCCCTCGCGCGGACGATCGCCGGAACCGGCTGAACCCGCCCGCCCCCTCCGAAACGTCCGTTACAGGCACGAAACGCGACGGCCGCCGGGTGAAACACGGGATCCCTACTGTCGCGTCCGAGGGACGGCCCGGAGGGAGAGAGCGTGCGGATCGACGAGCTCAACGTGCTCGCGCCGACGGCGGCGCGGGAGACGCTGGCACCTGCGGCGGCCGTGTCCTGGTGGGTCGACGCGCTCGTCGCGGGCCGGCCCTACGACGACGTCGGCGGACTCCTCACCTTCGCGGAGGCGGAGGCCGCGCTGTGGACGCCGGAGGACCTCGACGCCGCCCTCTCCCGGCACCCCCGGATCGGCGAACGACCCGCCGGTGACGGCACCGAGGCGACGCTGAGCCGACGGGAACAGCGGGCGATCGTCGACGACCGCCCGGCCGACGCGGGTCTCGAGGAGGCGATCGCGGCCGGGAACGCGGCGTACGAGGACCGGTTCGGCCACGTCTTCCTCATCCGCGCGGCGGGACGCACCCGCCGCGAGATCCTCGACGAGCTGGTGCGCCGGCTCGACAACGACCCCGACGCCGAGCGCGTCGAGGTGCACGAGCAGCTGACGCAGATCGCGCTGCTGCGACTGGAGGGGATGTTCGCGTGACCACCTGCTCGACCCACGTCCTCGACGCCGCCCGCGGCGTCCCCGCCGTCGGGGTGGAGGTCACGCTCGCCACCCCGGCCGGTACGACGCTGGCGGTGGCCGTCACCGACGCGGACGGGCGCGTGCGGTGGGACGGGGCGCTCGTCGCCGCCGGGGGAACCGCGGAGCTGGAGCCCGCGACGTACGTCGTCTCCTTCGCCACCGGCGACTGGTTCCGCGCCGCCGGCCGCGACACGTTCTTCCCCCACGTCGACCTCGCCGTGGCGATCGACGGGCCGCACGTCCACGTCGCGCTGCTGCTGAGCCCGTACGCCTACACCACCTACAAGGGGAGCTGACATGGGACGCGAGCCGGCCGCCGGCACGATCGTGCTCGGGCCGAACCAGTACGGGAAGGCCGAGTGCCGCCTCGTGCGGATCGACCGCGACACGGCGGTGCACCGGATCACCGACCTCACCGTCACCGCCCAGCTCCGCGGCGACTTCGCCGCCTGCCACACCGACGGCGACAACAGCCAGGTGGTCGCCACGGACACCCAGAAGAACACCGTCTACGCGTTCGCCCGCGAGCACGGCATCGCGAACCCCGAGACCTTCCTCCTCACCCTCGGCGCACACTTCGTCGAGGGGTTCCCCTGGGTCGACGGCGGCCGTTGGGAGGCCGAGTCGTTCGCGTGGGAGCGCATCGTGACCGACGACGGCCCGCACGACCACTCGTTCGTGCGCCGCGGTCAGGAGGTCCGCACGGCCCTCGTGCAGAAGGCCGGTGACGCGACCTGGGTGGTCGCCGGGCTCAAGGACTGCACCGTGCTCAAGTCGACGGGCTCCGCGTTCTCCGGCTTCCCGCGCGACCGCTACACGACGCTCGCCGAGACCGACGACCGGATCATGGCGACGTCCGTGACCGCGTGGTGGCGCTACGCGGCCCGGACCCCGGCCGAGCTCGCGGCGCTCGACTTCGACGGCCTGTACGCCGCCGTGCGCTCCGAGCTGCTCACCGCCTTCGCCGAGGTGCACTCGCTCGCGCTGCAGCAGACGCTGTTCGCGATGGGGAAGCGGGTCCTGGAGAACCACCCCGAGATCGCCGAGGTGCGCCTCTCCTGCCCCAACAAGCACCACTTCCTCGTCGACCTCGAGCCGTTCGGGCTCGACAACCCGGGCGAGGTGTTCCTCGCCGCCGACCGGCCCTACGGGCTCATCGAGGCGACCGTCACCCGCGCCGGCCAGGCCGAGGAGCCGCAGGCCTGGGCCACCTTCCCGGCGCTCGGCTGAGGACCGGCACGATGCGGATCGACGCCGTCCAGGCGCGGCACGTGCTCGTCGACGGAGCGTTCCGCCCCGCGACCGTCGTCGTGCAGCGCGGTCGCATCGCGGCGATCGAGGCACTCGACCACGTGCTCGACGGGGTGGTCGTGCAGGCGCCGGACTCGGCGTACGTCGTGCCCGGCGTCGTCGACACCCACGTCCACATCAACGAGCCCGGCCGCACCGCGTGGGAGGGCTTCGTCTCGGCCACCGAGGCCGCGGCGCTCGGGGGCGCGACGACGCTCGTCGACATGCCGCTCAACTCGATCCCGCCCACGACCACCGTCGAGCACCTGCGCGTGAAGCAGACCGCCGCGCGGGGCGAGCTCATGGTCGACGTGGGGTTCTGGGGTGGCGCCGTGCCCGGCAACGTGCCCGACCTCGAGCCCCTGTGGGAGGCCGGTGTCTTCGGCTTCAAGTGCTTCCTCTCCCCCAGCGGCGTCGACGAGTTCCCGCCCCTCGCGCCCGCGGAGTTCCTCCACGCGCTGCGCGAGGTCGCCCGGTTCGGCGGACTGATGATCGTGCACGCCGAGGACGCGGACGTGCTGGCGGCAGCCCCGCAGCGCGCCGGCGGGTCCTACCGGGACTTCGTCCGCTCCCGGCCGCACGAGGCCGAGACGGCGGCGATCCGGCAGGTGCTCGACGGCGCCCGCGAGACCGGGGCCCGGGTGCACGTCCTCCACCTCTCCAGCGCGCGGGCGCTCGACATGATCGCCGACGCGCGGGCCGAGGGACTGCCGGTGACGGTGGAGACCTGCCCGCACTACCTGACGTTCGCCGCGGAGCAGATCCCGCACGCGTCGCCGGAGTTCAAGTGCTGCCCGCCGATCCGCGACGCGGGCAACCGGGAGGAGCTGTGGTCGGCGCTGCGGGCCGGGGTCATCGACTGCGTCGTCTCCGACCACTCGCCCGCGACCGCCGAGGAGAAGTCGCGGGGCGACGGCGACCTCCAGCAGGCGTGGGGCGGGGTGTCCGGGCTCCAGGTGGGGTTCGCGGCCATGGCCGCCGAGGCCCGGCGCCGCGGGATCCCGCTGAGCACCGTGTCGCGGTGGATGTCACGGAACACCGCGGACCTCGTGGGACTGTCCCGCAAGGGACGGATCGAGGTCGGCGCCGACGCGGACCTCGCCGTCTACGACGCCGGGGTCGACTTCCGCATCGAGGCCACGCGGCTCGCGCACCGGAACCCGATCTCGGCGTACGACGGGATCCGGTACGGCGGGCGCGTCACCCGCACCGTCGTGCGCGGCAACGCGATCGACGTCGACCGCCCCGACCACGCCTGGGGGCGTCAGCTCGCGCGGGAGTGACCGGCCGGGTCCGCCGGCTCCTCCGGCTGGTCCGGGGATCCGTCCGCCGGGTCGTGCCGCCACGCCGTGCGTTGCTCGTCGAACGCGGGCAGCCCGGCCCGCTGCCGCACCCAGCCCCACGCCAGCGGGCCGAGGAGCAGGAGAGCCGCGCCGATGATGCCGACCGCCTCCGGCGGGACCCCGAGGAGCTTGAGGCCGGTGAGGGACAGCACGATGACGATGCCGCGGCGGATCACCGACTGCGAGACCCAGGCCGCCATGCGGGCGCCCAGGAACGTGCCGGGCGTGCCCCCGACGATCAGCGGGATCAGCACCTCCCAGTCGATCCCCGCGACCACGACGTGGCCGATCGCGGCGGCGAGCACGAGGGGCACCGCCTGCACGAGGTCGGTGCCGACGAGGCGCACCGCCGTCAGCGCCGGGTAGAGCAGCAGCAGCGCGACCATGATGACGGAGCCCGACCCGACGGACGTGATGCCGACGAGCAGCCCGCCGAACGCCCCGACGAGCACGGTCGGCAGCGGCCGCAGCCGCACGACCTCGGTCGGCGCCTCGTTGCCGTCCCGCACGAGCCTCAGCTGCAGGTAGACACGCAGCGTGTAGGTGGCGGCGGTGAACAACAGGGCGGCGCCGATCGCCGTCGCGACCATCTCCTCGGCGTTCTCGCCGCCGATCCGGTGCACGATGAAGCCGCCGGCGAGGGCGAAGGGCACCGAGCTGACGACCAGGAGGCCCGCCAGCCGCATGTTGGGCGCGCCGTGGCGCCAGTGCACCGCGGCCCCGACGGACTTGTTGACCGCCGCGGCGACCAGGTCGTTCGCCACGGCCGCCGTGGGCGGGATGCCGAGGAAGATGAGGGCCGGCGTCATCAGCGCGCCACCGCCCATCCCGGTCAGGCCGACGACGATCCCCACGCCGAAGCTGACGGCCAGGACGGCGAGCGCGGAGAGGGTGAGGAGGTCGTCGGGCACGGGGCCGAACCCTACCGAACCGATCGACTCGCCGGACTCGATCGTCCAGGTGCTGTCAGGTGATCCCGGGCTGCGCTCGGAGCGCGGCGTCGAGCCCTGCGAGCACCTGCTGCTTCGTCGGAGCGCCGGCCGCCCGCGTGACCTCCCGCCCGGCGGCGTCGAGCACGAGCGTCGTCGGCGTGCGGAGGATCCCGAGCGTGCGGGTCAGCTCGAGGTGGTGCTCGGCGTCGACCTCGACGTGGGCGACGCCCGGCACGACCTCCGCCACGTCGCCCAGCACCCGCCGGGTCGCCCGGCAGGGCGCGCAGAAGGCCGACGAGAACTGCAGGAGCGTCGCGCGCTCCCCCGCCGACTCGCCGACGCCGGCCGCGACGACGGCGTCCCAGGCGGAGGGCTCGGCGTCGGCGTCCGTGGTCGGCTCGGCCGTGTCGGCGGTGGCGACCCGCGCCGTACGCCGCGTCCCGAACCGCCCGTCGGTCCGCGCGCGCCACGCCCCGAAGCCGAGCGCGAGCACGACGGCGGCGATGAGGACGAGGATTCCGGTCACGACGGCGGCAACAGCGCGGCGTACGGCGTTGTTCCGTGGCCTCAGCGCTACGGAAAGCGACGCGCTGGGGCCACGACTCCCGGCGACGCGCGTCAGAGCCCCACCCGGTCGGCCAGCTCACGGGCGAGCGCGAAGGCCGACGTCGCGGCGGGCGACGGCGCGTTGCGGAGGTGGCTGACCACGCCGCCGGTGGTCGAGATGACGAAGTCGTCGACGAGGCGACCGTCGCGGCCGACGGCCTGGGCGCGCACACCGGCGTGGGTCTCGCCGGACAGGTCGGCCCGGGTGAGCGACGGGACGTAGCGGGCGGCGGCCGCCACGAACGCGGCCGGGCTCGTCGCCATCCGCAGCTCGGTGACGCCGGTGCGCCAGAACCGACGGGCGACGCGCCACGTGCCGGGCCAGGTCAGGGCGGGCACGGTCGGCACCAGCATCGCCGTCGGCCCGAGGCTGATCTCGCCGCCGATGTGGCGCGTGACGTGCACGCCGAGGAACGGCAGCGTCGGGTCGGGCACCGGGTAGACCATCCCTCGCACGACGGGCGGCTCCGCGTCGGGTCGCGGCCGCAGCACGAGGTAGGCCCCCCGGAACGGCACGATCCTCGGGTCGGCGGGAGCGCCGGAGCGCCGGGCGAGCCGGTCGGCCCACCGCCCGGCGCAGACGACGACCCGGGTGGCGTGGACGTGCGTCGTACCGCCCTCGTCGTCCGCCAGGTCGACCACCGCGCCCTCGCCGCCGGGGCCGGGCGCGATCCCGGTGACCTCCGTGCCGAGCAGCACCTCGGCGCCCTGGTCGGCGATCTCGGCGGCGATCGCCCGCGCGACGGCGCCGTAGTCGACGATCCCGGTGCCCGGCGCGTGGAGGGCGGCGACGCCGGTCGCGAGCGGCTCGATCTCCCGGATCCCGGCAGCGTCGACCCGGCGGAGCCCCGGCACGGCGTTGGCCCGGCCGCGGCGCTCCAGCTCGTCCAACCGCCCCAGCTCGTGCTCCCCGAGCGCCACGACGAGCTTGCCGCAGCGCTCGTGCGGGAGGTCGTGCTCCTCGCAGTAGGCGTACATCTCGCGCGCGCCCTCGACGCACAGCCGCGCCTTGAGCGAGCCCGGCTCGTAGTAGATCCCGCCGTGCACGACGCCCGAGTTGTTCCCGGTCTGGTGCGCCGCGACGGCCGGCTCCTTCTCGGCCACCAGCACGCGCGCGCCGGGCCGGCGCCGCAGCGCCTCCCGGGCCACCGCGAGCCCGACGATGCCCGCTCCGACCACCACGACGTCGTAGGTCCTCGCCACGCGCCGATCATGCCCGACCGAAACACACTGGCGCACCGCTGAAACACGGGCGAAACCAGCGTTTCTTAGCGTCGCCCGCATGACACCGTCGTCCCCGCTGCCGCCCCCGATCGAGCAGATCCACCCGCCGCCGCGGCTGCTCATGGGACCGGGGCCGATCAGCGCCGACCCGCGGGTGCTGCGGGCGATGGCGGCGCCGCTGGTGGGCCAGTACGACCCCGCGATGACGACCTACATGAACGAGGTGATGGCGCTCTACCGCGGCGTGTTCCGCACGGAGAACGAGCAGACGTTCCTCGTCGACGGCACGTCGCGCGCGGGCATCGAGGCGGCCCTCGTCAGCCTGCTCGAGCCGGGCGACCGCGTGCTCGTTCCCGTCTTCGGCCGCTTCGGCCACCTGCTCGTCGAGATCGCGGAGCGCTGCGGCGCCGAGGTGCACACGATCGAGCGGCCGTGGGGCGAGGTGTTCGAGCCGGAGGAGGTGGAGGCGGCGGTGCGCGCCGTACGCCCGAAGGTCCTCGCCGTCGTCCACGGCGACACCGCGACGACGATGTGCCAGCCGCTCGCCGACCTCGGCGAGATCTGCCGGCGCCACGACGTGCTGCTCTACTGCGACGCCACCGCCACCCTCGGCGGCAACGCGTTCGAGACGGACGCCTGGGGCATCGACGTGGCCAGCGCCGGGCTGCAGAAGTGCCTCGGCGGACCCTCCGGGAGCGCGCCGATCACCCTCGGCGAGCGCGCGGTGGCGGTCCTCGACGGCCGTCGGCACGTCGAGGCCGGCATCCGCGAGGCGGGCGACGTCGCCCGGGAGCGCGGCGTGCGGATCGCGTCGAACTACCTCGACCTCGCGCAGATCATGGACTACTGGGGGCCGCGCCACCTCAACCACCACACCGAGGCGACGAGCATGCTGTACGGCGCCCGCGAGTGCGCCCGCATCCTCCTGGCCGAGGGCGTCGAGGGCGCGGTGGAGCGCCACCGGGTGCACGGGGCCGCGATGCTGGCGGGGGCGCGCGGCCTCGGGCTGGAGGTCTTCGGGGACGTCACGCACAAGATGCACAACGTCGTCGCGGTCCACATCCCTGACGGCGTGCCCGGCGACGCCGCGCGGACGGCGATGCTCACCGACTTCGGCATCGAGATCGGCACGTCGTTCGGCCCCCTCCACGGCAAGGTCTGGCGGATCGGCACGATGGGCCACAACGCGCGGCGCGACGCCGTGCTGCTCACGCTCGCGGCCCTCGAGCAGGTGCTCCGTGCGTGCGGCGCCCCGGTCACCGCCGGTGGCGGGGTCGGGGCGGCGCTCGAGGCCTACGCCGACGCGGGGGCCGCCGCATGAGCACGCCGGCCGCCGAGGTGCTCGCCCGCTGCACCGAGCTCGACCGGTTCACCGCGTCGTCGAGCGGGCTCGAGCGCACGCACCTGACCCCCGAGCATGCCTTGGCCAACCGTCGGGTCGCGGCCTGGCTCGACGAGGCGGGGCTGCGCACGTGGCAGGACGCGGCGGGCAACCAGTGCGGCCGGATCGAGGGCCGCGAGCCGGGCCTGCCCGCCCTCGTGCTCGGCTCCCACCTCGACACGGTGCCCGACGCCGGGAGCTACGACGGCATGCTCGGCGTCGTCATGGCGATCGCCGTCGCCCGCGCGCTGGCGACCGAGGTGGCCGCGTGGCCCTGCGCCCTCGAGGTGGTGGCGTTCTCCGACGAGGAGGGCACCCGCTTCGGCACGGCGCTGCTCGGCAGCAAGGCGTTCTCGGGGCAGTGGGACGACACGTTCTGGGACCTCCGCGACCGCGAGGGGGTGACGCTCCACCAGGCCTACCTCGACTTCGGGCTCGACCCGCGCCGCAACCACGAGGCGGCGCGGGCACCCGGCTCGCTGGTGGGCTACCTGGAGGCCCACATCGAGCAGGGTCCCTACCTGGAGGCCGCCGACGCGTCGCTCGGCTACGTGACGACCATCGCCGGTGCGCGGCGCTTCCGGCTCACCGTCCACGGTGAGGCCCGGCACGCGGGGGGCACGCCCTACGAGCGGCGCAAGGACGCCCTCGTGGGCGCCGGTCTCGCGATCACCGCGATCGAGCGGATCGCCCGCGAGCGGGGCGTCATCGCGACCGTCGGCCGCATCGAGGCCAGCCCCGGCGCCGTCAACGTCATCGCCGGGCGGGCCGACCTGAGCCTGGACCTGCGGGCCCCCCTCGACGCGGCGCGCGACGCGGCGTGGGACGTCATGGAGGCGGAGATCGCCGCCGCGTGCGGCACTCGGGGACTCCGCCTCGAGGTGATCGAGACCCACGACGCCCCGGCCGCACCGTGCGCCGGCTGGCTGCAGCAGGCCGTGCGCGACGGCATCGTCGGCACCGGCGACACCGACCCGATGGCCCTGTGGAGCCGGGCCGGCCACGACGCGATGGCCGTGGCGCGGGTCGCGGACATCGGCATGCTGTTCCTCCGCTGCTTCGACGGCATCAGCCACCATCCGGGCGAGGACGTGCGCGAGGTCGACGTGGCCGCCGGGCTCGTCGCGCTCGAGGGGGCCGTGCGCGCCGCGGTCCGGGCGTACGACGCGGGCGCCACCCGCGCCGTACCCTCCCCCGCCGCCGGGATCGGGGTGTGAGGGGCGTGCGCATCGACGAGCGGATCGCGTCCCGCCGCGCCGACCTGTCCCCCCAGGAGCGGCGCGCCGCCGACACCCTCGTCGAGCACCTCGACGACCTCGCGACCTACCGCGCCGCGGAGCTGGCCGACCTGGCCGGGGTGTCGAAGGCGACGATGAGCCGGCTGTTCCGCAGCCTCGGCTACACCGACTTCGACGAGGTGCGCGAGCACCTCCGGGCGCTCCGCTCCGTGGGCGAGCCGCGGGTGGCCGAGGGGCCCTCGAGCCTCCCCGCCCACGTCCGCGCCGAGGGCGTGGCGATCACCGCGGCCCTCGCGCACCCCGGCCTGGCGCCCGCCGTCGCCGCGCTCGCGGCAGC
>DASWYU010000214.1:0-9483 GCA_036404795.1 Nocardioides sp. | reverse complement strand
GTCGGCGGAGGCGCGCACGGCGTCGGCCTGACGGTCGAGGCGGGGGCGCTGATCGCGGCGTACGACGCGGTCGTCGCCGACGTCACCGACCCCGCCTGACCGGGCGGGCGTTGCGTCAGGACACGGCGGCGAGGATGTTCTGGGTCATCTCCTCGATGGTCGACCCACCGATCTCGGTGCCGTCGACGAGCACGGTCGGCGTGCCCTGGACACCGTTGTCGACGGCGGCGTCGTCGGCCTCGCCGACCCAGTCCTCGAACGCGAGGTCCTCGATGCCGGGACGCACGGCGTCCTCGTCCGCGCCCGCCACGACCGCCTGCTCGACGAGCCAGTCGTCGTCGGGGTAGGGGCCGCTCTCGGCGGGCTGCTGGTCGTAGAGCAGGTCGTGGAACGTCTTCGCGGCCTCGGGGCCGGCGGCGTCCATGACGACCGCCATGGCGTTCGCGGACCGGAGCGAGTAGTCGCTGATGCGGCCGAGCAGGTTGAAGACCCGGTACTCCACCACGATCTCCCCGGAGTCCACGAGCTCGGTCAGCTGGTCGCTGGTCGACGCCTCGAGCGCACCGCAGAAGGGGCAGAGGAAGTCCTCGTAGACCACGACCCGGTGGGCCGCGTCCGGGTCGCCGAACGCGAAGCCGTAGTCGGGAGTGACCTCGCCGACCAGGTTCGCGGTGTCGCCGCCGCCGGGAGCCGCGGCCCCGCCGGTGGAGTCCCCGGACCCGCCCGCAGCGGCGCTGTCGCCGACGCCGGGAGCGTCCGCCTCCGCGCCACCGTCGTCGTCGTTGCCGGTGAACACCAGCACGCCGATGATCACCGCGGCGACCGCGGCGACGACACCGCCGACGATGAGCCACTCCCGCAGGCGCTCCTTGCGCTGCGCCTCGCGCTGGGCGCGGGCGGCGATCTCCGCCCGGCTCTGCTTCGGACCGTCCGGCTTGCCGGCCGACTGCGCCATCGGTGCCGCCTCGTTTCGTCGGGGTGATCGGGGTGGATGGGGAATGGATGCGTGCAGGAGCGCGCCCGGTCGATGCTAGGGAGCGTTCCTGAACCCAACCTGAACTCCCGCCTCTCCGCCGGGACGAGGAGGCGAGCGTCACACGCCGAGGCGGCTCGGTAGGGTGGTTCGCCGTGACGGACCGACTGGTGTGGATCGACTGCGAGATGACCGGCCTCGACCTGGGCGCGGACGCCCTCATCGAGGTCGCTGCGCTGGTCACCGACTTCGAGCTGAACGTGCTCGGCGACGGCGTGGACCTCATCATCAAGCCCGAGCCGGCGGCGCTCGAGCAGATGGGTGACTTCGTGCGCGACATGCACGAGAAGTCCGGCCTGCTCGCCGAGCTCGAGGGCGGCATGAGCCTCGCGGACGCGGAGGCGGAGGTGCTCGCGCACGTACGGAGCCACTGCCCCGACGGGAGCCGCCCCCCGCTCGCCGGCAACACCGTCGCCACCGACCGCTCGTTCCTCGCTCGGGACATGACAGAGCTCGAGGGGTTCCTGCACTACCGGATCGTCGACGTCTCCTCCATCAAGGAGCTGTCACGCCGCTGGTTCCCGCGGGCCTACTACCAGGCGCCGAAGAAGCGCGGCAACCACCGGGCCCTGGCCGACATCCAGGAGAGCATCGAGGAGCTGCGCTACTACCGCGAGGCCGTCTTCGTCCCGTCGCCCGGCCCGACGTCGGCCCAGGCCGGCGAGGTCGCCCGCCGCCACGGCGGCGCGCTCACCGGGCTCACCGCGGCTCCGGACGCCGAATCCGACCCGGGTGGTCAGAGCACCCCCTGACACCCGTTACACTTCTCTCCGGCCCGTCGCGATGACAGTCGCGCACGCGGTCATGGTGGGTATAGCTCAGCTGGTAGAGCGCCGCCTTGTGGTGGCGGATGTCGCGGGTTCGAGTCCCGTTACTCACCCCAACCGAACGCGCGGAGTCCTCGGGCTCCGCGCGTTCGCCGTTTCCGGCTAGCGTCACCGCGTGCGCACGTGGAGGTGGTGAGCGGCCTCAGCCGAGGTGCCGGTGGCGGGCGTCGCCACCGAGGCGGGGGAGCACGACGAGGAACGTCGAGCCGATGCCCGGCTCGGACGTGGCGCCGATGACGCCTCCGTGCTGCTCGATGATCGCGTGGGCGATGGAGAGGCCGAGGCCGGTGCCCTGGATCGCCTCGCGCTTGGCGACGGTCGAGCGGAAGAACTGGGTGAAGAGCTGGTCCTGCTCCTCGACCGGGATGCCGAGGCCGGTGTCGCTCACCTCGAGCACGACCTCCTCCGCCTCGAGCGTGATGGACACGTCGACCTGGCCGCCGTCGCGGGTGAACTTGAGCGCGTTGGTCAGCAGGTTGAGGACGACGCGCTCGAGCATGCCGGCGTCGCCGTTGACGAGGGCCTTGTCGTCGGGCAGCTCGACCCGCACCTCCAGGTCGCGGCTCTCGACCTGCGGGGCGACCACGTCGTACGCCGAGCGGACGACGTCGCGCAGGTCGAGCGGCTCGGAGGCAAGGTCGAGCTGGCCGGCGTTGACGCGCGACAGCACGAGGAGGTCCTCGACGAGCGAGCGCAGCCGCTCGCCGTTGCTGATGATGCGGTCCAGCGTCTGGGCGACCGGGCCCGGCAGGTCACCGAAGTCGCCGTCGGCGAGCATCGTGGCGTAGCCCAGCACGCTCGTCAGC
This sequence comes from Nocardioides sp., assembly GCA_036404795.1. GTDB lineage: Bacteria > Actinomycetota > Actinomycetes > Propionibacteriales > Nocardioidaceae > Nocardioides. The sequence goes on along the minus strand of DASWYU010000214.1, from coordinate 6,817 downwards.
GGCGTGCGCAGCTCGTGGCTCACCGTCGAGACGAGCGCGTCCTTCATGCGGTCCGCCTGCTCGAGCCGCTCGACGGCCTCGCGCTCGGTGAGGAGCGCCGCGAGGAGCGCGTCCTGGCGCTGCACCCGGGCGGTCACGTCCTCGGACGTGCAGACGTAGCCGACCACCTCGCCGCGCTGGTCGTGCATGCGGGTGATCACCAGCGAGTGGGTGCGCACCTCGCCCGACTTGCGCCGCAGGCGCCAGTCCCGTGGCTCGCTGGAGCGTTTGGTGAGCGCGCGGGCGATGCGGTGGAACTCGGGTGCGGTGCCGACGGCGTCGGCCTGGGAGTGCAGCTCGGCCCGGGGGATGAGCACGGCCGGGGTCTGCCCGACCATCTCGCGGGCGTCGTAGCCGAGCAGCAGCTCCGCCCCGACGTTGAAGAGGGTGATGCGGCCGTCGCGGTCGGTGCCGATGATCGCCGTGCGCGTCGCCGAGTTCATGATCCGGCCGACGAGCTCGCGCTCGCGGTGGGCCTCGGCGGAACGGTCGCGGAACTGCTCGGCGACCAGCGCGTAGGGCACGACGAGGAGCACCGCGCTGACGAGGAAGAGGTGCAGCACCGTGCTCTCGCGCACCGCGGCGTCGGCGGCCGAGGTGATCCCGTAGGGACCGACGCCGAAGGAGGCCAGTGCCAGCACGGCGAGGGAGACCCCGACGAGCTGGGCGACCATGTCGGCGAGGGTGAGGCGGAGCGCTCCCCAAGCGAGGAGCGGGACCAGCGCGAACGCCCACGCCACCTCGTCCTGGAGGGTGAACACGGCGGCTGTGGAGGCCAGGACGGCGACCCACTGGGCGAGGCGCTCCGGGTCGGAGACCCGCGGCGTGGCCCGGTAGAAGCGGAGGAACGGCAGCACGAGGAGCAGCTGCGAGAAGACGGACGACAGGAGGACGAGCACGATCTGGGCGGCCTGGGGGGTGTAGCCGCCGGCCGCCACGAACCCCGCGAGCACCGGCACGCCGACGACCGGGCCGGCGCTGCTGCCGACCAGCCAGCGGCCGAGGTCGGCCTGGGTGCGGAGCTCCGGGCGCTCGGCGCCGCCCCACCGCAGCACGACGGAGGCCACGAGGGCCTGCACGGCGACGCCGACCCCGAAGCCGACCGCGGTGAGCGGCCGGACGTCGAACAGGGTGAGGGTCCACCAGCCCACGGCCCCGCCGAGGAGCAGGGGCACGGGCCACCAGCGACGCGGGGCGACGATCGTCGCCGCCGTGACGAGCCCGACCGGCCAGAGGCTGAACGCGACGACCCACGTCTCGCTGACCTCGACGGAGAGGAACCCCAGGGCGAGGACGACGCCGAGCAGCACGCCCGACGGTCCGGTGCCCGCGAGCAGGCCACGCCGCCCGCTCGGCGTCGCCGTCCCCTCGGTGCCGCTCACGTCCACGTCCTCCCTCGCCGGGCCCGCTGCCCGGTACCCGATCCTCTCCGCGGGTCATTGTGGCCCCTCACGGCCCCGTTGGCAGGGGAACGGGGCCCACTAGGGTGGCGGACATGGACGACAGCACGCGGAGCAGCTCGGGCGCACCGCCGGCGGACGCCCGGCCCCTGGACCCGACCGAGACCCGGTCGACCCGTCTCGGTCACACCCGATACGACGTGCTCGTGGTCGGCGGTGGGCACAACGGACTGGTGGGCGCGGCCTACCTGGCGCGGCAGGGCCTCCGGGTCGCGGTCCTCGAGCGCGCCGGCCGCACGGGCGGCGCCGCGGTCTCCGCGGAGGCGTTCCCCGGGGTGCCGGTCCGGCTCTCGCGGTACTCCTACCTCGTCAGCCTGCTGCCCGAGCAGCTGGTCGCCGACCTCGGCCTCGACCTGCGCCTCGTGTCGCGCTCGACCGCGTCGTACTCGCCCTATCGTCGCGACGGCGTCGACGGCGGCCTGCTCGTCGAGCGGCCCGAGGGCCCCGGCACGCGGGAGTCCTTCGCGGCGCTGACGGGGTCGGACGCGGCGTACGACGCGTGGACGACCTTCTACGCCGAGGTCGAGGAGCTCGCGCGGGTGGTCGCGCCGACCCTCACCGCACCTCTCCCGCGCGTCGACGACGTGGCCGCCCGGGTGCCCGCGCAGATCTGGCGCGACGTCGTGGAGCGCCCCCTCGGCGAGGCGATCGACCGGCGTTTCGCCGACGACCTCGTGCGGGGTGTCGTGGGCACCGACGGGCTGATCGGCACCTTCGCGTCCCTGCACAGCCCGTCGCTGGTGCAGAACCGCTGCTTCCTCTACCACCTGATCGGCAACGGCACGGGGGAGTGGCGGGTGCCGGTGGGCGGGATGGGCGCCGTGACGGATGCGCTGCTCGCCGCCGCGGTGGGCGCGGGTGCGGAGGTGCTGACGGGAGCCGACGTACGGCGCGTGCACGCCGCCTCCACGGGCGACGCCGGGGCGGAGGTCACCTTCGTCGACGCCGAGGGCACCCACACGGTGGCCGCCCGGTTCGTGCTGTCCGGGGTCGCGCCCTGGACCCTCGCCGGCCTCGTCGGGGAGCCCCTCGACGAGGTCGTGAAGCCGCAGGGGTCCCAGCTGAAGATCAACCTGCTGCTCGACCGCCTGCCCCGGCTCCGCTCGGGCGCCGACCCGGAGGTCGCGTTCGCCGGCACCCTGCACCTCGCCGAGAGCGCCGCCGAGCTGGAGGTCGCCCACGTCGACGCGGTCGCCGGCCGGGTGCCCACCCGGATGCCGGGCGAGGTCTACTGCCACTCGCTGACCGACCCGTCGATCCTCGGGCCGCTCGCGGGCACCGGCGCGCAGACGCTCACCTACTTCGGCCTCCACACGCCGGCCGCGCTCTTCGCCGCGGATCCGGGCGTCAAGAAGGTCGCGGTGGACCGTGCGCTGGCGTCGCTCGACGAGGTGCTCCTCGACCCGATCGCCTCCGTGATCGCGCGGGACGCGGACGGCAACCCGTGCATCGAGGCGAAGATCCCCCAGGACGTCGAGGCCGACCTCGGCATGCCGGGCGGGCACATCTTCCACGGCGACCTCGAGTGGCCGTGGGCCCCCGCGCGCGCGGCGCTCGACACGCCGGCGACCGCCTGGGGGGTCGAGACCGCGTACGCCGGAGTGCTGCTCTGCGGCTCCGGAGCGCGCCGTGGCGGCGCCGTCTCGGGGCTCGGCGGGCACAACGCGGCGCAGGCGGTGCTGGCCTCGCTCTGAGGCTCCCGACCGCCCCCGTCGGCTCGATTTTTCTCGGGCGTCACCCACTGCTAAGGTTGCACCCGCTTCACCGCGCGGCATTAGCTCAATTGGCAGAGCAGCTGACTCTTAATCAGCGGGTTCGGGGTTCGAGTCCCTGATGCCGTACCGCACGCGAGAGCCCCCGACCGGGACCCGGTCGGGGGCTCTCGTCATTTCCCCGCGCCTCGCGGACGCCGTGGGAGGCGGGCGTGGACGCGACGATCGGCGGCAGCCCCGAGGTTCCCGCCACTCGCGTGACGTCGGCTCCTTCTCCGAGGCCTGAACGGGTCCTGAGAGTTGAGAATGAAAACGGTTGATCGTCGGATGTCTAGACAACCCCTTCCGTTCACCGGGGCGTCCGGTGGCGCCGAGAGCGTCGGGACCGGCGCGGGCCGGGAGGACCTTCCCGAGACGCTCGTCTCGTGCCACCGCCCACCCCGACATCAGCATCGAGGAACTCGATGACGACGACCGCCGCCACCAGGGTCAAGCGCCTGCTTGCCCTCGGCGTCGCGACAGGTCTCGCCGCAGGCCTGGCCCCCGCGCTCGGAGCGAACGCCGCCAGCACCGAGGAGGTGGCTGCCCCGAAGAACATCATCGTGATGATCTCCGACGGAGGCGGCTACAACCAGTTCGACGCCGCGCGTCTCTACGAGACCGGCGCGAGCTACCAGCAGGTCACGGTCGACCCCGCCACGGGCGAGGTCGTCAACCACGAGGGCACGCCGAGCGAGGTCTACGACTCGTTCCCGGTCCAGGTCGGCCAGTCCCACCACTCGGCCAACGGCCGGGCGTACTACTCGCCGGAGGAGGCGTGGGGCAGCTTCGGCTGGGTCGCGTCGGGTGCCACCGACTCCGCCGCCGCGGGCACCGCCCTCGGCACGGGCGTCAAGACCAACAACGGCATGCTCGGCTTCACGCCGCCCCCGACCAGCGAGCGGCTGCTCACGGTCGGCGAGGAGGCGCAGGCCGTCGGCAAGAAGGTCGGCCTCGTCACCGACGTTCCGTTCAACCACGCCACGCCGGCGGGCTTCATCGCCCACAACACGAACCGCAACGATTACCACGGTCTCGCGACCGAGATGATCGACAGCGGCGCGGACGTCCTCATCGGCGGCGGTCACCCGAACTACACCGACGCCAACCGTCCGCGCGCGTCGCACTTCGGCAGCGGCTCGTGGATCTCGCAGAACGACTTCAGCCGCCTCGTCAGCGGCGAGACGGACTTCAGCTACATCGAGAGCCGTGCGCAGTTCGAGCAGGTCGCCGCGGGCGAGAACGTCCCGGACAAGCTCTTCGGCCTCGCCCGCGTCGCCGAGACGTTCCAGTACAACCGCCCGGGCCTCGGCAACAACGCGGTCCTTCCGCACACGGACCCGGCCAACACCGACGTGCCCTCGCTCGCGACCTCCGCCGAGGCCGCGATCAACGTGCTCGACCAGGGTGACGAGGGCTTCTTCCTCATGGTCGAGGGCGGCGCCGTCGACTGGGCCGGTCACGCCAACCAGACCACGCGCATCGTCGAGGAGCAGGTCTCCTTCAACGACGCCGTCGAGTCGGTCACCACGTGGGTCGAGGAGAACAGCAGCTGGGAGGAGACCCTCGTCGTCGTCACGGTCGACCACGAGACCGGCTACCTCGCGGGCCCCGGCGCCGGCACGTCGACCGGCTGGACCGAGCTGACCGGCGACGCCGGTGAGCTGCCGAACGTCTCGTGGCACTCGGGCGGGCACACCAACGCGCTCGTCCCGCTCTACGCCAAGGGCGCCGGTTCCGAGCTGCTCCAGGCCCGGGCCACCAACTGGGACCACGTGCGCGGTGCCTACCTCGACAACACCGACATCGGCCACTCGATCTTCGACCTGCTGGGCGCGCGTCCGGCCGGCTCGGACTCCGAGGTCGCTCTCGAGGCCACCGTCCCCGTGCCGTCCGCGGCGGGTGCGCTCAGCCTCTCCGTCCCCGCGCTCGACGAGGCGATCGCGTTCGCCGGTGACGCCGCGGCACAGACCGCGACGCTGCCGGAGATCACCGTGGCCGACACCCGCAACGAGGCCCAGGCCCGCGGCGCCGGCTGGACGCTGTCCGGCTCCGCCTCGGACTTCATCGCCGGCAACCGCTCCTTCGGCGCGGACGCCCTCGCCTGGGTGCCGTTCATCGTGAGCTCCGACAACGGCGCCGCGGCCGGCGCCTCGTCGACGCTCGAGGCTCCCTCCGCCCTCGCCGACTCCGACCGCGAGACCCGCGTCGGCAGCACGGTCGTCTCCGCCGACCTGGCACTGACGGTCCCGCCCGAGGCCGAGAGCGGCCGCTACAGCAGCCAGGTCACCCTGACGCTGTTCGCGAAGGACTGATCCGCAGCACCTGCACGACTCGCGGCCGCGGGCCGGCCGGATCCACCGGTCGGCCCGCGGTGCCGTGCCCGCCCGCTCCACCGCACGAGACCCGAGAGGACCGACGTGTCCCGCCTGCCCGACCCCACCCCCCGCCGTACGTCGCGGTCCACCGCCCTCCTCACCGCGCTTGCCGCGGTGCTCGTGGGCTTGCTCGGCCCGGCCGCGGGCACCGCAGCGGCCGCCGAGGACGACACCGTCAGCTGGGCCATCACGCCCGCCACCGCCGACGGACCGGACGGCCGCGTCTCGCTGCGGCACGTCGTCGAACCGGGGGCGAGCGTCTCCGACGCGGTCGCGGTGACCAACCTGGGCGCTGCCGCCGCCGACTTCGAGGTCGTCACGGGCGACGGTCGTCTCGGCGAGGGAGGCGCGTTCGACATCGCCGAGGGCACGCCCGAGGCCGGTGGCTCCTGGGTACGGGTCGACGGCACCGACGGAGGCGTCCTGCGCCTCGAGCCCGGCGAGACCCGGGTGCTCCCCGTGACCGTCACGGTGCCGGCCGAGGCGACCCCGGGCGACCACCCCGCGGGCATCGTGGTGGCCCGATCGAGCGGTGACGGCAGCGTGCGGGTGACCCATCGGATCGGAGTGCGGCTCCACCTCCAGGTCGCCGGCGACCTGCGTCCCGCGCTGGAGGTCGCCGACGTGCGCACGACCTTCGACGCCTCGCTCGTGCCGTTCGCGCCGGGGGACGTCGAGGTGCGCTACGAGATCCGCAACACGGGCAACGTGCGCCTCGGTGCGGCGAGCGCGATCGACGCGCTGGGCCTCCGCGGTGACGACGCCGCCGACGCCGCGGCCCAGGTCGACGAGCTGCTGCCGGGCGACACCGTCGCGGTGACCGTGACCCGCAGCGCCTGGCCCGTGGTCCGGCTCTCCGGGGACGTCGAGGTGCAGGGTCGCGTCGTCGGCGAGGACACCGTCAGCCCGGGCGGCCCCGCCACCGCGAGCTTCGGCGTCTGGGCGGTCTCCTGGACGGGCCTCCTCGTGCTCCTGGTGCTCGCGGGTGGTGTGGTCGTGGCCGTACGGCGCCGTTCCACCCGCCGCGACGACGCCGACAGCAGCACGCCCGCCGACCGCGAGCCGGTCGGGGCCGACGCGTGAGGGTCCGCCTCGCCGCCGTCGTGCTCGGCGGGGCCGCGGCCCTCGGGTGGGCGACCGGGGTCCCGTCGTACGCCGCGGAGCCGACCCCGCCGACAGCGGGGTCCGC
>DASWYU010000213.1:0-11655 GCA_036404795.1 Nocardioides sp. | reverse complement strand
GGTCGTGGGCGCGAGCGGCGCGGGCAAGACGACCCTCGGCCAGATCGTGGCGGGTCGCATCACGCCGACCCACGGGACCGTGCGCCTCGGCGACGTGCCCGTGGCGGTGCACGGCGTCGACGCGCGCCCGCCGGTGGTGATCGTGACGCAGGAGGTGCACGTCTTCGCGGGCACGGTGCGCGAGAACCTCACCCTCGCCGCGCCCGACGCCGCGGACGAGCGGCTGTGGGAGGTGCTCGAGGACCTCGGCTCCGCGGGCTGGGTGCGCGCGCTCGGCGGCCTCGACGTCGTCGTGGGCGACGGCGCCGCCGCGCTCACCGCCGCGCAGGCCCAGCACCTCGCCCTGGCGCGGGTCGAGCTGGCGGACCCGCCGGTGGTCGTGCTCGACGAGGCCACCGCCGAGGCGGGCTCGACGGGCGCCCGCGACCTGGAGCGGGCGGCGACGCGGGTGGTGCAGCGCCGTACGGCCCTCACCATCGCCCACCGGCTCACCCAGGCCGAGGCCGCGGACCGAGTCGTCGTCATGGACGCCGGCCGTGTCGTCGAGGTCGGCACCCCGGCGGAGCTCGTCGCGGCGGGCGGGCACTACGCGCGGCTCTCGGCGGCCTGGCACGCGTGAGACGCGGCCCCGGGGCCTCACCACCCGCGGGGCATAGTGAACGAGTGGCTGCGACAAGCGAACCCCAGGCCGGCGGGACGCGTCGTCACCTGCGCGTGCTCGTGACCGGCGCCTCCGGCTTCATCGGGCACCGCCTGGTGCCGGCCCTCGTCGCGGAGGGCCACGAGGTGCGGGCGATGACGCGCCACCCCGAGGACTACGCGGGCAAGGGCACGCCGGTGTACGGCGACGTCTCCGACCCCGGCACCCTCGCCGAGCCGCTGACCGGCGTCGACGTGGCCTACTACCTCGTCCACTCGCTCGACGACGACGACTTCGAGGAGAAGGACGCCGCCGCCGCGCGGGCGTTCGGCCAGGCGGCCGCGGCGCTGGGCGTGCGGCAGATCGTCTACCTCGGCGGCCTCGGCGCGGAGGGCGAGGAGCTCTCGCCCCACCTCCGCTCCCGGCGCGAGGTCGAGCACCTGCTCGGCGAGAGCGGCGTGCCCGTCACCACCCTGCGCGCGGCGATCGTCGTGGGCCACGGCGGGATCTCGTGGGAGATCACCCGCCAGCTCGTCGACCGCCTGCCCGCGATGGTCGCCCCGAAGTGGGTGAAGACGCGCACGCAGCCCATCGCGGTCGACGACGTGATCCGCTACCTGGCCGGCGTCGCCGACCGCGACGAGGCGCTCGACCGGGCGTTCGAGATCGGTGGCCCCGACCGCCTCGACTACATCGGGATGCTGCGCGAGGCGGCGAGGGTCGCGAAGGGCCACGCCCCGCCGATCGTGCCGGTGCCCGTGCTCACGCCCCGCCTCTCGTCGCACTGGCTCGCGCTCGTCACCACCGTCGACGCCACGACGGGCCGCAACCTCATCGACTCCATGGGGGTCGAGGTGGTCGTCACCGACCACTCGATCCAGGACATCGTGCCGGGCGAGCCGTTGACCTACGCGGAGGCCGTGCGCCGCGCCCTGGCCGAGCGGAAGGCGGAGCAGGAGGAGAAGGCAGGGGCGGAGCACTGAGCCCCGCGCCCCCGGCACCCCCGGCCCCGGGTGTCGACACCCGGCAGCGCGTGGTCACGATCGCCACGGTCGTGGCCGGCGCCGTCGTGCTCGGCCTCATGCTCCGGTTCGACCCGGGTTCCGTCGGCTTCTACACCTGCACCGTCGTGCTCGCGGGCGTCTGGGCGCTCGGCGCCTTCCTGGCCGGCCCGGTGCACCTCGGGCGCAGCGGCCGCGCCCCCGGCCACCGCCCGCTGGTCGCACCGCTCCTCGTCGGCCTCGGCCTCGTCGCGCTCTTCACCGTCGGCGCGCTCGTCGTGCGCGAGATCCCGCCGCTCGAGGAGGCCGTGCGCGACGTCGTGTCCTTCACCGGCGAGGGCGTCGCCCCCGGGCTCGTCGTGGTCACCCTCGTCGCGGGGGTGGCGGAGGAGCTGTTCTTCCGGGGGGCGTTGTACGACGCGGTCCACCGCCACCCGGTCGCCGTGACCACCGTCGTCTACGTGCTCGCGACGGCCGCCACCGGCAACGTCATGCTCGCCTTCGCCGCCGCGCTGCTCGGCGTGGTCACCGGCCTCCAGCGCCGCGCCACCGGCGGCGTGCTCGCCGGGGCCGTCACGCACGTCACCTGGTCGGTCGGGATGCTCTTCCTGCTGCCGCTGCTGTTCGGCCCGGCCTGACCGCCCGCCGCTCCCACGTCGTACGCCACCTCCTTGCGGGATAGTCCCTGACGTTTCGGTCCATCCCACGCGTGTTTCGGGACCGGAACGTCAGGGACTACCCGGGGCGTGGGGCCGACGGACGGCGGCGGCGGTGAGGGAGTGACCCTGGTACGCCGCGGCCTCACGCCTCGCGGAAGCCGTACCTCTCCCACCACCGCCGCAGCGGTCCGGGCGCCCACCAGTTCCAGCGCCCGAGGAGCCGCATCGTCGCGGGCACGAGCAGCGCGCGCACGACGGTCGCGTCGAGGAGCAGCGCCACGAGCATGCCGACGCCGATGAGCTTCATGAAGACGATGCCGCTCGTCGCGAAGGCCCCGATGACGACGGCGAGCAGGAGCGCGGCGGACGTGATGATCCGGCCGGTCTTCTGCAGGCCCGCGGCGACGGCGCGCTCGTTGTCGCCGCTGCGGTCCCACTCCTCGCGGACGCGGGAGAGCAGGAAGACCTCGTAGTCCATGGACAGGCCGAACAGGATCGCGAGCATGAGGATCGGCTGGGTGGCGTCGAGGTAACCCGAGCTCGTGAAGTCGAGCAGCCCCTCGAGGTGGCCGTCGGCGAAGATCCAGGTCACGACGCCGAAGGACGCGGTGATCGACAGGACGTTCATCGCGATCGCCTTGAGCGGCAGCACCAGCGAGCCGAAGGCGAGGAACAGCAGCACGAACATCGTCACGACCACGACGAGCCCCATGAGCGGGAGCCCGTCGCCGACGGCGGCGAGCAGGTCGACGGTGTCCGCGCTGAGCCCGCCGACGAGCACGTCGTCCGCACCGGCCGGCGCCGCGACGTCGCGGAGGTCCCGCACGGCGTCCTGGGACACGTCGTCCTGGGAGCCGCCGGGCCAGGTGACCCGCACCAGGGTGGCCGGGCCCCCGTCGGCACCGTCGGCCGTGGTGGCGGCCACCGCGGCGGTCGTGGCGTCGGCCCGGTCGCCGAGGGCCGCGGGCAGGCGTGCGACGTACTCCTGCAGGTCGGGGTCCTCGGCCCCCAGCCCGACGACGAGCACCTCGGCGCTCGAGGTCTCCTCGCCGAACGCGGTGGCGAGCTTCTCGGAGGCGACGTACGCCGGCGCGTCGTGCGGCAGGCCGCGGTAGTCGACACCGCCCCAACCGACGTGGAGGAACGGCGACGCGACGGCGAGGAGGGCGGCGCCGATGACGACGATGTAGGTGAGCGGCCGGCGCATGACGGCGCGGGCGAGGTCGGCCCACCGGCCGTCCGCGGCGCGCGTGAGGGAGGGCGAGGTACGGCGTCGGTTCAGCAGCGGCACGCGTCCCGCGTCGATGCGGCGGCCGAGCAGCACGAGCACGGCCGGCAGCACCGTGAGCGCCGCGAGCATCGCGACGACGACGGCGGCGAACCCGCCGTACCCGAGCGAGCGCAGGAACCCGACGGGGAACACCAGGAGCGAGCTCATCGCGACGGCGACCGTGAGGCCCGAGAACATCACGGTGCGACCGGCCGTGGCCATCGTGCGGACGATGGCGGCGCGGGCGGCCTCGCGGTCGGCGCCGCGGCCGTCGACCCGCCCGTCGGGCTCCTTCGCCAGCTCCTCGCGGAAGCGGCTGATGACGAAGAGGGCGTAGTCGATCGCGAGGCCCATGCCGAGCAGCGTGATGACGTTGATCGAGAAGACCGACACCTCGGTCAGCAGGGTGATGACGCGCACGATGGCGAGACCGCCGATCACGGCGAACCCGGCGACCATCACGGGCATCGACGCGGCGACGACGCTGCCGAAGATGAGGAGCGAGAGCAGCAGCACGACCGGCAGCGACAGCAGCTCCGCCCGCTTCAGGTCCTCCGAGACGGTGTCGTTGACGTCGACGTAGGTCGCCCACGTGCCGGCCACGTCGGTGCGCAACCCCGTGTCGGACCCGGCCTGCAGGGAGGGCGCGAGCGCGTCGTACTCCGCCGCCATCTCGTCCTGCGAGTCCCCCGTCAGGGAGACGAGGACCTGCACGGTGCGCCCGTCGGTGCTGACCATCGCGGGGTTCGGCTCGGTGAGCGTCAGGCTGCCGGTCTCGTCGCTCCACGGCGTGACCACGCGCCCGACCGCATCGGCCTCGTAGCCCGCCACGGTGGCGAGCACCGCCTCCCGGAAGGCGGGGTCGCCCGCGTCGAGGTCCGCGGAGCCGTAGAGCGCGACGACGTCGACGCCGACGGCGCCGAACAGTTCCTTGCTCTGCTCGACGGCCCGGGCGGACTCCGAGTCCGGGTCGCCGAAGCCTCCGTTCGAGAGCGAGCCGAAGATGCCCGCACCGAAGGCACCCGCGGCGACGGCGAGGAGTAGCGCGATCGCGAGCACCCGGCCCGCCCGACGGGCGACGACGCCGCCCCAACGCTCGATCATGACGCTCTCCGATCCCTGCCATCCGAAGTGTTAACGGCGTTAACCGTAAACGGTGTAAACTCGCCCCCGCAACCGACTGGGGAGTGGCGCAGCACACATGAGCAGCAGGGCCGAGAAGCGCGAGCAGACCTTCGCCGAGATCGTCCGCACGTCGCGGACCCTCCTCGCGGAGGGCGAGGACCCGTCGCTCCGCGCCGTCGCGGCGCGGATGGGCCTGACGGCGCCGGCGCTCTACCGGTACGTCGCCAACCACCAGGAGCTCGTCGACCTCGTCGCCTTCGAGATCGACCGGGACGCCACCGACGGGTTCCGCGCCGCCGCCGACCGGCACGCCGCGGACGACCCCGCGGCCCGCCTCGTCGCCGCGATCGCCGCGTTCCGCCGCTGGGCGCTCGACCACCCGCGCGAGTTCGCGCTCGTCTTCGCCAACCCGGTCGCGGAGTCGTCCTGCATCCGGCGCGAGCTGGTGACGGTGGCGAGCTCCGGGCACTTCCTCACGGGGCTCGTCCACGACGTGTGGGTGCGCCAGGACTTCCCGCTGCCGCCGCCGGAGTCGCTCGATCCGGCCGTGCTCGAGGCCGTCACCGACCCGCTGCTGCCCGCCGACGTCGACCACATCGCCCAGGTCGACCGGGGCCTCGTCTGGATCTACATGCGGTCGTGGGCGTCGCTCTACGGCGTCGTCACGCTCGAGGTGTTCGGCCACCTCGACCCGCGCGTCCGCGACAGCGGGGCGCTGTTCGTCGACGTCATGGCCTTCTGGATCGACGAGTTCGGCCTCGGGGACGATCGGGAGCGGCTCGTCGCCCTCATGCAGGCGGAGCTCAGGGGGCCGTGAGCGCGGCCTGCAGCTCCTCGTTGGTCGCGATCTCGTCGGTCGCGGGCACCTCGAGGGCGAGCGGCTCGTTCTGCTCGGAGAAGGTGTACGTCGCGCCCGACGCCCCCTGCGCCACCTCGGCCCGGAGGATGTACGGGTCCCCCGTCGTCGCCACCCACAGGGTCGCGTTCCCGGCACCGTTGGTCAGCGACACGGCGGGGCGGCCGTCGACCTCGTCCTGCTCGCCGACGAGCCAGCCGTCCTCCTCGAAGGCGGCCGGCTCGTAGGCGTCACCGAGGAGCGCGTCGAGGCCCTGGTTGCAGAGGATGCCGAGGGAGGTGGCGTCGGCGGAGTCGGTGCCGTCGATCCAGCGCTCGCCGACGAGCTCCTGCAGCTCCGCGATCTGCGCCGCCTGGTCGGCCGCACCCGGGTCCGACTCCCCCTCGCCCGCCGGGGCGTCCGTGTAGGCCGCCCAGTACTCCGGGCCCGGTCGGAAGAAGAACTGGTCGTCGACGGCGAGGACCTCGCCGTACGCACCCTCGGCGCCCACCGTCCCCGAGCAGTCCCCGTCGACGCTCAGCCGCAGGTCGAAGGGCGGCAGCTGCGCGTCCGTGGGCTGCAGCAGCACGCGCACCGACTCCAGGCCCCGCATGGCGAGGTCGATCCGCTCGCCGACCTCGCCGATCGGGTCGTCCTCGATGTCGTTGCGCTCCGCACCGGCGGGCGTCGTCGTGTCGTCCTCGCGGGACTCGACAACTACCGCGAGCCCCCCGACCACCGCGACGAGGGCGACCGCGACGCCACCGCCGACGAGGGAGGTCCGCGAGAAGCGCCGCGGCCTGCTCACGCCGTGCTTCACGAGCGTGACGGGCTCGCCGGACTTCTCGCCGGACGTCTCGCCCGACGTCTCGGCGGGCTTCTCGTCGGGCTCCTCGGCCACGGCTGACTCCGATCGCGTCGCGGTGCGGCGCGTCACGTCGACGTGCCGACGGCGAACGCTACCTTCCGGCCCTGAGGCCCGCCCAGGGGTCAGCCCCGGGGGGTCAGCCCAGTGGTCGGCCCAGTGGTCGGCCCAGTGGTCAGTTCAGTGGTCAGCTCAGGCCGACGTCGGCCGAGAGCACGACACCGCGGGCGTCGGGGTCCGGGACCTCGACGACCTCGTCGTACACCAGCTCGTCGACCGTCATCGGGGACCCGTCGCGCGGGGCGACGATGCGCACGAACCGGTGCTCACCGGTGGCGTCGACGAGCAGGGAGGTCGTGCCGAGCTCGCTCGTGCGCTCCAGGCCGAGCACCTGCCGGTCGCCGACCTGCTCGAGGCCCGTGACCTGGGTGTCGGCGTCGGCGCCGCCGAAGATCTCGCCACCGATCGCCTCGACGGCCGCCTGGCAGGCGAGCGCGACGTCGGTGAGCCCGGAGGCCAGGTCGAGCAGGACCCAGCGGTTCGCCGCGCTGCTCGTGATCTCGCCGGCCTCGATCGGGCCGTGGCCCATCGCCTCGAGGAACGGCTGGTCGAACGTCGCGTAGACCTGCTCGCCGACCCGGAGGATCTCTGCCGTGCCCTCGCCGATCGCGACGGTGCCCACGCAGTCGGCGCTGTCGTCGACGGCGACCTGCGCGTCGACGTCCAAGCCGAGGTGGGTGGCGCGCACGCGCGCCTGGATCGTGGAGACGCCCGCCATGTCGTCGAGGATCGTCGCCTCGATCGAGGTCACCGGGAGAGCGGCGAACCGCTCGGCGGCGGCGGCGCTGTCGTCGGCACCGGCGCCGGGCACCGGGGTCGCCCCTGCTGCGGAGGTGCTCTCGTCGTCACCGCTGCACGCGGCGAGCGTGAGCACGGAGGCGAGGGCGAGCGCGGGGAACGCTGTGCGTCGCGTACGGCGCTGGTTCATCGCAGGATCTGCTCCTCGACCCACTCCGGCACGATCTGTCCCGCCTTTCCGTGACGCGCTTCGTGGAACATCGACCGGCCTTCGGAGGGGACCAGGTTCAGCTCCAGGGTGTGGGCCCCGTACGCCCGCGCCACCTGCACGAACCCCGCCGCCGGGTAGACGGCGCCGGACGTGCCGATGGAGACGAACAGGTCGGCCTCGGCGAGAGCATCCTCGATCTCGCGCATACGGTAGGGGATCTCGCCGAACCACACGACGTCCGGCCGGAGCTCGCACGTGCCGCAGGAGGGGCAGGGCGGCAGGTCGGAGAGCCCGACGAGCCACTCGTTGCGCTTCCCGCACGACCGGCAGAGCGCCTTCTTCAGCTCACCGTGCATGTGGATGAGGCGCTGCGTGCCCGACCGCTCGTGGAGGTCGTCGATGTTCTGGGTGACCAGCAGGAAGTCGTCGCCGAGGTGCTCCTCGAGCCGCGACAGCGCCTCGTGGGCGGGGTTCGGGGCGACGAGATCCAGCGCGGCGCGGCGCGCGTCGTAGAACGCCTGCACCACCCCGGGCTGCAGCTCGTAGGCCTCCGGGGTCGCCACGTCCTCGACCCGGTGGCCCTCCCAGAGGCCGTCCGAGTCGCGGAAGGTCGGCACGCCCGACTCGGCGGAGATGCCCGCTCCCGTCAGCACCACGATGCGCATGGCGGTCATTCTGCACGTCCGTGCCGCAGGTCACGGTGTGGGCTGGGGCACGTGCGGTCGTCGCGGGCGTGTCCCGCGCCGAGTTGCGGGTTGCGTCGCGTGGGCGTCAGGCCTGGCGGGCGATGGAGACCGCCAGCGCGACGAGGTGGCCCATGCGGGCCAGCTCGGACTCGAGGAACTCCGGCCCCCCGCGCCGCCCGACCACGATCTGCTCGGCGCGACCGCCGCCGACCTGCGCCAGCGGCACCGCGCACAGCACGTTGATGTCGTCCGCGCCCTGGACCACGCGACCCGGCCGCTCGAGCGCGAACCAGCCGACCGTTCCGGGGGCGGCGCCCGTGGCGTGGAGGATCTTCGTCGAGTCCTGGCCCCCGGGCCCGTCGATGCGGCGCACCCGCGCGGCCCAGTCGGCACGGAAGGTGATGGGGAGGAGGTCGACCAGCCGGTCGAGCGCTTTCGACGGATGGGCCGTCAGCTCCTCGACCGCCTCGAGGTCGAGGAACAGGTTGCCGCCGGCCGCGTAGCGGCTGATCCACACGACCCGAACCCCGTCGAGCGCGTTGCACGCCGAGACGATCGAGTCGGGCATCGCGCCGGGTGAGGTCTCGAGGAGCACGTCGTCGACCGCGGTGCCGTCGGGACGGTGCTCGACGATCTCGATGGCCTCGATGTCGGCGCCCGCCTCACCGATCGCGGTGGCCACCCGGCCCAGCGATCCCGGGACGTCCGGGAGCTCCACCCGCAGCAGGAAGGGCATTCGCGTGTGCCTCCTCGGGCTCCGGTCATCAGTCGATCTGCCGGGGCCCACGATAGTCGCACCGGGCCACCCGGGCCGCGCATGCTCGACGGCCGCGCACCCGGGTCGTCGGAGCAGGCTGGCATGATGGCGGCCCGTCCCGCACCGCCCGATCGGAGGACCATGCCCCGTCGCGCCCTCGTCGCGCTGCTCGCCGTCGGCGCGCTCGTCACCGGCTGCTCCGACGACGTCGCGACCGAGCCGGACCGGCCGCACGAGCAAGCACCGTCCCAGCCGCCCGTCGACACCACCGCCGTCACGGTCGACGGCTACCCGGCCGTGGTCGACCCCTCGGTCCTCGAGGACGTGCCCGGTGCGTCCACCGTGACCGTCGCCGAGCAGCTCGGCGAGGTGCACGTGACCTGGCCCCGGCTCGGCATCGCCGCGCTGGACGCGGAACTGGACCGGCTCGGAGCGGACGAAGTGGCGGCGTACCGGCCCCTCGTCGACCCCGACTCCGAGCTCAACGGCACCTGGAGCTTCGTCGGCTCCTCCGACGCGATGGTGGGGGTGCTCACCGACAGCTTCCGCTTCACGGGCGGCCGGGCGGTGGAGACGTGGCGGACGACCTGGTACGACGCGGTCGGCGGCACCGTCCTCCCCAACGCCGCCCTCGTGGAGGACCCGGCGGGCCTCGGCGAGGACGTCACAGAGGCGCTCGCGGGCCAGCCCGCCGTCGACCCCGACCTGCTGGACGCGGCGCTCGCCGCGGGCGCGCCGGTGCTGGGGTTCACCGAGAACGGTGAGCTCTTCGTCGGCTTCGACGAAGGCCAGATCTCGCCCGCCCACTCGGGTCGCGTCAGCGTCGTCCTCACCCTCGACCAGACCGACGCGCTCCTCTCCGACCTCGGCGAGACGGCGCAGGCGTCGCTCGTGGACCCGGCCGTGCCGCCGGGCACCGTGCCGACGACCGGTCCCGACCCGAGCGCCGAGCCGACGACCACGACGCCGCCCGTCGACGCCGGCGAGGTCGACTGCGCCGTGCAGCAGTGCGTCGCACTGACCTTCGACGACGGCCCCGGCGCGAGCACGCCCGCGCTCCTCGACGCCCTCGGCAGCCTCGACGCGCCGGCGACGTTCTTCGTGCTCGGTCAGCAGGTCGCGACCTACCCGGCCGTCACCACCGCGATCGCCGCCGCCGGCCACGAGATCGGCGTGCACACCTGGGACCACCGCAACCTCACCCGGTTGCCCCTGCCCGAGGTCGACCGCGAGCTGGCCCGCACCGTCGCCGTCGTCGAGGACGTCGTGGACGAGACGCCGGGCGTGTTCCGGCCGCCGTACGGCGCCAGCGACGACCGCGTCCGCGCCCGCGCCGACGCCGGCGGCCTCACCCAGGTGCTGCCCACCGTCGACCCCGACACCCTCGCGGGCCTCGAGCCCGCCGCTCTCGTCGAGCAGGTCGTGGGCACGGCCGAGGCCGGCGGGACCATCGTGCTGCCCGACGCGTCGACGACCTCCGCCGACGTCGTGAGCGCCATCGTCACCGGCCTGCGCCAGCGCGGCTTCACGCTCGTCACCACCAGCCGGCTGCTCGACGCCGTCGGCTGACACGGGGCGCGGCGCCGGGCGGGGCGCCGGTCAGTCGGTCGCGCGGAGCCGTTCGCGGAGCCCGCTGGCGCGCTGCACGTGGCGCACGACGGCGGCGGCGACGGCGTCCTCGGACCCCACGAGGCACACGGAGCGCTGGGCGCGGGTGACCGCCGTGTAGAGCAGCTCCTTCGTCAGCAGCCGCGACTCCGGGTCGGGCAGCAGCACGGTGATGCGCTCGGCCTGGCTGCCCTGCGCCTTGTGGATCGTCAGCGCGTGCATCGTCTCGACCTCGCCGACGCGGCTGAGCGCGAGGTCGCGGGGACGGCCGGCCGTCGCGAAGACCGCCCGGAACGACCCGTCGGGCGCGCGCACGACCACGCCGGTGTCGCCGTTGGCGAGCCCGAGGCCGGGGTCGTTGCGGACGACGAGGAGGGGCCGGCCGGCGTACGACCCGCCCGGCACCACCCCCGGGTCCTCCTCCGCCAACCAGGCCTCGACGCGCCGGTTCTGGGCGGCCACACCGAAGGGGCCCGCCCGGTGCGCGCAGAGCAAGCGGTGCTCCGCCAGCAGCGCCAACGCGGCCTCCGCGTCGCCGGCCAGCGCCGCGGCACGGACCGCCCGCGCCGGGGGCACGAGCAGCGGACGCAGTGCCGCATCGAGCGCCGCCTCCGGAGCGGGCTCCGGCAGCTCGACGAACGTGACGGGCGCGTCGGCCTCGGGCGGGGTGGTGGGCGTGCGCCGTACGTCGCGCAACCGCCCCAGCACGACCTCCGGGCCCTCCTCGGCATCCCGCAGGGATGCCGCCAGCGCGCCGATCGTCTCGCCGAACCGGTGCGAGGTGCGGAGTCGCACCACCGGCCCCCCGCCAGGTCCGTCGCCGGGTCCGTCTCCCGCACCGAAGCCGGCGACGAGATCGGCGAGGACCGCGCCCGCCTCCACGGAGGCGAGCTGGTCGGGGTCGCCGACCAGCAGCAGCCGCGCGTCCGGGCGCACGGCCTCCAGGAGCCGCGCCGTCATCGTCAGCGACAGCATCGAGGCCTCGTCGACCACGACGACGTCGTGCGGCAGCCGGTTGCCGCGGTGGTGCCGGAAGCGGACGGAGGAGTCGGGCCGCGATCCCAGCAGCCGGTGGAGCGTCGTGGCCGGCGCGCCGCGGAGGAGGCGCGCGACCCGCTCCTGGTCGACCGGGTCGAACCGGCGTGCCGCCTCCTCCACCGCCTCGGTGAGCCGCGCGGCGGCCTTGCCCGTCGGGGCGGC
>DASWYU010000212.1:0-4795 GCA_036404795.1 Nocardioides sp. | reverse complement strand
ACCACGCAGGGGATGCCCAGCTGTCGGGCGATGATCGCGGTGTGGCTCGTCGCACCACCGCGCTCGGTGACGAGCCCGGCGACGATCGCCGGGTCGAGGCCCGCCGTGTCGGACGGCGCCAGGTCGGCGGCGACCGGGGGTGCGGGCCGTTCGTATGCGGAGAGAAGGTGGCACTTTCCCCGGTCGGCCGGGGAAAGTGCCGCTTTACCCACCAACGTTGATGGTCTAAGCGGTGTGTTCCCCGGTCGACCGGGGAAAGTTGCGTACCGCGCCCGACCCTCAGGCGAGCAGCTCGCGGGCGCGGCGGACGTCGTCGGCCATCTGGTCGACGAGGGCGTCGACGCCGTCGAACCGCACCATGCCGCGCAGGTGGGCGACGAAGGAGACCTCGACCTCGACGCCGTAGAGCTCCAGGTCGTCGCGGTCCAGCACGTACGACTCCACCCGGCGCTCACGCTCGCCCGCGAAGGTCGGGTTCGTCCCGACCGAGATCGCGGCGGGCAGCTCCTCGCCGGTGTCGAGCCGGCGGAGGCGTCCGGCGTACACGCCGTCGGCAGGCGCCGCGACGAGACCGGACGTGGGGACGTTCGCGGTGGGGTAGCCGAGCTCCCGGCCCCGCTGGTCGCCCTGCACGACGGTGCCGCGCACGGCGAACGGCCGTCCGAGCGCCTCGGCCGCGCCCTCGACGTCACCCGCCGCGAGGCACGTGCGGACGTAGGTCGACGACCACACCTGCGGGCCGCCGTCGAGCGCGATGCCCTCCACCACGAAGTCGTGTCCCTCACCCTCGGAGCGCAGGGTGGCCACGTCGCCGGCGGCGCGCGCGCCGAAGCGGAAGTTGGCGCCGACGACGACGCCCTTCACGCGGAGCGAGTCGACGAGCACCCGCTGGACGAACTGCTCGGGCGTCCAGGACGCCACTGACCGGTCGAACGGCACCACCAGTGCGTGGTCGACGCCCGCGGCGAACAGGAGCGCGAGCCGCTCGTCGATCGTCGTGAGCGCGAGGGGGGCGTGCTCGGGCCGCAGCACCGCGATCGGGTGCGGGTCGAAGGTCACGACGACCACGTCGTCGACGCCCAGCTCGGCGGCCACCTCCCGGGCCCGCCGCACCACGTGCTGGTGGCCGAGGTGCACCCCGTCGAAGTTGCCGATCACCGCCACGGTGCGGCCGAGGTCCGCCGGGACCTCCGTCCACGATCGCCACGTCGTCACGGCGCCGATCCTAGACCGGCCCGTCTCCTCGTCCGCGGCGGCACCGGTGCCCGGGACGCTCAACAGAACACCGCCACCGCACGGGCCGCCCCGTCGCGCGGCTCGTAGAGCGCGAGGAACTCCCCGTCGGGGTCGAAGAGGGCGGTGAGCCCGTCGAGCGGTACGTCGAGGGCTCGCCCCACCCGCACGGCTCCGGCCTGGCGGGGGTCGAGGTCGAGGGCCGGGAAGGCCGCCCGGGCCGCGGAGGCGACGGGCAGCGCGTCGTACGACTCCTCGAGCTGCTCGAGCGTGCGGGCGACGTCGAGCGAGTACGGCCCGACCGCCGTCCGGCGCAGGGCCGTCAGGTGGCCGCCGATCCCCAGCACCGCGCCCGCGTCCCGGGCGATCGCCCGCACGTAGGTGCCGCTCGAGCAGCGCAGCGTCACGTCGACGTCGATCGTCTCGAGGTCACCCTCGACGACGCGGCGTACGTCGGAGACCACCAGCTCGTGGACGGTGACCCGCCGCGCGGCGAGCTCGACCTCCTCGCCGTCGCGCACCCGCTGGTAGGCGCGCTTGCCGTCGACCTTGATCGCGGAGACGGCCGTCGGCACCTGGTCGATCTCGCCGACGAAGCCGGCGAGAACGTCGCGCACCGCGGACTCGTCGATCGCGCGCACGGCGGCGGCGTCCGCGGTGGCGGTGGTCTCCCCCTCCGCGTCGTCGGTGGTGGTGGCGACGCCGAGGCGCAGGGTCGCGGCGTACCCCTTCTCCGTCAGCATGAGGTGTCCCAGCAGACGGGTGGCGCGCCCGACCCCGACGACCAGCACGCCGGTCGCCATCGGGTCGAGCGTGCCGGCGTGGCCGACCTTGCGCGTGCCGGCCAACCGGCGCACGCGGGCGACCACCCCGTGGGACGTGAGGCCCGCCGGCTTGTCGACGACGACGAGACCGGGGACGGGCTCCGTCATCGGTCCGCGTCGTCCTCGTCGAGGTCGTCCTCGACGTCGAGGTCGTCGTCGACGTCGTCCTCGTCGCGCGGCTTCTTGTAGGGGTCGGCCTCGCCGGCGTACGCCGAGCCCCGCGCGGCAGCGACCGCCTCGTCCTGTGCCTTGGCGCGTGCGAGGACCTCGTCGAGCTGGCGGGCCGACTCGGGCAGCGCGTCGGCGATGAACTCGAGGGTCGGGACGTGGCGCATGCCGAGCTGCTTGCCGAGCTCGGAGCGGATCATGCCCTTCGCCGACTCCAGGGCGGCCGCCGTGCCCACGAGGTCGTCCTGGGCGCCGAGCACCGTGTAGAACACGCTGGCGTGCTGGTTGTCGCCCGTGACCCGCACGTCGGTGATGGTCACGAAGCCGAGGCGCGGGTCCTTGAGGCGGCGCTCCAGCATCTGGGCGACGACCACCTGCACCCGGTCCGCGATCCGACGCGATCGGGGGTTGCTCATCTCGTTCTCTCCTGTGGTGGTGCGGTGCTGGTGCTGTGGTGAAAGCCGACCGCGGGCCGGGGCCGAGGGCGTCAGCCCCGGGCTCCGGCCCGCGATCGTGGGGTGCCTGGAACGGCCGGTGTCAGCCGCGCGGGATCTCGCGGAGCTCGAACGCCTCCACGATGTCGCCTTCCTTGATGTCCTGGAAGTTCCGCAGCACGAGACCGCACTCGAAGCCCTCGCGGACCTCGGACGCGTCATCCTTCTCGCGCTTGAGCGACGCGAGGTCGAGGTTGTCGGCCACGACCTTGCTGTCGCGCAGCACGCGCACCTTGGCGTTGCGGCGGATGGACCCGCTGGTGACCATGCAGCCCGCGATGTTGCCGATGCGGGAGCTGCGGAAGATCGCGCGGATCTCCGCCTGGCCGAGGGTGTGCTCCTCGTACTCCGGCTTGAGCATGCCCTTGAGGGCCGCCTCGATCTCCTCGATGGCCTGGTAGATCACCGAGTAGTACCGGATCTCCACGCCCTCCTTGTCGGCCATCTCCGTCGCCTTGCCCTGCGGGCGGACGTTGAAGCCGATGATGATCGCGTCGGAGGCCGCCGCCAGGTCGACGTTGGTCTCGGTGATCGCACCGACACCGCGGTCGATGACCCGCAGGTTGACCTCGTCGCCGACGTCGATCTTCGCGAGGGCGTCCTCGAGGGCCTCGACCGAACCGGACACGTCGCCCTTGAGGATGAGGTTGAGCTCCTGGCTCTCGCCCTTCTCCATCGAGGCCATGAAGTCCTCGAGGGTACGGCGCACGCGACGCTTCGCCTGGAGTGCCGCCCGCTCGCGGGCCTCGCGCTTCTCGGCGATCTGGCGCGCCATGCGGTCGTCCTCGACCACGATGAAGTTCTGGCCCGCACCCGGCACCGCCGAGAGGCCCAGGACCATCGCCGGACGGGCGGGGTCGACCTCGGTGAGCTCGTTGCCGTGCTCGTCGAGCATCGCGCGGACGCGACCGTAGGCCGGCCCCGCGACGATCGAGTCGCCGACGCGGAGCGTTCCGCGCTGGACGAGGACCGTGGCCACCGGGCCACGACCGCGGTCGAGGTGCGCCTCGACGACGAGACCCTGCGCGTCCTGCGTCGGGTTGGCCCGCAGGTCGAGCGACGCGTCGGCCGTGAGGACGACGGCCTCGAGGAGACCCTCGAGGTTGAGGCCCGCCTTCGCGGAGACGTCGACGAACATCGTGTCGCCGCCGTACTCCTCGGGCACGAGGCCGTACTCCGTCAGCTGGCCGCGGACCTTCGTCGGGTCCGCCTCCGGCTTGTCGACCTTGTTGACCGCGACCACGATCGGCACGCCGGCGGCCTTGGCGTGGTTGAACGCCTCCACCGTCTGCGGCATGACGCCGTCGTCGGCCGCGACCACGAGGATCGCGATGTCGGTCGCCTGGGCACCACGGGCACGCATGGCGGTGAACGCCTCGTGACCCGGGGTGTCGATCAGGGTGATGCGGCGGTCGGCGCCGTCGACCGTCGTCGAGACCTGGTAGGCGCCGATGTGCTGCGTGATGCCACCGGCCTCCTTGTCGACGACGTTGGCGTTGCGGAGCGCGTCGAGCAGCTTCGTCTTTCCGTGGTCGACGTGACCCATGACCGTGACGACCGGCGGACGCACGACGAGGTCGTCCTCGTCGCCCTCGTCGCTGCCGAACTCGAGGTCGAACGACTCGAGCAGCTCGCGGTCCTCGTCCTCCGGGGAGACGACCTGCACGACGTAGTTCAGCTCGTCGCCGAGCAGCTGCAGCACGTCGTCGTTGACCGACTCCGTCGCCGTCACCATCTCGCCGAGGTGGAACAGCATCTGCACGAGCTGGGCCGCGTCGACGCCGATCCGCTCCGCGAAGTCGGTCAGGGACGCGCCGCGGGGCAGGCGGACGGTCTCGCCGTCGCCCTTGCGGACGCGCACGCCGCCGATCGTCGGGGCCTCCATGGCCTCGAACTCCTGGCGACGGGCCCGCTTGGACTTGCGACCTCGGCGCGACGGGCCGCCCGGGCGACCGAAGGCACCCTGGGTCTGGCCACGCTGGCCGGGACGGCCACCGCCGGGACGGCCACCGCCGCTGGGGCCGAAGCCACCGGGGCGACCCGGGGCACCGGCACCGGCGCCCTGGCCGGGACGAC
>DASWYU010000211.1:0-3428 GCA_036404795.1 Nocardioides sp. | reverse complement strand
CCGCGACGTACGCGCCACAGCGTGGCCACCCGACGGTCGACCGACCCGATGCCGTGGACCGTCACCGCGAGCGCCGCCAGCAGCAGCGGCAGGAGGAGGGCCTCCACGGCCACGAGGGCGCCGAGGGCGCTCGCCGCGACGGTGGCGGCGAGCCAGCGGCGGCGGTGGGTGCGCAGGTGCAGCACCCAGCACCCCACGGCGGCGTACGTCGCTGCCTGCGCCGCGAGCTGGGGGAGAGCGCTGCTCCACGTCGCCGCGGCGGGCCAGGCCGCTGCGGTCGTGACGTGCAGCGCGAGGAGGCCGAGCACCGCGGGACGGCGCCCGAAGCACGCGACGAGGGCACCGAGGCAGGCGAGGCCGGCCGCCGCCTCGAGGACGAGCACGGGCGCGACCGCGGTGGACCACGCGACCGGGTGCTGGTCGGCGACCAGCTGGGCGGCGAGACGGGTCAGCGGATCGAGGCGACCACCGACGGGCTCCCCGAGCAGGGCCGTGCCGTCGCCCCGTCGGGCGGCGGCAAGCAGGCCGAGGTCCGCGCCGGAGAAGCCGGAACCGAGGAGGCCGTGCGCGCGCAGCGCGACATGGGCGGCGACCAGGAGCAGGCCGAGCCGGACCACGCTCCGGGGTCGGGCGGCGCTCTGGAGGAACGACGGGCCCGACACGCGGGCGAGTGTGGCACAACGCGCGGAACCCGCCCCGGTGTGTTCCACTTCACATATAGTTGCCTGGTCCCGATGTAACCGCCGAGTAGTGTTCGGCGTCCGCGCACCGTGGGGCTGACTGGGAGGGAAGCAGAAGGATGCGAAAGATCGGAGTCTGGGCACTGCTGGGTGTCGGGGCGTTCCTGCTGGTCGCAGCACTCGTGGCGCGGCTGTGGGGCTATCCCGCGGCGCAGCGCACGCCGCTCGACACCAACTCGACGACGCTGCTGTCGGGTGAGGCGAGCGGCGTCGTCGTGCAGGTCGGCGACGGTGAGCCGCAGCCGGTCGTCGGCGTGAACCGCACGCTGGCCGACGCGGACCGCTCGACCGACGACGCCATCGTCTTCGGTGCCTACACGTGCGTCGCGGTGGACCAGGACCTCGCCGGCCCCGAGGACTACTGCCTGCCCGGGGAGGACGAGCGGATCGTCACCATCACCACCCCGTCCGAGGGCGTCACCGGTGCGCCCGACGCGTTCGCCACGGACCGCCGCACGGCGGAGGCGCTCGAGAACGACGGCCTCGTGCCGGACGGCTACGAGCAGAAGGTCGGCCTCATCAACAAGTGGCCGTTCCAGGTGGAGGAGAAGGCCTACGACGTGTGGGACGACGTGCTCGGCGAGACCGTCGAGGCCGAGTTCGTGGGCACGGAGGACGTCGAGGGCTTCGAGACCTACAAGTTCGAGTACACGGTGACCGACGTCCCGACGGAGATCGCCGCGGGCACGGACGGCACCTACAGCCAGCACAAGGTCTATTGGATCGACCCGACCACCGGCGCGATCATCAAGCAGACGCAGGAGGAGACCCGCGTGACCGAGAGCGGCGACGTCGCGCTCGACATGGCGATCGGCTACACGGACGAGACGGTGCAGGACAACGTCGAGACGGCCGAGTCCAACGGCCGGATGCTGGCGCTGATCGGCACGTGGATCCCGATCGTCGGCGGCATCCTCGGCGTCGCGGCGATCCTGACCTCGGTGCTGCTGATGACGGGCGGCGGCCGGCGCCGCGCCCCCGGGCACAGCAGCGGCTCCGAGCAGACGAGCACGCTGAGCCTCGACAAGTAGGACCGTCGCGGCTCGGGCCCGGCGCCCGAGGCCGCTGCGACCTCACCCCCGGACGGCCACGAACACCGCCGTGCCCGGCAGCACACGACCGCGTGTGGGCGACCATCCCGCCCACACGCGGTCGTCGTTGCGGGGCCACTCCGGCTCGACGAGGTCGACGAGGGCGAAGCCGTGGGCGTGGAGCATCCGCACCCAGTCACCGACGGTCCGGTGGTGCTCGACGTAGCGCACCGCGGCGTCGGAGGCCGGGTCCTCGACCTCGGGGTCGACCTCGACGTACGGGCGTCGGTCCCAGTAGCTCGACGTCGCGATCAACCCGGCGGTGCCGGGGTCGTCCGGGAAGCACCAGCGCACGGGGTGGGTGACCGAGAAGACGAGCCGGCCGGGGCGGGCGAGCACGCGGGCACTCTCGGCGAGCACCGCGTCGGCGTCGGCGACGAACTGGAGCGCGCCGTAGGAGGCGAAGACGACGTCGAAGCTCCCGTCGGCGAACGGCAGGGTGGTCGCCGTGGCCTGCACCGCGGGCACCGGGGTGCCCGTGGCCTCGTCGAGCCGCCGGGCGTGCTGGAGCTGACGGCCGGAGAGCTCGAGGGCCACGGCGTGCCCGCCGCGCTCGGTCAGCCACCGCGAGCACTGCGCCGCGCCCGCCCCCAGCTCGAGGAAGCGGCGCCCCGGGATGGCCGTGGGATCGCCCAGGAGCCGGGCGTCCTCCTCGCGGAGACCCTCCGGACCCCAGACGAAGCCGGCGTCGCCGAGGAACGCGCCGTGCTCCGCCTGGTAGTCGTCGGCGTGCCGGTCCCAGTCGGCCCGGTTCGCGGCCCGCGCGACGGCGTCGTCGACGTGGCGGCGCACCGGGCCGCTGCTCGCGATCTCCATGCCGCCGAGCCTAGAGCCGGCTCACCCCCGGCCGCGCGGTCCGCTGCGCACGTCGGTGGGGTCGAAGCCGGCGCGCACCTCGTCGCCGTCGATCTGCCCGCCGCGGTCGGTGTCGTGGTGCGCGGGGTCCGACGGACGCCGACCGTGGCGGCCGTTGCGGCGCCCGGTGAACTCCTCCGCGTCCGTCAGCCCGTCCCGGTCGGTGTCGGGGTGGTTGGGGTCGGAGCGCACGACGCCGAGGGCGTACCAGCCGCTCGTCGTCCGCACGCCCTGCCGCGTGTCGTGCCCGACGATCTCGTCGCGGTCGCGCAGGCCGTCGCCGTCGGTGTCCTTCGTCAGCGGGTCCGTGCGCACGGTGCCGAGCACGTAGGCGCGGCCGCCCCGCGGGACGACGGTCTCGCCCATGCGGACGCCGACGAGCTCGACGCGGTCGCTGAGCCCGTCGTTGTCGGAGTCGGCGTAGGTCGGGCGGGTGCCGGTCACGATCACCTCGTGGCCGTCGCCGATGCCGTCGCCGTCCGTGTCCGCCCGCAGCGGGTCGGTCCGGTGGACGCGCACCTCCTGCCCGTCGCGGAGCCGGTCCGCGTCGGTGTCGGCCCGGAGCGGGTCGGTGCGGTGGCGCAGCACCTCGTCGCCGTCCGACAGCCCGTCGCCGTCGGTGTCCGCGCGGCGCGGGTCGGTGCCCAGGCGCGCCTCGTCGAGGTTCCCGAGCCCGTCGCCGTCGGGGTCGGGGTTCGACACGACGGTGATCCGCACGCTCGCGGCGGCCGAGGTGTGGCCG
>DASWYU010000210.1:0-1708 GCA_036404795.1 Nocardioides sp. | reverse complement strand
GCGCCGCCCTTCTCGTCCCAGGCGGCGAACACGATCCGGTCCACGCGCGCGAGCACCGCGGCGCCGGCGCACATCGTGCAGGGCTCGAGGGTGACGACGAGCGTGCAACCCGACAGCCGCCACTCCCCCACCTCCCGCGCGGCGGCCCGCAGCGCGACGACCTCGGCGTGGCCCGTCGGGTCGCCGTCGGCCTCGCGCACGTTGCGCCCGCGCGCGAGGATCCGGCGGTCGGGACCGAGGACGACGGCACCGATGGGTACGTCGCCGGTCGCGCGCGCCGCCGCCGCCTCGGTCAGCGCCGCCCGCATGGGCAGGTGCCAGCGCCCGCCCTGCGGGTGGATCACCGGGCGGTCACGCGGAGGTGAGCCCCACCGCGTCGTCGAAGAGCCGCCCGAAGCCCAGCTTGCGAGCGATCTCGGAGACCATCTCGTCGGGGTAGAGGTCGAAGTCGTCGAGCAGCAGGCCGAGGTCCATGGCGTCCATGCCCAGGTCGGCGAGGAGCGCGAGGTCGCCCGCGGGCTCCTGCTCGTCCTCGTCGTCGGGCAGCGGCAGGTCGAGCGTCTCGAGCGCCGAGCGCGCGATCTCCCACTCGTCGGCGGCCGTCACGTCGGACAGCAGCACGCGGGTGCGCGCCCCGGCGACCCGCAGGAGCACGAAGAAGTCCTCGTCGACAGCGACCACACCGATCGCCCCACCGTCGCCGGGGAAGCGCCGCAGCGCCGTCGCGAACTCGTCCACCGAGTCGAGCACGTCGTCGACGATCTCGTGGAGCTGCCAGACGCCCTCCTCGCGATAGGCCACGAAGGCGAAGTCGATGCTCTCGGTCTCCACGTCGATCCCTCCTCGTGCCGTCTGCGGACGCTCCTCGCCCCAGCGTGACAGACCGCGGCGCGACACGCCACGGGGAATCCCTGCCCGTAGGGTTCTGCCCCATGGACACCCTCGTCGTCGACCACCCGCTCGTCGCCCACAAGCTGACCGCGCTCCGCGACGAGCGGACCGACTCCCCGACCTTCCGACGACTGGCCGACGAGCTGGTCACCCTCCTGGCCTACGAGGCGACCCGCGACGTGCGCGTCGAGCCCGCCGAGATCCGCACGCCGGTCACCACCACCACGGGCGTGCGGCTCTCGAACCCCAAGCCGCTCGTCGTCCCCATCCTCCGCGCCGGGCTCGGCATGCTCGACGGCATGGTGCGGCTGCTGCCGACCGCCGAGGTCGGGTTCCTCGGCATGGTGCGGAACGAGGAGACGCTGCAGGCCTCGACGTACGCCGAGCGTCTGCCCGACGACCTGTCCGGGCGCCAGTGCTACGTGCTGGACCCGATGCTCGCGACCGGCGGCACCCTCGCCGCCGCGATCCGCTTCCTCGTCGAGCGCGGTGCCGACCACATCACCGCCGTCACCCTGCTCGCGGCCCCCGAGGGCACGGCGCGGCTCGAGAGCGAGCTCGCCGACCTGCGGATCCCGGTGCGGATCGTGACGGCGGCGATGGACGAGCGCCTCAACGAGAACGGCTACATCGTCCCCGGCCTCGGCGACGCCGGCGACCGGCTGTACGGCGTCGCCGGCTGACCCCGCGACCTAGAGGTTCTTGGCGGCGGACAGCAGCTTGGTGAGCGAGTCCTTCGCGTCGCCGAACAGCAGCGTGGTCTTGGGGTCGAAGAGCAGCTCGTTCTCGATGCCGGCGAAGCCGGGGCGCATCGACC
>DASWYU010000209.1:0-14550 GCA_036404795.1 Nocardioides sp. | reverse complement strand
GCTCGGTCGGAGCGGGGTCCGCGAACGGTCGCACCGTCTCGCCGCCCGGCCCCACCAGCTCCCCGCCGACGACCCGCCAGTCACCGCCGGGCGAGACGAGCGGGTCGGTGGCCGCGTCGTACGGCACCGGGCCCTCCCACGGCTCGCCGATCCCGGCGGCCGCGTCGAAGAGGTAGGTCCCCTCGAGCGTCGCGACGAACGCCCGGTCGCCCTCGACGGCGAGGAGGCGCACCTCGGCGTCCGGGTACGCCGCGGCCAGGTCGTCGCTCGCCGGGTCCCCCAGCCCGGCGCCGGAGCGCAGCACCTCGCGGCCCTCCCGCGTGTCGACGACGACCACCTCCGCACGCGGCGTGCCGTAGCGGTCGGTGGGACCGGAGGAGAGGTCGAGGTACACGAGGTGGCGCCCGTCGGCGGAGGCCCCGATCGCGTCGGTGCGCACGGGGAGGTCGGTGACGGTCCCGTCCGCGTCGACGCGCTGCAGGACCCAGGGGTCCGCGTCCTCGGGGGGCGGGCCGCCGAGGTGCCCCGTGAGGTAGACCGCGTCGCCGGCGACCGCGTACTGCGCGGGCTCGCGGGGGAGCGTCACGGTCGCGCCGTCGGCGAGGTGCACGGTCGTGCCGACCGCCCAGACGAACCCGTCCGTGTCCAACGGGCGGTCGCTGCTCGTCCAGGTGATGCCCGGCGGCGGATCGTCGGTCGGGTTCCCGCCCGGTCCGTCCCCGGTGCCGCACGCCGCGACGGCCAGCAGCGTCACGAGGAGCGTCACCGTTCCCCGCACCGCGGTGCCCCCGCGGCTCGTCCCGCGGCTCACCAGGGCGTCAGCCGGTCGAGGTTCAGCGCGACGCCCTCGTCGGTCGCCGTGTGGTCCGCCGCGGTCGCGACGAGTGCCTCCCCGAGGCGCTGCATCGCCGCGAGGCCCGTGCGGAGGCTCGTCACGCCGACCTCGAGGAGCTCGTTGAGCTCCTGCGCCGCGGCCGGTGCGGCCGGGTGGTCGCCCAGTTGGTGGTCGTGCACGCGCAGCCCCGCGAGGCTCGCGGCGACGGACGACGTGAGGTCGGTCGGCTCCCGGAGCGCGTCGGCGGCGGCCGTGAGCGACTCGGGCACGATCTGCACGCCCGGGCCGTCGGGCGACAGCCCGAGGTCCTCGAGCGACGTGCGGGTCATGTGGGTCATCGGCCACAGGTTGCCGTGATCGGCCCCGGCGAGGAGGTCCTGGAGGCTGTCCCGCTTCGCCCGGTCGAACTCCTCGGCTCCCGACTCGTAGGTCGTGATGATCTCGCCGTCGACCTCCACGACGTTCTGCGACATGTTGGGCAGCTCGTACTCGGTCAGCACGTTGCCGTCGTGGTCCTGCACGACGAGCGAGCTCCCGTTCTCCCGGCCGTGGCTGCTGCTGAACACGAACTCGCCGTCCCGCACGACGACGCCCTGGCTCTCCGGCGGTGTCGGGTAGGTGACGGCCGAGCCGTCGGACCGCCGCTCCGGCACCCACTCGCCGTCCTCCTGGCGATAGACGTGGAGCGTGTTCGTGGAGAAGTCGCCGACGTAGAGCAGGCCGTCCTTGAAGGCCGTGTACGACGCGTTGTGGTCGAACGTCGTCGGTTCGCCCGAGGCGACGGTCGACCCGGAGGGTGCGTTCTGGAGCTCGTCGAGGTCGTAGGTGTAGAGCTTGCCGTTCGACGCGACGTGCACCTGGTCGCCCTGGACGGTCACCCCACCGACGTGGCCGGGGTTCTCGCCGCCCGGTCCGGTGAGGTAGAGCTCGTTGACCTCGGTGCCCGTGGCCTCGTCGATGAGCGCGATCGAGGCGGAGCCGTCCTTCGTGTAGTAGCTCTGGAGCAGCAGTCCCTGGGCGCCGGCGTAGCCGAGGCCCTGGGGGATCCAACCGCGGGGATCGCCCGTCGCGGCCGTGTTGGGGATGAGCGGACCGAGCTCGCTCCCGCTCTGCTCGAGCCACTCCTCGGTGCGTTCCTGGCCGTTCTCGAGCCACTCGCGGGTCGCCTCGTCGAGGGTCGAGGGGTCGGCCGGCTCCTCGCCGGCCAGCACGCCGGCGACGGTCGCGAGGGTCTCGTTGTGGGCGTTGCCGATCTGGGCCAGGCTGGCGTGCGTCACCGACGCCCAGGTCGTCTCCAGCACGGGCGGGAGGCCCGTCGGCCGTTCCCGCCACTGCTGGATGACCGCGGTGGCCTCCGTGGCGGTCGTCTCCAGGCTGCCGACCACGACGTCGATCGCGCCCGCGCCGTGCAGCAGCAGGTTCCGGCACAGGGTCAGCCCGTCGACCATCGCCGCGATCTCGGCGTGGAACGACACCGCGCCCGACCCGGTCCACTCCGGGTACTGCTCCACGATGCCCAGCTGCGTCCGCGCGCTCCACAACCGGTCCGCGTCGAACCGCATCGTGTCGGCGGTGCCGGCCAGGGTGCCGGCGTCGCCGGTGGTCACGCGCTGGTAGGTCAGCTCGGGATCCGTCACGGGGTCCCCCTCTCCTCGTGGGGAGGGGGATGCCCGAGTTGTACGGCGCGGAAACGCCGGGCGACGATCAGTCGACGGCGCGCACGCGGGCGGCCGCGCGCCGGGCCCGTGCCCGCGCCGCCTCGACGTCGTCCCCGAGCGCGAGCGTGACGGCCATCCGACGCCGTCCCGACACGGCCGGCTTCCCGAACACCCGCACGGAGGTGTCCGGCTCCCGGAGCGCGGCGTCGACACCGGCGTACCTCGGCGCCGTCGTCTCGCCCTCCAGCAGCACCGCGCACGACGCGGCGGGGCCGCGGTCACGGATGTTGGGGATGGGGAGCCCGAGCACCGCGCGGGCGTGCAGCGCGAACTCGGAGAGGTCCTGCGAGACGAGCGTGACGAGGCCGGTGTCGTGGGGGCGCGGCGACAGCTCGGAGAAGATCACGTCGCCGCCGGCGACGAACAGCTCGACGCCGAACAGCCCGCGTCCGGTCGCGCCGCAGAGCTCGGCGACGACCGCTGCCGACACCTCCTGGGCGCGGGCGATCACCGCGTCGTCGAGGTGCTGGGGCTGCCACGACTCGCGGTAGTCGCCGTCCACCTGCACGTGGCCGATCGGTGCGCAGAAGGAGATGACGTCGGGCCCGCCGTCGGTGGCGGCGTGCTTCACGGTGAGGAGCGTGATCTCGACGTCGAAGTCGACGAACCCCTCGACGATGACGCGCCCGGCGCCCGCTCGCCCGCCCGCCTGGGCGTAGTCCCACGACGCCTGCAGGTCGTCGACGGTCCGCACGACCGACTGGCCCTTGCCCGACGACGACATGACGGGCTTCACGACGCACGGCGTGCCGACGTGCTCCACCGCCGCGGTGAAGTCCTCGAACGTGTCGGCGAAGCGGTACGGCGAGGTCGGCAGCCCCAGCTCCTCGGCGGCGAGGCGACGGATCCCCTCCCGGTCCATCGTCAGCCGCGCGGCCCGCGCCGTCGGGACGACGCGCACGCCCTCCGCCTCGAGCTCGAGGAGCGTCGGCGTGTGGATCGCCTCGATCTCGGGGATCACCCAGTGCGGCTGCTCGAGCTCCACCACGCGGCGGACCTCGGCCGCGTCGAGCATGTCGATGACGTGGCTGCGGTGCGCGACCTGCATGGCGGGGGCGTCGGCGTACCGGTCGACCGCGATCGTCTCCACGCCGAGGCGCTGCAGCTCGATCACGACCTCCTTGCCGAGCTCGCCGGAGCCGAGGAGGAGGGCGCGCGTGGCGCCGGTGGAGAGCGGGGTACCGAGGATGGTCACGCGCCCAGCGTAGGGCTCACCGGTCCCACCGGAACGTGGCCGCCGCCACCGCCGTGCCCGCCACGACGGCGGCGGCGAGCGCGAGGAGCGGGGTCGTGGGTACGGCGCCACCCGCCGCCACCGCACCGAGCGCCTCGCGGGCGGCGCCGTAGGGCAGCGCCGCGCCGACGACTCCGACCGGCCCGGGCAGCTGGTCGGAGCCGCCGAACATCCCGCCGGCCGCGCCCAGGCCGAGGAACAGCACGAGACCGAGCGCGACGGCGGCGTTCGGGGTCCGCGCGATCGACGCGACGAGCAGGCCGACGGAGAACAGGGTGGCGACGGCGAGGAGCAGCACGCCCAGGGCTGCGAGGGCGTCCGCCGGCAGTCGCGCGTCGAGCGCCACGACGGCGACGGTGAGCGCCAGCCCGGTGCCCAGCAGCACCTGGACCACCCCGACGACCGCCTGGGCGCCGAGCACCATGAGGGGCGACACCGGCGTCACCGCGAGGCGACGCAGGATGCCGGTGCGGCGGTAGAGCGCCAGGAAGCTCGGCAGGTTGATGACGCCGACCATCGCGACGACCGTCGTCACGACGATCGGCAGCACGATCACGTCCAGCGCCGAGCGTCCTGGGGCGACTTCGGTCTCGGCGGCGTCGCCGGTGCTCGTGAGGAGGATCAGCAGCGGGAGGCCGAGGGGCACGACCAGGCCGGCGGTGTCCCGCACCACCATCCGGGCCTCGCCGAGCACGAGCATGGCGAAGGCCCTCATCCGAGGTCCTCGTCCCGGTCGTCCTCGTCCGGGGCCGGATCGTGTCCCGTGATGCGGACGAAGGCGTCCTCGAGGTCGTCCGCCCCCACGAAGGCGACGACCGCGGCGGGTGTCCCCTCGGCGACGACCCGCCCTGCGTGGAGCACGACCACCCGGTCGCACAGGCGCGCCACCTCGTCCATGGCGTGGCTGACGAGCAGCACGGTCTGCTCCTCGAGCGTCTCGACGGTGGCCCAGATCCGGCGCCGGGCGCGGGGGTCGAGTCCCGTGGTCAGCTCGTCGAGGATCACGACCCGGGGACGACCGACGAGGGCGAGCGCGATCGAGAGCCGCTGCTGCTGCCCGCCGGAGAGATGCTCGAACCGCGTCGTGCGCCGCCCCGTGAGCTCCACGGTGGCGAGGAGCTCGTCGCGGGCGACGGGGTCGCGGTGGAAGCTGCGGTGGAGGTCGACGAGCTCGTCCACCGTCAACGAGTCGTGGAAGCGCGGTTGCTGCAGCTGCACGCCGAGCACGCGCCGTACCGCCCGGCGCTCGCGCACGGGATCGAGGCCGAGGACCCGGACGCTGCCGGAGTCCGGCCGGCGCAGACCGGCGAGCAGGTCGACGAGCGTGCTCTTGCCGGCGCCGTTGACCCCGAGCACGCCGACGACCTCGCCGGGGGCGACGGTCAGGGAGACGTCGTCGAGGGCGGTGGTGGCGCCGAAGTGCTTCGTGGCGCCGGACACCGCGACTGCTGGTTCGCTCATGGGGCGAGCCTCGCGGCCGGCCGCAGGGCGGCGCAGGTGCCGGAGGTCAGGGTCGCGGCCGTGACTTCCGGCACCCGTGGAGCGCCGGACGCGCCCCTACGATCGAGGGGTGCGACGGCTGACGGCGGAGGAGTGGGCGGGCCTCGTCATGCTCGGCGTCTGCGTCGTCGTGCCGCTGCCGGTGCTCGTCGCCGGGGACGAGCCGCTCATCGGGCGGTGGGCGTGGGCGCTGCTCCTCCTCGTCACCCTCGTGGCCACCGTGGTCGCCGCCGTGGGTGCGCGCCGGGCCACCGCGGCGTACCTGCTCGCACTGGCGCTCGGCTGGACCCTCCTGCTGACCGCGCCGCACCTGAGCCTCGTGCCGGTGCTCCTCGTGGTGCTGGCCGCGCTGTGCCCCGAGGCGCTCTCCCTGCGCTGGACCAGCGTCGTCGTGCCCGCCAGCTCCCTCGTCGTGCTCCTCGCCGCCCTCCGGGTCGGGGAGGGATGGACGGGTGCGCTCGTGACCGCCGGCTTCTACCTCCTCGTGCAGGGCGCGTCGGTGCTCAGCGTCGTGGGGATCGCCCGGGAGCAGCGGCTGCGCGCCGACCTCGCCGCCGCCCACGTCGAGCTCCAGGCACAGAGCGTGCTGCTCGCCGAGAGCTCGCGCTCGGCCGAGCGCCTGCGCGTCTCGCGGGACCTCCACGACCTCATGGGGCACCAGCTCACGGTGCTGGCGCTCGAGCTCGAGGCGGCGCGCCACCGCGAGGGCGAGGCGGTCCGCCCCCACGTCGAGCGTGCCGACGGCGTCGCGCGCTCCCTGCTCGCCGACGTACGGCGCACCGTCGGACGTCTCCGGGAGGCGCCGCCCGATCTCGAGGAGGCGCTCGCGCTGGTCGGCCGGGACGTCCCGGGCCTGGACGTCCGGGTCCATGTGGGGCCCGGCGCCGCTGCCGTGGGGGACCCCGCGACCACCGAGGCGCTGCTGCGGGCCATGCAGGAGGTCGTCACCAACACGCTCCGGCACGGCCGGGCGAGCCGCCTCGTCGTCGCGGTCGAGCAGGCCGACGGAGTGGTCACCCTGACGGCGCACGACGACGGGGTCGGAGCCGCGCGCGTGTCGCCGGGCCACGGGCTCCGGGGCCTGCGGGAGCGCTTCGAGGCGCTCGGGGGCGGCACGCGCTACGAGGGCCGCGAGGGCTTTCGCGTCGAGGCCTGGGTGCCGTCCGGATGACCCGGGTCGTGGTCGTCGACGACCAGACCCTGGTGCGTCAGGGGATCCGGACGCTGCTGGAGCTCGCCGGCGTCGACGTGGTGGGGGAGGCCGACGAGGGTGGGGCCGCTCTCGAGGTGGTGGACCGCACGGAGCCCGACGTGGTGCTCCTCGACCTCCGGATGCCCGGGCGCGACGGGATCTGGGCGCTCGAGCGGCTGCGCGAGCGGCGACCGGCGCTCCCCGTCCTCGTGCTGACCACGTTCGACGACGACGAGCTCGTGCTCGCCGCGCTGCGGGCCGGGGCCCGCGGCTACCTCCTCAAGGACGTCACGGTCGAGCAGCTCGACCGGGCCGTGGCCACGCTCGCGGCCGGCGGCACCCTGGTCGCCCCGGCCATCACGGAGCGCCTGCTGCGGGCCGTCGGGCGCGGGGCCGCACCGGTGGGGACGGAGCCGGTCCCGGTGCAGGACCTCACCGAGCGCGAGGTCGAGGTGCTCCGGCTGGTGGCGACGGGGTGCAGCAACCGGGAGGTCGCCGCGCTGCTCCACCTCGCCGAGGGGACCGTGAAGAACCACGTCTCGGCGATCCTGCTCAAGCTGGGTGCCCGCGACCGCACCAACGCGGTGCTGCGCGCCCTGCGCGACGGCGTCCTCGGCTGACCGCCCGCGTCGCTCCCGCGACCGGAGGACGACGAAGGGCCCGGACCGCACGCGGTCCGGGCCCTTCGGTGCTGCACCCCCGGCAGGATTCGAACCTGCGACTCCTGGTACCGGAAACCAGTGCTCTATCCCCTGAGCTACGGAGGCCCGCCCCGGACCGGTCACGACCGGCGGATGGGCTGGGACGACCTTACAACCCCGTCAGGTCGGCGGCGAATCTGGTCCGGCGCGGGGCGCCGCCGCTGTGCGGGCGGACAGCGATTCCGGGTGCGGTGCGCGCCGCCGATACGCTGGGCCGGTGACCCCCCAGCAGCTCTCCGCAGTCGTCCGCGACGCCCTCGTGGCGCTCGTCGCCGACGGCTCCCTGGCCCTCGCCGACGCCGACCTCCCGAGCACGGTGACGGTCGAGCGACCCCGCCAGAAGGGCCACGGCGACTACGCGACGAACGTCGCGCTGCAGCTGGCCAAGAAGGCCGGCACCAATCCGCGGGCGCTCGCCGCCCTCCTCGCGGAGCGGCTCGAGCGGGCGGAGGGTGTCGCGGCGGTCGAGATCGCGGGACCGGGCTTCCTCAACATCACCGTGGACGCGGGCGCCCAGGGGCGCGTGGCGGCCGACATCGTGGCCGCGGGTGCGACGTACGGGCACTCGTCGACCCTCGAGGGCCTCACGATCGACGTCGAGTTCATCTCGGCTAACCCGACCGGCCCCCTCCACCTCGGCCACACCCGCTGGGCGGTGCTCGGCGACGCCATCGGCCGGGTCCTCGCCGCGGCGGGCGCGGACGTGACGCGCGAGTTCTACATCAACGACCGCGGCGTGCAGATGAACCACTTCGCCGACTCGATCATCGCGGCGGCGCTGGGGGAGCCGGCGCCGGAGGACGGGTACGCCGGGGCGTACGTCGCCGACCTCGCCGCCGCCGTCGAGTCGTCCCACCCGGGCATCTTCGCCCTGCCCGCCGAGGAGCGTCGCGCGGCGGTGCGGGCGGCCGGCTACGCGCTCCAGCTCCAGGAGCAGCAGGAGCAGCTGGAGGCGTTCCAGACCCACTTCGACGTGTGGTTCTCGGAGCTCTCGCTGCACGAGTCCGGCTCGGTCCCCGAGACCCTCGCCCGCCTCCAGGACCTGGGGCACGTCTACGAGTCGGAGGGCGCGCTGTTCATGCGCACGACCGACTTCGGCGACGACAAGGACCGGGTGCTCATCAAGTCGGACGGGGAGCTGACCTACTTCGCCTCCGACACGGCCTACTACCTGAACAAGCGGGCGCGCGGCTTCGACCGCTGCCTCTACCTGCTGGGGGCCGACCACCACGGCTACGTGGGCCGTCTGCGCGCGATGGCCGCCTGCGTCGGCGACGACCCCGACCAGACGCTCGACGTGCTCATCGGCCAGCTCGTGAAGATCCTCCGCGACGGCCAGGAGGTGAAGCTCTCCAAGCGCAAGGGCACGATCGTGACGCTGAACGAGCTCGCCGACGAGATCGGCGTCGACGCGCTGCGCTACTCCCTGGCGCGCTACCCGGCGGACTCGCCGCTGACGCTCGACATCGCCGAGATCACGCGGGCCTCGACCGACAACCCGGTCTACTACGTGCAGTACGCCCACGCGCGCACCTGCCGGATGATCGCCAACGCGGCGGACCTCGGCATGCGTGACCCGGAGGCCCTGGGCGACGCGTTCGACCCCTCCCTGCTCTCCCACGAGCGGGAGGGCGACCTGCTCCGCGCGCTCGCCGAGTTCCCGCGCGTCGTCGCGACCGCCGCCGAGTTGCGCGAGCCGCACCGGGTGGCGCGCTACCTGGAGGACACGGCGTCGGTGTTCAACAAGTGGTACGACACCAAGGAGTGCCGCATGCTCCCGCAGGGCGACGAGCCCGCGTCCGCGACCAACGAGGCGCGGCTGGTGCTGGCCCACGCCGTGCGCCAGGTCGTCGCCAACGGCCTCGACCTGCTGGGCGTCACCGCGCCCGAGAGGATGTGACGGGATGGTCCGCGCGCACGAGGCCGGCTGGGCCCACGCCGAGGGAGCCCTCCGCGGGCCGGCCTGGCTCCGGGAGCCCGCCGACACCAACGCGCTCGTCGAGCACCTGTGGTCGGCGAACACGACGAAGGACGCGGCCGGCGAGCTGAGCGTCGCCGGTGTCCCGGTCTCCGCGATCGCCGCCGAGCACGGCACGCCGGCCTACGTGCTCGACGAGGACGACTTCCGTGCCCGCGCCCGCGCGTTCCGCGACGGCTTCGCCGGCTGGGACGTCTACTACGCGGGCAAGGCGTTCCTCTGCACCGCCGTGGCGCGGTGGGTGGCGGAGGAGGGGCTCTGCCTCGACGTCTGCTCCGAGGGCGAGCTCGCGGTGGCGCTGCGCGCCGGCGTCGACCCGGCGCGGATCGGCTTCCACGGCAACAACAAGTCGGTGCGGGCGCTGCAGCGCGCGCTCGAGGTCGGCGTGGGCCGCATCATCGTCGACTCGTTCCAGGAGATCGAGCGGCTCGCGACGCTGACCGAGGGGAGCGCGCGTCGCGCCGGCGTGATGATCCGGGTGACCGCGGGCGTCGAGGCGCACACGCACGAGTACATCGCCACGGCCCACGAGGACCAGAAGTTCGGGTTCTCCATCACCGCCGGCGACGCCTTCGAGGCCGCGCGCCGCGTGCTCGACGCCGCGGGCCTGGAGCTGCGCGGTCTGCACAGCCACATCGGCAGCCAGATCTTCGACTCGGCGGGCTTCGAGATCGCGGCCAAGCGCGTGCTCGCGCTCCACGCGCGGGTCGCCTCCGAGCTGGGCCACGTCATGCCCGAGACCGACCTGGGCGGTGGCTTCGGCATCGCCTACACCACCCAGGACGACCCGTCCACGCCCACCGTGCTCGCCGCGGAGATGCGCGCGATCGTCGAGCACGAGTGCCGCGGGCTGGGGATCGCGGTGCCCCACCTGTCGATCGAGCCCGGCCGCGCGATCGTCGGCCCCTCCACCTTCACGCTCTACGAGGTGGGCACGGTCAAGGAGGTCACGCTCGACGGCGGGGCGAGCCGCACCTACGTCTCGGTCGACGGGGGCATGAGCGACAACATCCGCACGGCGCTGTACGACGCGGACTACTCCTGCACGCTCGCCTCGCGACGCTCGGACGCGGCACCGGTCCTGGCCCGCGTGGTCGGTCACCACTGCGAGGCCGGCGACATCGTGGTCAAGGACGAGTTCCTCCCGGGCGACGTGGCCCCCGGCGACCTGCTCGCCGTGCCCGCGACCGGGGCGTACTGCCGCTCCATGGCCTCCAACTACAACCACGCGCTGCGACCGCCCGTCGTCGCGGTGCGCGCCGGCGTGAGCCGTGTCGTCGTACGGCGCGAGACCATCGACGACCTGCTCGCCACCGATGTGGGGGAGACCACCCCGTGACCGCACCGGAGCCCGACCCCGTGCGCCCGGCCGTGGCCGGATACCGTTCGGGGGCTCCCCGTGCGCTCGAGGTCCTCGCCGAGACCGTGGCGGAGCCCCCCACGAGCGATCGCCACCGGCGCCGCCGACCGGCCGGTCGACGGCGGAAAGGTTGACAACCATGCAGACCAAGGACGCGCTCCGCGTCGCCGTGCTCGGCTGCGGGTCGGTGGGCTCGCAGGTCGTGCGCCTGCTGACCGAGCAGGCCGACGACCTCGCGATGCGGGCCGGCGCCCCCCTCGAGCTGGTCGGTGTGGCCGTGCGGCGTCTCGACGCCCCGCGCGACGTCGACGTCCCGGCCCACCTGCTGACCACGGACGCGACCGCGCTCGTGACGAGCGGGGTCGACCTCGTGGTCGAGGTGATCGGCGGCATCGAGCCCGCCCGCTCGCTCATCCTCGCCGCGCTCGGTAGCGGGGCCTCCGTGGTCACCGCCAACAAGGCGCTCCTCGCGGAGGACGGCGCGACGCTGTTCGAGGCCGCCGAGAATGCGGGACGCGACCTCTACTACGAGGCGGCCGTCGCCGGCGCGATCCCGATCATCCGGCCGCTGCGCGAGTCCCTCGCGGGCGACACCGTGACGCGCGTGCTGGGCATCGTGAACGGCACGACGAACTACATCCTCGACAAGATGGACTCCTCCGGCGCGGGCTTCGCCGACGCGCTGGGCGAGGCCCAGGAGCTGGGGTACGCCGAGGCCGACCCCACCGCCGACGTCGAGGGCTTCGACGCTGCCGCCAAGGCGGCCATCCTCGCCTCCCTGGCGTTCCACACGCGGGTCACGGCGGCCGACGTGCACCGCGAGGGCATCAGCGACGTGACGGCCGCCGACGTGCGCTCCGCCGCCGACATGGGCGCCGTGGTCAAGCTGCTCGCCATCTGCGAGCTCCGCGACGGACCCGAGGGCCAGGCCGTCTCCGCCCGCGTGCACCCCGCGATGATCCCGCGCAGCCACCCGCTCGCGTCGGTCCGCGAGGCCTACAACGCGGTCTTCGTCGAGTCCGAGGCCGCCGGTCGGCTCATGTTCTACGGTCCGGGCGCGGGAGGCTCGCCGACGGCGTCCGCCGTGCTGGGTGATCTCGTGACCGTCGCGCGCAACCACCGGGCGGGGACCCGGGGAGCCGGGGAGTCGGCGTACACCTCACGCCCCGTGCTGCCGATGGGGGAGACGCTCACGCGCTACCACGTCGCGATCGACGTGCAGGACCGCGCCGGTGTGCTCGCGCTCGTCGCGACGGCGTTCGCCGAGCACGGCGTCTCGATCCAGACGGTGCGCCAGGAGGGCCGGGGAGCCGACGCCCAGCTGGTCGTCGTCTCGCACCGGGCCACGGACGCCCAGCTCGCCGCCACGGTGGCGCACCTGCAGCAGATGGACATCGTCCGCGAGGTCACCTCGGTGATGCGCGTGGAAGGGGAGACCGAATGACCCAGAACACCGGGAGCATCGCGCGCCCGCAGTGGCGCGGCGTGATCGACGAGTACCGCGCCCTGCTCGACCTCCCCGCCGGGGTCGAGGCCGTCACGCTGCGCGAGGGTGGCACGCCCCTCGTGCGCTCGGGCTGGCTGTCCGGGCTGACCGGCGCCGAGGTCTGGCTCAAGGTCGAGGGCAACAACCCGACCGGCTCGTTCAAGGACCGCGGGATGACGGCGGCCATCTCGGTCGCCAAGCACGAGGGCGCGCGCGCCGTCGTCTGCGCCTCGACCGGCAACACCTCCGCGTCGATGGCGGCCTATGCGGCCCACTGCGACCTCACGCCGCTGGTCCTCGTGCCGGAGGGCAAGATCGCCGCCGGCAAGATGGCGCAGGCGATCATGCACGGCGCCCAGGTGCTCATGGTGCGCGGCAACTTCGACGACTGCCTGACGCTCGCGCGCCAGCTGGCGGACTCCTACCCGGTGGCGCTGGTGAACTCGGTCAACCCCGCGCGCCTGGAGGGCCAGAAGACCGCGGCCTTCGAGATCGTCGACTTCCTCGGCGACGCTCCCGACGTGCACGTGCTGCCGGTCGGCAACGCGGGCAACATCTCGGCCTACTGGCTCGGCTACACGCAGTACGCCGTGGCCGGCCACGCCACGAGGCGGCCGATCATGCGCGGGTTCCAGGCCGCCGGTGCCGCGCCGCTCGTGCACGGTGCCCCCGTCGCCGACCCCGAGACCAAGGCCACCGCGATCCGCATCGGCAACCCCGCCTCCTGGAAGCTGGCCGTCGCGGCCGCCGAGGAGTCCGGTGGCCGGTTCCGCGCCGTGACCGACGACCAGATCCTCGCCGCGCAGCGTGAGCTGGCGCGCCGGGACGGCGTCTTCGTCGAGCCGGCGTCGGCGACCGGTGTCGCCGGTCTGCTGGACGACCTCGACCGGGGGGTGTCCTACGCGGGCCTCACCGTCGCCGTGACGGTCACGGGCCACGGTCTCAAGGACACGGTCACCGCGCTCGAGGGACTCGGCGACGTGGTCGACTCCGTCGTCGACGCCGACGTGGCCGACGTGGCCCGCGCGGCCGGGCTCGCCTGAGGTGGGGGGCGTCGACACGCCGCTCGCTGCGTCCGCGCCGACCGGTGACGCCTTCGTCCGCGGACCCGTCACGGTCTCGGTGCCGGCGACCTCGGCGAACCTCGGTCCCGGCTACGACACGCTCGGCATCGCCCTGGCGCTCCGCGACGTCCTGACGGGCGAGGTCCTCGCCCCGTCGGCCCCCGGCGCCCCCGCGGGCGTCGAGGTCGAGGTCGTCGGCGAGGGTGCCGGCGACGTGCCGCTCGACGAGAGCCACCTCGTCGTGCGCGCCATGCGGTGCGCCTTCGAGCAGATGGGCCTGGCCCAGCCCAGTCTCCGGCTGCGGTGCGAGAACGTCCTGCCCCACAGCCGGGGTCTCGGCTCGTCGTCGGCCGCCATCGTGGGGGGACTCGCACTCGCCCGGGCGCTCGTCGCCGACGGCGCCGAGCGGCTCGACGACACGGATCTCTTCACGCTCGCCGCCCGCCTCGAGGGGCACCCCGACAACGTCGCGCCGGCGGTGTTCGGCGGCTTCACGGTGTCCGGATCGGAGGGCGACACGTTCTTCGCCGTCCCCTCGCCGGTCGCCGCCGGGGTCTCGACGGTCGTGTTCGTGCCCGACGAGCCGGTCTCGACCGAGGTCGCCCGCGGACTGCTGCCCGCGGCCGTGCCGCACGCCGACGCGGCGGCGAACTCCGCACGCGTCGCGCTGCTGGTGATCGCGCTCGCCCAGCGCCCGGAGCTGCTGCCCGCCGCGACGCGTGACTACCTGCACCAGGACTATCGCGCGACGGCCATGCCCCGCAGTGCCGAGCTGGTGCGCGCCCTGCGCGCCGACGGCATCGCCGCGGTGATCTCCGGCGCCGGGCCGACCGTGCTCGCGTTCGTCGGCGACGCCGACCCCGACGACCACGTGGAGTCCCACGCCGACGCGCGGAGGGTGCTGACGAGCGCCGAGGCGCTCCTCGCCCGCTGCCCGGCGGGGTGGCGCGCGCACCACCTGGAGGTCGATCCGCGGGGTGTGGTGGTACGGTAGCCAGCGCGTCGCCGATCGGTCTGCTCTGATCGCGGCGCGGCACCGACCGAGATCTTCTCGCATGGTGCACCCTCCTCCTCGTCCCCGACGCGGATCCACTCCTGCCCGATCCCGGCTCACCCGTGCCGGTCCCGGGTCGGTCCTGCGGCGTGGAGGCCATGACCCCAGCTGGCGGTGCGGACCGCGCGTGCCCGGCCAGCGCTGAAACGTGGGAAGGACCTCACGTGACCGAAACGATCGACTCCGCCGCTGCCGAGCAGACCCCGAAGAAGCGCGGCGGGCTCAACTCCCTGCTGCTCGCCGACCTCAAGTCGATGGCGGGTGGCCTGGGCATCTCCGGCGCGGGCGGGATGAAGAAGGCCCAGCTCGTCGACGCCATCAAGGCGGCCCAGGCGGGTGGGGGCGCAGCAGCCACCGGCTCGGCGCCCGCCCGCCGCACCCGCAAGGCCGCGGCAGCGGCTCCCGAGACCGCTGCCGCCCCCGAGGGC
>DASWYU010000208.1:0-2063 GCA_036404795.1 Nocardioides sp. | reverse complement strand
GCCTGCGGGGTCGCGGGCTCGTCGTCGACGCTCACGCCGTGGTCACGGATCAGGTCGGCGAGGCCCCCGTCGTACCCCCGCCCCACCGCGCGCACCTTCCACTCGCCGTTGCGGCGGTAGAGCTCCACCATCACCACGATGGTCTCGCGGTCGAGCCCGGTCATCGGGAACTCCGCGACGGGCTGACCACCGCTCGCGACCCGCGCGACGGGCTGGCCGACCTGGCCGAACACCTTGCCGCCGTCGTCGAGGGACGTCACCAGCCGCACGGCGTGCACGTCGCCGGGCACCGCGGTCAGGTCGACCTCCACGCGCCAGCCCTGGCCGCCGCTGGGCGACACGCACGTGACGCCGGGGCCCGTGGGCTGGTTGTAGAAGATGAAGTCGGCGTCGCTGCGCACCTTGCCGGCCTCGGTGACCAGCAGGGCCGAGAGGTCGGCCGCCGCGGCGACGTCGACGGTGACGGTCAGGTTGGTCGCGGAGAGCGGCGCGTTGGCGCCCTTCACCAAGGTGATCACGAGACGAGAATCTAGCGGACCCGTCCTCAGCCGAGACGGCGCTGCAGCGATCGGGTGCGCTCGACCACCCGGAAGCCGAGCTCGCCGTTGACCGCGAGCATGTGCTCGTTGCTCTCGGCGTTCCACGTCACGACCTCCGTGGCCGCCGGGAACCGGTCGTGGGCGAACCGGTGGTTGGCCACCTTGATCGCGACCCCGAGGCGGCGCCCGCGGTGGTCCCGCCGCACGATCGTGCTCCACTGGTCGAGCCGCTCCGGCTCGTGCGCGCTCGACCACAGCTCGGTGAGCGCCACCACTTCGCCGTCGGCGGTGAGCGCGGCCGTCGACACGTTGCGACGGCCCTGGGCGGCCGACTCCCCCTCCTTCTGGCGCCAGACCTCGACGTCGGGCGTGAGCGGCTCGAGGTCCAGGTCACCCGAGGGCGCCTCGACGTCGACGACGGCGTCGAGCGCGACGTACGAGGCCACGATCTCCTCGGGCACCGGGCCCTCCCAGGAGC
The DNA here is from genome assembly GCA_036404795.1 of Nocardioides sp. Lineage (GTDB taxonomy): Bacteria > Actinomycetota > Actinomycetes > Propionibacteriales > Nocardioidaceae > Nocardioides. The sequence goes on along the minus strand of DASWYU010000208.1, from coordinate 1,046 downwards.
GCAGCTCGTACGGCGCGTGGCGCGGCGCCGCCGCGGTCGCCAGGGCGTCGAGCCGCGCGGCCTCGATCGGGAGGTCGACCCGGCTCTGCAGCTCGACGAGCGCGACCTCGTAGCCCAGCGCCTCGGCGAAGGCGGGGCCGCCGACGTCCTCGCCGTGCTCGCCGGGTCCCTCGTGGGCGTGGCCCTGCAGCACCGTGCGGCCCCGGGCTACCGCGTCGGCCAGCATCGCGTCGTGGACGGCCCGTCCGATCCCGCGGCGCCGCAGGTCGGCGGGCACCCAGACGTTGAACCGCGCGACGGTGAGGTTGTCCAGCAGCGGCAGCGAGAACAGCCCACCCCCGACCACCGTGCCGTCCCGCCGGGCCACGTAGCCCGCGCGGTCCACGTCCGTGCGCCCGGTGACGATCACCGCGCGGAGCTCCTCGAACGCCCACAGGTTGGCCCGGCGGCCGCGCCCGTAGCGGCACGCCGCCTCGTACACCCCGTGCCACGCGAAGGCGTCCTCGGCGAAGCGTGGGGACGCAGGGTCGAGGCGCTCGACGGTGAGGTCGTCGGTGGGGGCGCTCATGACGAGCGAGCGTAGGACGACGCGAGGCCGGGGGCGAGCGGATTTCCCGCCCGCCCCCGGCCTCGTCGGGGTCCGTGCCGCCGGTCGGGTGCCTCAGATCTCCTCGAGGAGGACGTGACGGTCACCCATGAGCACCTTGTCGCCGACACGCAGCGGCGTCACCGCGCCCGGCTGCACCAGGAACTCGGAGCCGTCGCGGGAGACGGCGACACCGTTCGTCGAGTTGAGGTCCTCGACCGTGATCTCCTCGCCCGACCGCACGAAGGCCGCGTGCGACTTCGAGAGGCTGCGGCCCGGGTCGGCGAGCACGTGGCAGAGGCCGCCCGCGGCGTCGACGGGCGCACGCCCCACGACGACGCGCTCGGCCCGCGGGAGCACGGTGCCGTCGTCCATGACGAGCCGGACGATCCGCGCACGCTCCGGAGGTGCTGCCGGGGCGGCCGGCGGAGCGAAGGCGCCGCTGTCCGCCGGAGGCGCA
>DASWYU010000207.1:0-9172 GCA_036404795.1 Nocardioides sp. | reverse complement strand
CCAGCACCCCCTCGGCCCGGCGATGGGCGGCGCGGAGCGGCTCGCCCTGCTCGCGGCGGCCCGGGCGGCGGGCGCCGTGGTCGCGGAGGACGACTACGACTCGGAGTTCCGCTACGACGTGGCGCCGATCCCCGCGCTCGCCAGCCTCGACCGCGACCGCGTCGCCTACCTCGGCACCGCCAGCAAGACGGTCGCGCCGAGCCTCCGTCTCGGTTGGCTCGTCGTGCCCCCGGCGCTGACGGAGCCCCTCGACGCGTTCCGCCACGTCACGCACGACACCGCGGCGTGGCCCGTGCAGCGCGCGTTCCTCGCGCTGCTGCGGGACGGCTACGTCGACCGGACGGTGCGCGCCGCGCGCCGCGTGTACGCCGACCGCGCGGCCCGCGTCGCCGACGCACTGCCGGGCATCGGTCCGGTCGCCGGGATGTACGCCACCCTCGAGCTGCCGTCCGCCGAGACCCGCGCGGCGCACGCCGCCCTGCGAGCGGCCGGGTTCGACCTCACCCTGCTGGCCGACGTGTGCCGCACGCACGTGCGGACCGGGATCGTCCTCGGGTTCGGCGGGTGCACCGACGCCGAGCTCGACGCGGCGCTGGCCGCGGTGCGCTCAGTCCTCTGAGGGAGCGGCAGGGGTGGCCGGGGCGGGACCGTCGGGGTGGGTGGCGTCGTACTCCGCCCACGCGGCCCCGCGCTCGCGCTCGATCTTGCGCCCCATGAGGTCGGCCGTGGCCCACAGCGCCCCGAAGACCGCGCCGAGGAAGAACATCGCCGGCGCGAGGAACCCCAGACCGATCGCGGCGACCTGGAGGACCCAGCCCACGACGTACCCCCACTCCCTGCGGAGCAGCCCGGCCGTCAGCACGCACGCGACGGCGAGACCGACGCCGAGACCGATGGCGATCCCGGGGGCGATGTCCGTGAACCGGACCATCACCGGCGCGCTGAGGCCGATGATGATCGCCTCGAGCACGAGCACCGCCGCGGCCATGCCGCGCCGCGGGGACTTGAACCGCTCGGGGTCGTCGAAGGCCCCGGCGGGGATGACGCGCTGCTCGACCTCGGCGCGCTCGCGACGGCTCATCGGGGACCTCCCAGGAGCACGCGGGCCTCGCCCACGGTGACGACGGATCCGGTCACGAGCACGGCGCCCGAGCCGATCGAGACACCGAGCGCCTCGCCGGCCTCCGCGAGGGCGGCCGCGGCGTCGATCGCCTCGGACAGGCGGGGGGCGACGGAGACGCGGTCCTCGCCGAAGATGCCGCGCGCCCGGGCCGCGAGCTCCTCCGCCGGGAGTGAGCGCGGCGTGGAGTTGCGCGTGCAGACGACGTGGGCGAGGTGCGGCTCGAGCACCGAGAGCAGGCCGTCGACGTCCTTGTCGCCCATGACCCCGAGCACGCCGATGACGGGCGAGAAGGTGAAGGAGTCCTCGAGCGCCGCGACCGTCGCCTCGGCACCCGCGGGGTTGTGGGCCGCGTCGAGCAGGATCGTCGGGCTGCGTCGCACGATCTCCAAGCGTCCCGGAGAGGTCGCACCGGCGAACGCCGTGCGCACCAGCTCGTCCTCGAGCGGGGTGTCGCCCGTCAGCGCCTCGACCGCGGCGAGCGCCACGACGGCGTTCTGCGCCTGGTGGGCGCCGTAGAGCGGCAGGAAGAGCTCCGGGTACGTCGCGTGCAGCCCCCGCAGCGTCAGCACCTGGCCGCCGACGGCCGGGGCACGGCTGACCACACCGAAGTCGACCCCCTCCGCGACGACGCGGGCACCGACCTCCGTGGCGCGCCGGAGCAGCACCTCGGCGACGTCGGGCTCCTGCGCGGCCAGCACGACGGTCGAGCCGGGCTTGATGATCCCGGCCTTCTCCTCGGCGATCTGGCCGAGCGTGTCGCCGAGGTACTGCGCGTGGTCCATCGCGACCGGGGTGACGACGGCGACGTCGGCGTCGACGACGTTCGTCGCGTCCCAGGAGCCGCCCATCCCGACCTCGACGACCGCGACGTCGACCGGCGCGTCCGCGAAGGCCGCGTAGGCCATGCCCACCACGGTCTCGAAGAACGACAGCGGGTGCGGCTGGTCGGCGTCGACGAGGTGCGTGAACGCCGCGACGTCGTTGAAGGCGCGCACGAAGGCGGCGTCGTCGAGCTGCGCGCCGTCGATGCTGATCCGCTCGCTCATCCGCTCGACGTGCGGGCTCGTGAACCGGCCCGTGCGCAGGTCGCGGGCCCGCAGCAGGCCGTCCACCATGCGCGACGTGGTGGTCTTGCCGTTCGTGCCCGTCAGGTGCACGACGCGGTAGGCGCGCTGCGGGTCGCCGAGCAGCTCGGTGAAGGCCCGGATCCGGTCGAGCGACGGCTCGAGCCGCGTCTCGGGCCAGCGCGACAGCAGCGCGTCCTCGGCCTCGGCGTAGGTCTGCGCGGCGCGGGGCACCGGGCCCGGTGTCGGGGTCGACGCCGCGGCGTCCGGGTGATCGAAGTCAGTCATCGCGCCGATCAGTCTAGATCGGCCGGAGCCGACGCCCCGATCAGGCGTCGTCGCGGCTGGCGCCGTTGCCGCCCGCCTCGAGCCGGCGCGAGATCGCGAGCGCACGGTTGACCAGGTGGTCGAGCGCGGCGAGGTCCTGCTCGTCGAGCTCGGTCGAGGCGCCGGTGACCTTCGCCGCGCCGTACGGGTTGCCGTCACCGAACTTCACCGGGTCGGTGTAGCCCGGCGCCACGACGATGCCGCCGAAGTGGAAGAACGAGGTGTAGAGGTTGAGGAGCGTCGACTCCTGACCGCCGTGGAGGGTCTGGCTGGCGGTGAAGCCGGCGTAGACCTTGTCGGCGAGCTTCCCCTGCGCCCACAGCGGGCCGAGCGTGTCGATGAAGGCCTGGAGCTGGCTCGTCACGTGGCCGTAGCGCGTCGGCGAGCCGAACAGTGCGACGTCGGCCCAGTCGAGGTCGTCGGGCGTCGCGACCGGGTCGTCGGCGACGGCGGCCCGGTGCTGCTTCCACGCGGCCTGGCTGTCGATCGCCTCCTGGGGCGCGATCTCGGCGACGTGGCGCAGCCGCACCTCGACGTCGCCGGCGGCCTCGGCGGTGGCCGCGAGGCGACGCGCCATGGTGTCGACGGTGCCCGTCGAGGAGTAGTAGATGATCGCGAGCTTGGTCATCGGGTCCTGCCTTCCGTGCGCTGGTCTGCGGTGATCGTGCGGACCCCGTCGACGGTAACCACGGCCCCCCAGCGCGACACGCGACGCGAGCAGGGCAGACGCGAGTTCACCGTCCGGTGTCGTCTTTCGTAACATTCCTCGCATGACCGAGACCCCCACCGCCGAGCAGTCCCCGACGACGCCGGAGACGCCGGCGCTCGCCGTACCGGACAAGCCGGCCCTCGAGGGGCTGGAGGCCAAGTGGTCGCAGGCGTGGAAGGAGCAGGACACCTACGCCTTCGACCGCACGCAGCCGCGCGAGAACGTGTACTCGATCGACACGCCGCCGCCGACGGTGTCGGGCTCGCTGCACGTCGGGCACGTGTTCTCCTACACGCACACCGACGTCGTCGCCCGCTACCAGCGCATGCAGGGCAAGTCGGTCTTCTACCCGATGGGGTGGGACGACAACGGCCTGCCCACCGAGCGCCGCGTGCAGAACTACTACGGCGTGCGCTGCGACCCGTCGCTGCCCTACGACCCCGACTTCACGCCGCCGGAGAAGCCGGACCCGAAGAAGCAGGTGTCGATCAGCCGACCCAACTTCATCGAGCTCTGCGCGACCCTCGTCGAGGAGGACGAGAAGGTCTTCGAGTCGCTGTGGCGCACGCTCGGTCTGTCGGTCGACTGGTCGCAGCAGTACACGACGATCGGCACCGGCGCGCAGACGGTGAGCCAGCGCGCGTTCCTGCGCAACCTGGCCCGCGGCGAGGCCTACCTGCAGGAGGCGCCCACGCTGTGGGACGTCACGTTCCAGACCGCGGTCGCGCAGGCGGAGCTCGAGGCGCGGGAGTACCCCGGCGCCTACCATCGCGTCGCCTACCACGCACCGGACGGCACCGCCGTCCACGTCGAGACGACCCGTCCCGAGCTGATCGTCAGCGCCGTCGCGCTCATCGCGCACCCCGACGACGCCCGCTACCAGCACCTCTTCGGCACGACCGTCACCTCGCCGGTGTTCGGCGTCGAGATCCCGGTCCTCGCGCACCCCGCGGCCGAGCCCGACAAGGGCGCCGGCATCGCCATGTGCTGCACCTTCGGCGACCTCACCGACGTGCAGTGGTGGCGCGAGCTGCAGCTGCCGGTCCGCACGGTGATCGGCCGCGACGGCCGCTTCGTGCGCGACGTGCCCGAGTGGCTGACCAGCGACGCCGCGCAGGCGGTCTACGCCGAGCTCGCCGGCAAGACCGTCCACTCGGCCCGCGAGGCGACCGTCGCGAAGCTGCGCGAGAGCGGCGACCTCGACGGCGAGCCGAAGGCCACGCAGCGGATGGCGAACTTCTACGAGAAGGGCGACAAGCCGCTCGAGATCGTCGCGACCCGGCAGTGGTACATCCGCAACGGCGGCCGCGACGCCGGCCTCCGCAAGGACCTGCTGGCGCGCTCCGAGCAGATCACATGGGTGCCGTCCCACATGAAGCACCGCTACGACAACTGGGTCGGCGGCCTCAACGGCGACTGGCTCGTCTCGCGGCAGCGCTTCTTCGGCATCCCGTTCCCGGTCTGGTACGCCCTCGACGCCGACGGCGAGCCCGACTACGCGAACCCGATCGTGGCGAGCGAGGCCGACCTGCCCGTCGACCCGTCGACCGACGCCCCGCACGGCTTCGACGCCGCCCAGCGCGGCGTGCCCGGCGGCTTCATCGGCGACCCCGACGTCATGGACACGTGGGCGACGTCGTCGCTCACGCCGCAGATCGCCGGCGGCTGGGAGTCCGACCCCGACCTCTTCGCGCGTGTCTTCCCGATGGACCTGTGCACGCAGGGCCACGACATCATCCGCACCTGGCTGTTCAGCCGCGTCGTGCGCGCCCACTACGAGTCCGGCGTCGCGCCGTGGCACCACGCGCTGCTCTCCGGCTGGGTGCTCGATCCCGACCGCAAGAAGATGTCGAAGTCCAAGGGCAACGTGGTCGTGCCGACGGAGATCCTCGAGAAGTACGGCGCCGACGCCGTCCGCTGGCGCGCCGCCATGGCCCGCCCCGGCCTCGACTCCGCCTTCGACGAGACGCAGATGAAGGTCGGCCGGCGCCTCGCGATGAAGGTGCTCAACGCGTCGAAGTTCGTCCTCGGCAGCGTCGGCGCCAGCGAGCTCAACCGGTTCGAGGTCTCCGAGGCGATCGACTGCGCGATGCTCGGCCTGCTCCGCGAGACCGTCGACAAGGCGAGCGACGCGTTCGCGGCCTACGACTACACCACCGCGCTCGAGACCGTCGAGAAGACGTTCTGGGAGTTCTGCGACGACTACCTCGAGCTCGTCAAGGAGCGCGCGTACGGCGAGGGCGAGGGCGCCGCGTCCGCGAAGGCCACGCTGGCGATCGCGCTGCACGTGCAGCTGCGGCTCCTGGCGCCCTTCCTGCCCTACGTGACCGAGGAGGTCTGGTCGTGGTGGCAGGAGGGCTCCATCCACCACGCCGCCTGGCCGGTCGAGGCCGACCTCGGCTCTGCCGCCGCTGCGTCGCCACTGACGCTGCGCTCCGTCGCCCGTGCGCTCGCCGGCGTGCGGGGCGCGAAGTCGCAGGCGAAGGTCAAGATGCGCGCCGCGGTCGCGCGCGCGGAGGTCACCGGCCCGGAGGCGGAGGTGCTGGCCGCGGAGGCCGCCGCCGCCGACCTCCGCGCCGCCGGCGCCATCACCGGTGAGCTCGTGTTCGTGCCGTCCGAGAGCGGCGACCTCACCGTCACCGCCGAGCTCGCCCCCGTCGAGGAGCCCGCGCCCGAGGCCTGATCCGCGGCCCCGACCCCGGGGAGACAACACCCGGAAGACGACGAAGGCCCCGGTCCCCCACGTGGGGGGCCGGGGCCTTCGCCATGGCCGTACGGCGAACCTCAGGCCGACTTCTTCTTCTTGGCCTCGGGCTCGCGGAGCACGAGGGTGGGCGGCACGTCCCCGGTCACCGACTCGCCCGTCACGACCACGGTGGCGACGTCGCCACGGGACGGCACGTCGTACATCGCGTGGAGGAGCGTCTCTTCGATGATCGCGCGGAGACCACGGGCGCCCGTGCCGCGCTCGAGGGCCTTGTCGGCGATGCCCTGCACCGCGTCGTCGGTGAACTCGAGCTCGACGCCGTCGAGCTCGAAGAGCTTCTGGTACTGCTTCACGAGGGCGTTGCGCGGCTCGGTGAGGATCTGCACCAGCGCCTCCTGGTCCAGCTTCCGCACGCTGGCGATCAGCGGCAGGCGACCGATGAACTCGGGGATCAGCCCGAACTTCGTCAGGTCCTCCGGGCGCACGAGGGACAGCAGGTCCTCGTTCTCGCGCTCCACCTCGCCCCGCACCTCGGCGGTGAAACCGAGCGTCTTCTTGCCCACCCGCTGCTCGATGATGTGCTCCAGGCCAGCGAACGCGCCGCCCACGACGAACAGGATGTTCGTCGTGTCGATCTGGATGAACTCCTGGTGCGGGTGCTTGCGCCCGCCCTGCGGGGGCACCGACGCCGTCGTGCCCTCGAGGATCTTCAGCAGCGCCTGCTGCACGCCCTCGCCGGAGACGTCGCGCGTGATCGACGGGTTCTCGGCCTTCCGGGCCACCTTGTCGATCTCGTCGATGTAGATGATCCCCGTCTCGGCCTTCTTGACGTCGTAGTCGGCCGCCTGGATCAGCTTGAGCAGGATGTTCTCGACGTCCTCGCCGACGTAGCCCGCCTCGGTGAGCGCCGTGGCGTCGGCGATCGCGAACGGCACGTTGAGCATGCGCGCGAGCGTCTGCGCGAGGTAGGTCTTGCCGCAGCCCGTGGGGCCGACGACGAGGATGTTCGACTTGGCGACCTCGACCTGCTCGTCACGGCTGTGCCGGCCCGACGCGGAGCCGGTCGCCTGCACCCGCTTGTAGTGGTTGTAGACCGCCACGGCGAGGGACTTCTTCGCCTGCTCCTGGCCGATGACGTAGGAGTTCAGGAACTCGAAGATCTCGCGCGGCTTGGGGAGCTCGTCGAGACCGACCTCGGTGCCCTCGCCGAGCTCCTCCTCGATGATCTCGTTGCACAGCTCGATGCATTCCGTGCAGATGTACACGCCGGGACCGGCGATGAGCTTCTGCACCTGCTTCTGGCTCTTCCCGCAGAAGGAGCACTTCAGCAGGTCTCCTCCGTCACCGATGCGTGCCACGGGTGATCATCCTCCGGTCGTCCGACGCCGGCGGTGGCGTCGGGAGTGGTGCGGTCGTGCGGACTGCGTCAGAGCCGGTTCCGCCGGGCAGCGGGAGGCTCGTGGAGCCCTGTGACGGTACCCCGTGTCGGACCTCGACGAGGTCCGACACGGGGCGCCGCTGCAGGGAGTCATCGGCCGGGGAGGGCCTCAGACGAGGAGAGCGGTCTTGCGCGAGTCGAGCACGGCGTCGACCAGCCCGTACTCCACCGCCGCCTCGGCGGTGAGGATCTTGTCGCGCTCGATGTCGCGGCTGACCTCGTCGCGGTCCTTGCCCGAGTGCTCCGCGATCATCGTCTCGAGGAGCTCGCGCATCCGCAGGATCTCGTTGGCCTGGATCTCGATGTCGGAGGTCTGGCCGAACGTGCCCTCGGTGTAGGGCTGGTGGATCAGGATGCGGCTGTTGGGCAACGCCATCCGCTTGCCCGGCGCACCGGCCGCGAGCAGGATCGCCGCCGCCGAGGCCGCCTGGCCCAGGCACACCGTCTGCACGTCGGGCTTGATGAAGCGCATCGTGTCGTAGATGGCCGTCAGCGCGGTGAAGGAGCCACCGGGGCTGTTGATGTAGATGCTGATGTCCTGGTCGGGGTTCATCGACTCGAGGCACAGCAGCTGCGCCATGACCGCGTTGGCCACGTCGTCGGAGATCGGCGTGCCGAGGAAGATGATGCGGTCCTCGAAGAGCTTGCCGTAGGGGTCGATGCGGCGGAACCCGTAGGAGGTCCGCTCCTCCCACTGCGGGATGTAGTAGTTCATGTCTCGCCCTTCCCTCAGTCGTTCTGGTGGGCCGGGCGGCCCTGGTCGGCGGCCTCGCGGGCACTGGTGATCACGCTGTCGACGAGGCCGTAGTCCTTGGCCTCGGCCGCCGTGAACCAGCGGTCGCGGTCGGCGTCGTTCGTGACCTGCTCGATGCTCTGGCCGGTGTGCTCGGAGATCAGGTCCAGCAGCACCTTCTTGATGTGCAGCGACTGCTGCGCCTGGATCTTGATGTCGGAGGCGGAGCCGCCCATGCCCGAGGAGGGCTGGTGCATCATGATCCGAGCGTGCGGCAGCGCGTAGCGCTTGCCCTTCGCGCCGGCGCACAGCAGGAACTGCCCCATCGAGGCCGCGAGGCCCATGCCGACGGTCGCCACGTCGTTCGGGATGTAGTTCATCGTGTCGTAGATCGCCATGCCGGCGTCGACCGATCCACCCGGGGAGTTGATGTGGAGGAAGATGTCCGCCTCCGGGTCCTCCGCCGACAGCAGCAGGAGCTGCGCGCAGATCGCGTTGGCGTTCTGGTCGCGCACCTCGGAGCCGAGGAAGACGATCCGCTCGCGGAGCAGTCGGGAGTAGATGTGGTCGTCGAGCGGGTTGAATCCCGCGGCACCGTTCATCTGTGGGTTCGGGTTCACGGTCGCGACACTAGCCCGAAGCGGGGACAGTTCCACGGCGATCCGGGCCCTGTTCGCCGACAGCGGATTCGGTTCGCCGACAGCGATCAGGAGGCCCGGCGCGCGGGCCCCGCCGCCCGCCTCAGGCCAGCCACCGCAGCAGGTGCGCCGCGACCTCGGGGTGGTTGAGCAGCGCGAAGTGCCCCGCTCCGCCGACGTGGACTCTCTCCGCCTCGACGTCGGCGAACAGGTCGTCCCAGGTGCGCCCGCGACGTCCGTGGGCGGACGCCTCCCGGACGAGGAGGTCCCCGAGGGCGCGTCCGACGGGGTGGCGCGCCGAGCGCGACACCGTGCCCGCGACGAGGCGGTGGCGGGCGTGGGCCAGCGGCGGCACGTCGTGGCCGAGCCCCTCCACGAGGTCGCGGACCCCGGCGGAGCGCTCGTCGAGCACGCGGCCGAACGCGGCACTCTC
>DASWYU010000206.1:0-7404 GCA_036404795.1 Nocardioides sp. | reverse complement strand
AGGCGTGGGTGAAGAACTCGCTCTCGGCGCTGCCGGCGCCGCGCTCCGGCCTGTCCGAGTCCCTCCGCGGCCGACTGTGCGACGGCGACCTGATCGCGTCGTACGCCCAGGCCGCCACCTGGGTCGTCGCCCCGACGCCGGCCGACCAGCGTCGGCACCGCTGGACCCTCGCCGCCGTCGGTGGCGGGGCCGTCGGCGCCGCCATGCTCGGCGTCGTCGCGCTCGGTGCCGCCCCCGCGCAGGCCCCGACGGGCCAGCGCCCCAGCGTCACCAGCCTGTCCAGCATCGTCGAGATCGCCCGCACCCACGGTGTGCCGCAGCGCTCGGGCGCCCAGCCCACGGGGGTCCGGGAGGACGGGACCCGCCGGTGACCGAACCGGACGCCGACGACACGCGCCCCCTCGGGGCCTACCCGCCGCCCGGTGACACCGCGCCGTCGTGGAGCGCGGAGGCAGACGGCCCCAAGCACGCCGCCCCCGGCGGGTTCCCGCTCCTCCCCCCGGCGCCGTCGGGTGGCACCCACTCACGCGTACGGCGCGGAGCCGTCCCCGGCTGGCTGATCCCCACCGTCGTGCTCCTGGCGCTCGTCGTCGGTGCGGCCGGCGGCGCGATCGGAGGGGCCGCCTTCCAGGCCTCGCGCTCGGACGACGACCGCGGCGGCAGCGCCGGGTCGGCGCTCGGCGAGGCCGCGGGCCGGGGCGTCGAGACCACCGCTCCGCTCGACGAGGACAACACGTCCGTCGAGGCCGTCGCGTCGCAGCTGCTGCCGAGCACCGTCCAGGTCTTCGCGCTCGCCGAGGGCGGCGACGACGCGACCGGGTCGGGCTTCGTGTTCGACGCCGCGGGCCACATCATCACCAACAACCACGTCATCGAGTCCGCGGTCGACGGCGGCACCGTCGAGGTGCAGGCGACGGACGGGCGCAAGTTCGAGGTCGAGGTCGTCGGCCGCAGCCCGGTCTACGACATCGCCGTGCTCCGCGCCGACGATGCCCGCGAGCTCACGCCGGTCGCCTTCGGCTCGGCGGACGAGCTCGCCGTCGGGGAGGGCGTCGTCGCGATCGGATCGCCCCTCGGCCTGGCCGCCACCGTGACGGCCGGCATCGTCAGCGCCAAGAACCGGCCGGTGACGACGGGCAACGCCGACGACGGGGCGTCGTACATCAACGCCGTGCAGACCGACGCCGCCATCAACCCCGGCAACTCCGGCGGCCCGCTCGTCAACCTCGCCGGCCAGGTCGTCGGTGTGAACTCCGCGATCGCCACGACGGGCGGGATGAGCGGCTCCGGCGGCAGCATCGGCGTCGGCTTCGCCATCCCCTCCGAGCAGGTCCTCCGCACGGCCGGTCAGATCATCGAGGACGGCGAGGCGACGTACCCCGTCATCGGCGCCCAGGTGCAGGTCGGGGGCGAGGGAGCCGGCGAGGGCGCGATCGTCGACGAGGTCAACGACGGCAGCCCGGCGGCCGACGCCGGGCTCGTCGAGGGGGACCTCGTCACGGCGGTCAACGACCAGCTCGTCACCGGTGGCGCCGAGCTCATCGTCGCGCTCCGCAGCTACGCCCCGGGCGAGTCCGTCGAGCTGACCGTCCTGCGCGACGGCGACGAGCGACGCGTCGACGTCGTGCTCGGCGAGCAGACGGGCTGACGACCCGCTCTCCACAGGTCGGCGCCGACGTGCGGGTACCCACGCACGGACGGTGGCAGAGTAGGACCATGGCCACGCCCCGCTTCCTCACCCTCGCCGACGTCGCCGAGGTGCTCAACACCTCGAGCGCGCAGGTCTACGCGCTGGTCCGTCGCGGCGACCTGCCGGCGATCAAGATCGGCGGCCGTGGACAGTGGCGGGTGGAGGACGAGCAGCTGGAGGCCTACATCCAGCGGATGTACACGGCGACCCGCGAGTTCGTCGACGCGCACCCCTACGTCGAGGAGGCCTCCGACGCGGACTCGCGTGCCTGAGACGCCGGCCGTGCCGCGCCCGGCCGCAGGCCCCACGCGACCGCAGATCTGCTCAGGTCTCCCGCAAGGGGACCGATGGGTCCGGTCGTGCCCCTCCCGCGCCGTACGCCCTCGTCCACCCGCCGTCCCGGCGTCCTCTCCGCACTGCTGGTCGCCGGCCTCCTCGCGGCGGGCGTCGACGCACCGAGCGGGGCGAGCGCCGTCGCGGCACCGGCGGCGAGCGCGACCGTGACCCCGCGCCTCGTCGTCACCTCGCCCACCTCGACCGCACGCCGCCTCACGCCGGTCGCCACCACGACGAAGGCCGCCACGGTCACGTTCACCGTCGACACCACCCGGCCGCAGCAGACGTGGTGGGGCACCGGCGCGGCGCTCACCGACGCATCGGTGGGCCTCCTCGACGGCAACGACGAGGCCCTCGACCTGCTGTTCGACCCGACGCGCGCCGACGGTGCCCGACTCGACGCGCTCCGACTTCCCCTCAGCTCGACCGACTTCTCGCCGACCTCCTGGGCGTGGTCCTGGGACGGCACCACCGCAGGCCCCTCCGGTGAGGCGCTCGCGGCGATCTCCACGATCACCGACGGGGTGCTCCCGCTCCGCCCCGACCTCCGGGTCGTGGCCGCGGGATGGAGCGCGCCGGCGTCGATGAAGACCAGCGGGACGCTGCGGGGCGGGGGGCTGCGCAGCGCCAGCACGTCGACGTACGGCGCGTTCCTCGTCGCCCAGGCACGCGAGCTGCAGCGGCGTGGGGTTCCGCTGCGCGCGCTCACCCTGGGCAACGAGCCGGGCCACTCGTCGGACTACGCGACGATGACGATGGACGTCGCGCAGATGGCGGCGCTCGGACGGCAGGTCCGACCGGGCCTGCCGACCGACGTCGCGCTGTGGGCCGGCGACCACAACTGGGAACACCGCTGGGCCTACGACCAGGTCGTCGCCGCCGCCCCCGGGGCCTTCGACGGGTCGGCCTACCACTGCTACGGCGGCTCGCCGAGCCAGATGAACGGGCCCACCGCCTTCCGCATCGTCACCGAGTGCACCGGCACGACCGACACCTGGACCAACAGCTTCGCGTGGCAGCTGCGCAACCTCGTCGCCGTACCCGTCGCCCACGGGTCCTCCGGCCTCCTCCTGTGGAACCTCGCGCTCGACACCAAGAACGGCCCCATCGACGCGACCGCGCGCGGCGGCTGCCGCACCTGCCGCGGCCTCGTCACCGTCGACGGCACCCGCGTCACGCCCGGCCCCGAGTTCTACCTCCTCGCCCACCTCACCCGCGCCGCCCAGCCCGGCGCCCGCGTGCTCCCCGTCCACTCGTCGGCCAGCGGCACCGCCGTCGCCGCCTTCGCCAACCCCGACGGCACGACCTCCGTCATCGGCGTCAACCACACCACCAGCACCCAGGTCGTCGCGGTGAAGATCGGGAGCAGGACGCGCCGGTACGCCGTGGGGCCCGGCGAGCTGTTCACGTATCGCTGACTCTGCTCTCTGGCCTCGCTCCGCTCGGCCGTGCCCGCGGCGCTGGTGGCTCGCGTCCACGGTCGATCCCGACCACGGCTTCCCCGCTGCGCTCCTCCGCCGCGGCCGCTCCTCCCTTTGGACGCGAGCGCGCCGCGGGCTCTGCCGATGGCCTCGCTCCGCTTCTCCGCCGCGGGCGGGACCTGTCCAGCCGGACAGTGTGCGAGCGATCGTTCGGTCTGTGACGTCTGTCTCACAGCGGCGCTGTGAACGGTCAAAACGCGACTAATTCATGTTCATAGTTTGGAAAACCGTGGACGGTGCCCGCGAAACCGAGCCAGGTGGCCCTAGCCTGCCCCCGGGTCGCGCGCCGCGCGCGGCCCGGTCAGGCACGGCCACGTCGTGCAGCTGGTCGACGGAGAAGGACACGCATGAGTCAGTCACGCTTGGGGATCGTCGCCGAGTCGACGCCCGGTGAGGCACGGGTCGCGGGCACGCCCGCGACGGTGAAGCAGCTCGTCGCCCTGGGGTACGAGGTCGTCGTCGAGTCGGGGGCCGGTGCTGCGGCGTCCTTCACGGACGAGGCGTACGTCGAGGCCGGTGCGCAGGTCGTCAGCGGGGACGAGGCGTGGAGCAGCGCCGTCGTGCTGAAGATCAACGCGCCGAGCGACGCCGAGCTGGCCCGTCTCGCCGAGCGCGCCACGCTGATCTCCCTGCTGAGCCCCGCCCTGCGGCCGGAGCTGGTCGAGAAGCTGGGCCGCGACGCGCTCGGCAAGGACATCACCGCCCTCGCCATGGACGCCGTGCCGCGCATCTCGCGCGCCCAGTCGATGGACGTGCTCTCCTCGATGGCGAACATCGCGGGCTACCGCGCCGTCATCGAGGCCGCCCACGAGTTCGGTCGCTTCTTCACCGGCCAGGTGACCGCCGCGGGCAAGGTGCCGCCGGCGAAGGTCCTCGTCGCCGGGGCCGGCGTCGCCGGCCTCGCCGCGATCGGTGCGGCCTCCTCGCTCGGTGCGATCGTGCGCGCGACCGACCCGCGGCCCGAGGTGGCCGACCAGGTCAAGTCGATCGGTGGCGAGTACCTCGAGGTCGTCGTCGCCGAGGAGGCCAAGGAGGTCTCCTCCGACGGCTACGCGAAGGCCACCAGCGACGCCTACAACGCGCGCGCCGCGGAGATCTACACCGAGCAGGCCGCCGACGTCGACATCGTCATCACGACGGCGCTCATCCCGGGACGTGCGGCACCGCGGCTCCTGACCGCCGCCGACGTCGCGGCGATGAAGCCGGGCTCGGTGATCGTGGACATGGCGGCCGCGCAGGGCGGCAACGTCGAGGGCTCGGTCGCGGGCGAGCGGGTCGTCACCGCGAACGGCGTCACGATCCTCGGCTACACCGACCTGGCCGGACGCCTGCCCACGCAGGCCTCCCAGCTGTTCGGCACGAACCTGGTGAACCTGCTCAAGCTGCTCACCCCCGAGAAGGACGGCACGCTGGTGCTGGACTTCGAGGACGTGGTGCAGCGCGGCGTGGCCGTCGTGCGCGACGGTGAGACGACCTGGCCCCCGCCGCCGGTGCAGGTCTCGGCAGCCCCGGCCGCCCCGAAGGCGGAGCCGGCCCCGGTCGTGGAGAAGGCCCCCGCCTCGCCGGCGCGGAAGTTCGGCCTCATCGGCCTCGGCATCGCGCTCCTGTTCCTCGTGAACGCCACCGCGCCGCAGCCCATCCCGCAGCACTTCACCGTGCTCGTGCTCTCGGTCGTCATCGGCTACTACGTGATCGGCAAGGTGGCGCACGCGCTGCACACGCCGCTCATGTCGGTGACGAACGCGATCTCCGGGATCATCGTCGTCGGCGCGATCGTGCAGATCACGTCCGACGACGTCGCCGTCCAGGTGCTCTCGGCCGTCGCGATCCTGCTGGCCAGCATCAACATCTTCGGCGGATTCGCCGTGACCCGTCGCATGCTCGCGATGTTCTCGAAGGACTGAGGGACGAGAAGTGACCGACAACCTCCTGGACATCTCCGTCGCGGCCTACATCGTCGCGGCACTCCTGTTCATCCTCAGCCTCGCGGGGCTCAGCAAGCACGAGACGGCCCGCGCCGGCGTCGGCTACGGCATCGCCGGCATGGCGATCGCGCTCGTCGCGACCATCGCGCTCGCCGTCGACGGCGCCGAGACCCTCGGCGTCGTCCTCATGATCGGCGCCGTGCTCGTCGGTGCGGCGATCGGCCTCTGGCGCGCCAAGCTGGTCGAGATGACCGGCATGCCCGAGCTCATCGCGCTGCTCCACTCGTTCGTGGGCCTCGCCGCGGTGCTGGTCGGCTGGAACGGCCACCTGGAGCACCCGCCGTACTCCGGTGCGCTCGAGGACATCCACCGCGCCGAGGTCTTCATCGGCGTGTTCATCGGCGCCGTCACCTTCACCGGCTCGATCGTCGCGAACCTCAAGCTCTCCGCGAAGATCAAGTCGGCGCCCCTGGTGCTGCCCGGCAAGAACCTCATCAACCTGGGTGCGCTCGCGGCGTTCGTGGTGCTGACGATCTGGTACGTCCTCGACAACCAGCTGTGGCTGCTCATCGCGGTCACCGTGGTCGCGCTGGCGTTGGGCTGGCACCTCGTCGCGTCGATCGGCGGCGGCGACATGCCGGTCGTCGTCTCCATGCTCAACAGCTACTCCGGCTGGGCCGCGGCCGCGGCGGGCTTCCTGCTCTCCAACGACCTGCTCATCGTGACCGGTGCGCTCGTGGGCTCCTCGGGTGCCTACCTGTCCTACATCATGTGCAAGGCGATGAACCGGTCGTTCATCTCCGTCATCGCCGGCGGGTTCGGCATCGAGGCCGCGTCCTCGGGCGACACCGACTACGGCGAGCACCGCGAGATCGACGCCGAGGGCGTCGCCGAGCTGCTCAAGAACGCCAGCAGCGTCATCATCACGCCCGGCTACGGCATGGCGGTCGCGCAGGCGCAGTACCCGGTCGCCGACCTCACCAAGAAGCTCCGCGAGCGCGGCGTCGAGGTGCGCTTCGGCATCCACCCCGTTGCCGGTCGCCTGCCGGGACACATGAACGTGCTGCTCGCCGAGGCGAAGGTGCCCTACGACGTCGTGCTCGAGATGGACGAGATCAACGAGGACTTCCCGTCCACGTCCGTCGTGCTCGTCATCGGCGCCAACGACACCGTCAACCCGGCCGCCAACGACGACCCCTCCAGTCCGATCGCCGGCATGCCCGTGCTCACGGTCTGGGAGGCCGAGGACGTCATCGTGTTCAAGCGCTCGATGGCCGTCGGCTACGCCGGCGTGCAGAACCCGCTGTTCTTCCGCGAGAACACGCAGATGCTCTTCGGTGACGCGAAGGACCGCGTGGAGGACATCCTCCGCGCCCTCTGAGGCGTACCGGGGTCGTGGCCCCAGCGCGACGGAAAACGTCGCGCCGGGGCCACGACCGTGCCTGAACCCGAGAAGGAGCGCCGCATGACCCCCGCCCGGTGGCCCTACCCGGCCCTGCTGCTGCTGACGGCGCTCGGCCTCGGCGTCTCGGGCGCGCCCGCTCCGCTCTACGGCATCTACGCGGCCGAGTGGGGCTTCGCGCCGATCACGACGACGATCGTCTTCGCGGCGTACGCGCTCGCCGCCCTCACCAGCGTGCTCGTCGCGGGCTCGGTCTCCGACCGGTTCGGCCGGCGGCCGGTGCTGCTCGTCGCGGTCGTGCTGGTGCTCCTCGGCCTCGGTGTCTTCGCGGTCGCCGACGGCGTCGCGGCGCTCCTCGTCGCCCGCGTCCTGCACGGGCTCGGCGTCGGCGCCATCGTCGTCGCGGGATCGGCAGCGCTCCTCGACCTCCGGCCCGGTGAGGGCGCGCGGGTCGGGCTGCACTCCGGCATCACGATGAACCTCGGCATCGCGGTCGTCATCTTCCTCGTCGCGATCGACGCGCAGGTGGGGCCGGCGCCGCTCGTCGCGCCGTACGTCGCGCTCGCCGGC
>DASWYU010000205.1:0-16127 GCA_036404795.1 Nocardioides sp. | reverse complement strand
GGCGTGCACGAAGGCGAACCCTAGCGACACCCTGCTCACGGGGACGACATCACCAGCATCCGACCAGTCGCCGAGACGCCGGAGGCGCCCCACCGGGTACGTCGCGGCTCAGCCCGCGTCGTACGCCTCGAGCACGCGGTCCGCGGCCACCGTGGCGGGCAGCTCCCCGGCGAGGACCTGGGCGCGGAGCCCGTCGCGCACGGCCCGCACGCCGGGCGAGTGGCGCAGCCGCTGGTCGAGCTCGTCGCGCACGAGCGCCCAGGTGAAGTCGAGCTGCTGCTCGGCGCGCTTGGCGGCGAGGCCGTCGGCCCCGAGGTGGTCGCGGTGGGCCACGACGCGGTCCCAGAGGTCGTCGACGCCGACATCGGTGAGGCCGGAGCAGGTCACGACCGGCGGGGCCCACACGCTCGGGTCCGCGGCGCTGCCGTGGACGAGGCGCAGCGCGCCGGCGAGCTCGCGGGCCGCCGAGCGGGCCTCCATCTCACGGTCGCCGTCGGCCTTGTTGACGGCCACCACGTCGGCGATCTCGAGGATGCCCTTCTTGATGCCCTGCAGCTGGTCGCCGGTGCGGGCCAGCGTGAGGAACAGGAACGTGTCGACCATGCCGGCGACGGTGATCTCGGACTGCCCGACGCCGACGGTCTCGACGAGGACCACGTCGTAACCGGCGGCCTCGAGCACCGCCATCGCCTGCACCGTCGCGCGCGCCACCCCGCCGAGCGTCCCGGCCGAGGGCGAGGGCCGGATGAACGCGCCGGGGTCGGCGGCGAGCCGGCCCATGCGGGTCTTGTCGCCGAGCACCGAGCCGCCCGTGCGCACCGACGAGGGGTCGACGGCGAGCACGCCGACGCGGTGACCGGCAGCGGTCAGCCGCGAGCCGAGGGCCTCGATGAACGTCGACTTCCCGACGCCGGGCACGCCGGAGATCCCGACCCGCACGGCCGGCGAGTGCACGCCGGCGCCCGGGAGGGTGGCCAGCGTGGTGAGCAGCTCCCGAGCTCGGGCCCGGTGCTGGGGGCGCGAGGACTCCACGAGGGTGATCGCCCGGGCGACAGCAGCACGCTGCTGCGCCCGGACGCCCGCGACGAGGTCCTCGACGGTGGGGACCGGCATCAGCGGCCCATCAGTGGCCGAGCTGGTCCCGCAGCTTGGCCAGCAGGTCGAGCGCGGACTCGGCGATCACGGTGCCGGGCAGGAACACCGAGGCGGCGCCCATCTGGAGGAGGGTGGGGACGTCGTCCGGGGGGATGACGCCTCCGATGACGACCATGATGTCGTCACGGCCCTGCTCCGCGAGCGCCCGCTTGAGCGCCGGGAGCAGGGTGAGGTGGCCGGCCGCGAGCGAGCTGACACCCACGAGGTGGACGTCGGCGTCGACCGCCTGCTGGGCGACCTCCTCCGGGGTGGAGAACAGCGGCCCCACGTCGACGTCGAAGCCCATGTCGGCGAACGCGGAGACGATGACCTTCTGGCCGCGGTCGTGGCCGTCCTGGCCCATCTTCGCGACGAGGATGCGGGGGCGGCGGCCCTCGGCCTCCTCGAACTCGTCGGTGGCGTCGACGACCTGCTGGACCAGCGAGCCGCCGTCAGCGCCCAGGTGGGATTCGTCGCGGTACACGCCGGAGATTGTACGGATCACGGCCTGGTGGCGGCCGTAGACCTTCTCCAGGGCGTCGGAGATCTCACCGACGGTGGCCTTCGCCCGGGCGGCGTCGACGGCGAGGCCGAGGAGGTTGCCCTCCAGCGAGCCCGTGGCCGGGCCGCGCTCGGCCGAGTTCGTGAGCGCTTCCAGCGCGCGCCGTACCTGCTCGTCGTCGCGCTCGGCGCGCAGCCGCTCGAGCTTGGCGACCTGGCGGCGGTAGACGTCGTCGTTGTCGACCTTGAGCACGTCGAGCTTGTCCTCGGCGGCCAGGCGGAACGTGTTGACGCCGATCACCTTCTGCGCGCCGGAGTCGATCCGCGCCTGGGTGCGCGCGGCGGCCTCCTCGATGCGCATCTTCGGGATGCCCTGCTCGATCGCCGCGGCCATGCCGCCGGCCTGCTCGGCCTCGGTGATGTGCGCCCACGCCCGCTCGGCGAGGTCGTGGGTGAGGCGCTCGATGTAGTACGAGCCCGCCCACGGGTCGATCGTGCCGGTCGTGCCCGACTCCTGCTGCAGCAGGAGCTGCGTGTTGCGCGCGATCCGCGCCGAGAAGTCCGTCGGCAGCGCGATCGCCTCGTCGAGCGCGTTCGTGTGCAGCGACTGCGTGTGGCCCTGCGTCGAGGCCATCGCCTCGATCGCGGTGCGACCCACGTTGTTGAACACGTCCTGCGCCGTCAGCGACCACCCCGACGTCTGCGAGTGCGTGCGCAGCGAGAGCGACTTCGGGTTCTTGGGGTCGAACTGGCGCACCAGCCGCGCCCACAGCGCCCGCGCCGCGCGCATCTTCGCGATCTCCATCGAGAAGTTCATCCCGATCGCCCAGAAGAACGACAACCGCGGCGCGAACTTGTCGATGTCGATGCCCGCTTCGAGACCGGCACGGATGTACTCCACGCCGTCGGCCAGCGTGTACGCCAGCTCGAGGTCCTGCGTCGCCCCGGCCTCCTGGATGTGGTAGCCCGAGATCGAGATCGAGTTGAACCGCGGCATCCGCGCCGAGGTGAAGCTGAAGATGTCGGAGATGATCCGCATCGAGGGCGAGGGCGGGTAGATGTAGGTGTTGCGGACCATGAACTCCTTGAGGATGTCGTTCTGGATCGTCCCCGCGAGCTGCTCCGGCTTCACCCCCTGCTCCTCGGCCGCCACGATGTAGAGCGCCAGCACCGGCAGCACCGCGCCGTTCATCGTCATCGACACCGACATCTCGTCCAGCGGGATGCCCTCGAACAGCGTGCGGGTGTCGTAGATCGAGTCGATCGCCACCCCCGCCATGCCCACGTCGCCGCGCACCCGCGGGTGGTCGGAGTCGTAGCCACGGTGCGTCGCGAGGTCGAACGCCACCGACAGGCCCTTCTGGCCCGCCGCCAGGTTCCGTCGGTAGAACGCGTTCGACTCCTCCGCCGTCGAGAACCCGGCGTACTGCCGGATCGTCCACGGCTGCGTCGTGTACATCGTCGGGTACGGACCCCGCAGGAACGGGCTCAACCCCGGCCACGTGCCCAACGCGTCCAGACCCTCGACGTCGGCCGCGTCGTACCGCGGCTTGATCGGGATGCCCTCCGGCGAGAGCCAGGGCTCCGGGGTGTCGTCGGGCCAACTCATGTGCCAGCCCGGTGAGGCGAGCTCCGCCCCGCGGAAGCTCTTCGGAACGCTCATGCCTGCTTCTCCTGACCCTGCTCCAGCGCCGACCGGGTGCGCCCGAGGAACGCGAGGGCGTCGACGCCCATCCCGCCGGCGTCGTCGGCGAACTCCGTCTGCTTGCCCGCGATGATCACGTGGGTCGCCCCCGCGCCGCGCAGCGCGCTCGCCGCCTCGGCACCCCAGGCGCCGTACGTCGCGTCCGCACCCGCGAGGCAGACCACCGGCAGCGGGCCGTGGGAGGCGAGGGCCTCCTCGTACGCCGCGACCAGCCCGGCCGCGTCGTCGGTGGCCCCGGCCGGCACGACCGCCACGCCACCGGCCGCGAGGAGGTTGGAGGCGAACGTCGCCCGCGCCGTGTGGCTCGCCACCGGACCCAACGTCGCCAGGAACACCGGCCGCTCGGCCGGCGCGTCCCGCAGCGCCTCGAAGCTCGCACCGTAGGACCGCACCCCGTCCCACTCCGCGTGCCAGTCCGCGTCCCGCACCCGCTCCGGCAGCTCCTCGGCCAGGTTCGGGAACTCCGAGAGCCCGGTCAACGGCCGCTTCCGCGTCGCGACCTGCTGCTCACGCGCCGCGACCGTCGCCTCGACCAGCGGAGCGAACGCCGCCTCCAGCGCCGCGACCGGGTCGGCCGCGTCGTCGACCTGGTCGTCGACCTCGGTGAAGATCCCCCACGCCGCGACCGCCAGGTCGTCGGTCAGCCGCTCCACGGCGTACGCCCCACCGGCGATGTCGGTGACCTTGCCCAGGTGCGCCTCGTCGATCAGCAGGTGCGAGATGTTGCGCGCCACGCGCCGCCCCAACGTCTCCGGGCGACCCAGCGGCGCGTCGAACGGCAGCACCGTCACCGCGTCCGCGCCCCCCACGCCCGCGGCGAACGCCGCGACCGTCGTGCGCAGCATGTTCACGTACGGGTCGAACCGGCTCGTCATCGGACGGCTCGTCACCGCGTGCTGCCGCTGCTCCGGCGCCACACCCGCAGGGCCCGCCGGCTCGTCGGTGACGCCGCTCAGCCGGAGGACCTGCTTCCAGAGCCGGCGCGCCGCCCGCAGCTTCGCGATCGAGGCGAACTGCTCGTCCGTCACCGCGAAGCGGAACTCGAGCAGACCCGCGGCCTCCGCGACGCCCAGTCCGGCACCGCCCTCGGCCTCGGGAGCCGTGAGGACCCGCAGCGCCCGTACACCGGCCGCCAACGCGTACGCCAGGTCCTGCGCGTCCGAGGCACCCCGGTCGTGCACCGTCGTCGCGTCGACGACCACACCCAGCACGCCGGCGTCCTGGGCGAGGCGGGCCACCGCCACGAGGTCCGCGGCCGACGCCAGCGCGTCCACGCCGAGGTTCGTGCCCGCGGCGGGCACCGTCGCCTCGAGGTGGGCGAGGAACGCCTCCGCCGCCGCGACCCCCGCGCCGGGCTCGCGCGGCGCCTCGAGCACCACCGGCGCCAGGTCGAGGAAGACGCCCTTCAGGAGCGCGTCCAGATCGGTGCCGCGGTCGACGCGCAGCCACAACGACGTCACGCCGCCCTCGAGGTCGACCATCAACGTCTCGTTCGCGTCCTTCGCCGCGAGCGTCCGCGCACCACCCCGCGCACCCAGGTGGGCGCGGATGTCCCAGCCACCGGTCCGCGTCGGGCGCAGGTCACCGGCCGCCAGGTCCTCGGCGTCCTCCGGCCGCCCGATCGGCGTCACCGCGATGCCGTCGAGGGTGGACCGCGTCAGCTTCTCCCACACCCGGGCATCGGCGTCCTCGTCGGTCAGCCGACGGCTCTTGCGCAGCACGCGCGCCGTCTCGGCCTCCCAGTCCGCCTGCGTCCACGTGTCGGTGCCGGGATCGGCGAGGGCCAACGCACCCTGATCCGGCTGCAGCTCGGTCGGCTCCTCGAGCCCGCCTTCGACTTCGCTCATGCGCCGCAATATAGGCGAGCGTTCCTGCGCAGGAACCGCAACCCCCGCCCGGGACCGAACGATCGATCGGCGAGATATCTCACACCGGGCTTCTCCGCACAGCCGCCCGCACGCCCAGATCAGATGGTGGTTAGCATTGCCTTACTTATGCTCGACCCTGCAGGAGGATCCGTCTCGACCTCGTGGCGGACGAGGACATCTCGCTCCTCTACACGGTCAACCTCAACGACGGCCACGTCATCGAGCTCGACAACACGACGGAGAACTTCCGCGTCGTCGGCGACTCGGGCGGCAACCGCGCGAGCGGCATCGCCGTCGACGCCGGCCGCGGCCTGGCCTACGTCGCGAGCCAGGACTCCCAGGACGTCCGCACCCTCGAGATCGCCTCGGGCGAGGTCGTCCACGTCGCGCAGACGAACGAGGCGCAGCTCAACGTCGCGGTCGACACCGAGAAGGGCCTCATCTACTCGACCGGCTTCGGCGGCAACCACGTCTTCGTGGGCGACGCGGCGAACGGCGAGCAGTTCGGCTCGATCGCGGTGGGCAGCGCCCCCAACGACGTCATCGTCGCCGACGGCTACGCGTGGGCGGTCGACCGTGCCGCGACCGGCCCCGACGGCGAGTCGTCGCTCTGGCGGATCATCTGCACCGACGCCACGATCGACCCGGAGCCCGAGCCGGAGCCCGAGCCGGAGCCGGAGCCGGAGCCGGAGGTCCCCGCGACGCCGGCCGTGACCGTCACCGGCGACACCACACTGGGCGGCACCGTCACCCTCGAGGGCGTGGGCTTCACGCACCCCGACGGCACCGGCTCGGCCGTGGCCGTCAAGATCGACCGCGGCACCATCCGCAAGCCCGACGGCAGCACCGACGTCTGGAAGGTCATCGAGGCCGAGGACGACGGCTCGTTCACCGTCGACCTCACCCTGCCCGACGGCACCACCGGTGCCGCCGGCTCGACGCCCGCTCTCGCCACCGGCGAGCACGTGCTCAACTTCCTGTCCGGCTCGCTGAAGCCGGGCGACACCGGTCGCTCCGTCCCCGTCACCATCGACGTGGCCGCCGCGCCCGAGCCCGAGCCGGAGCCCGAGCCGGAGGTCACCCTCACGTTCGCCGGGGTGAAGGCCCAGCGCTACGCGACGACCAACTGGGTCGGCGTCTCGGTCGCCGGCGTCGAGGACGGTGCCGGCCAGGTGACGCTCACCGGTGTCGGTGCGGCCCAGACCGCGACCGTCGAGCACGGCCGGGCCGCGTTCCGCGTCCCCGCCGACCTCGCACCGGGTGCCTACACGGCGCGCTTCACCCTGACCACCGAGGGCGCCGACCCGGTCGTGCTGGCGAAGGCGTTCACCGTCTACAAGGGCAAGACGATCGTCGGCAACTCGCTCACCACGACGCCGACCCCCACGCGGGCCGGCAACTTCCTCGTGGGCACGGCGTTCGAGGGCAACGGCCGCGTCTCGGTCGCCCGCCCGACCGGCCAGGTCGTCGTGCGTCTCTACACGTCGACGGGCCGTGGCGTCTGGTACTCGGGCGTCAAGGTGCTCTCCGACGGCACCGTGCGGATGCAGCTGCCGGCGCTCCCGCGCGGCACCTACCGCGCGAACATCGCGTACGGCGGGGGCAGCCTCGCCCTCGGCGCCGCGCAGGACCGCACCATCGTCGTGCGCTGAGTCCCACCCGCAGCATCCCGGCAGGCCCGGTCCCCACCTGGGGGCCGGGCCTGTCCGGCTTCACGCACCCGTCACCTCGCGGCCACGTGCTCGTCGGCAGGGGGGCGCACGGTGACGACGTGCGCATCGCAGTCGTGACCGAGTCCTTCTACCCCGCGACCGACGGCACCACCACGACGGTCCGCAACCTCGTCGACCGCCTCGTCGACCGAGGACACACCGTGCGTCTGGTCGCGCCGGCGCCGGGCCTCGCGTCGTACCGCGGCGTCGAGATCGTCCGCGTCCGCGCCCTCGACAAGCCGGGTCGCCAGGTGCGGGCCGCGCTCGAGGGCTTCGCGCCCGACCTCGTGCACGTCACCTCCTCGCTCGACCTCGGCCCCACCATCGGACGCAAGGCGCTCAAGCACGCCCGCCGCCTCGACGTGCCGACCGTCGTCGTGCAGCAGACCCCGGTCAGCGACCTCGCCGCCCCGTTGTGGCAGGCGAAGGTGGCCGAGCGCGCCGACCGCGTGCTCGTCACCGCCACCTGGATGGCCGAGCGGCTCGCCGCACTCGACGTACCGGCCACCCTGTGGGCCCCCGGTGTGGACACCGCCGCGTTCTCCCCCACGCTCCGCGACGACTGGCTGCACGACAAGTGGGCGCGGGCCCGCTCGCGCGGCGGGCCGCGCGTGGTGGTCGGCTACGTCGGGGCGCTGGAGAAGGACCACGGCGTACGGCGCCTCGCCGCCCTCGCCGGACTCCCCGGGGCCCGCCTCGTCGTCATCGGTCAGGGCTCGCAGCACGACTGGCTCGCCCACCGCATCACCGGCGTGACCGGGCCGGGGGCGAAGATGGCCGGCCCGCTCGCCGCCGGTGACCTGGCGACGGCCATGGCGTCGCTCGACGTCCTCGTCCACCCGGGCGGTCAGTTGACGTGCGCCCACGCCCTGCGCGAGGCGGCGGCGTCGGGGGTCCCCGTCGTGGCGGCCCGCACCGGCGGCGCACGTGACGTGGTGGCCCACCTCGAGTCCGGCCTGCTGGTCGACGTCGAGGACCCGCGGGCGCTCGCCGACGCGGTCGGCGCCGTCGTCGCCGACCGGCACCGCGGCCTCATGGGCGCGCACGGGCGCGGTCTGGCGCAGCAGCGGACCTGGCGCGTGGCGGTCGACGAGCTCGTCGAGGAGCACTACGCGACCCTCGTCGGAGCCGGGTCGCTCACGCCCGCCGGCTGAGAGCACGCTGAGGAGCCCCTGAGCAGGGCCACAGCAGCAGCCGCCGCGTCCGACCAGCAGTTAACCCGCCGGTAACGCGGGATATGTCACATCTGGTGAGGTTCACCTGTGTTACGACCTCACCAGTCGGAGGGGTAGCGTGCCGCCCGTGGCAACCCCGACACTCGTCAAAAATGCTCGGTCGACACGCTCGACCATTGCTCTGAAGCTGGTGATGGCCGTCAGCGGCCTCCTCTTCATCGCCTTCGTGCTGGTCCACATGTACGGCAACCTGAAGGCCTTCTCCGGGCAGGAGAAGTTCGACGAGTACGCGCACCACCTGCGCGTGCTCGGCGAGCCGATGCTCCCGCACGAGGGCTTCCTGTGGATCACGCGCATCGGCCTGCTGGTCGCCCTGGTCGCCCACGTGGCGAGCGCGGTCGCCCTCTCGCTCCGCGCCTCGAAGGCGCGCTCCACCAAGTACCAGGTGAAGAAGAACCTCGCCTCCTCCGCGTCGTCGCGCACGATGCGGTGGGGTGGCGCCACGATCCTCGTCTTCATCATCTGGCACCTGGTCAACTTCACCTTCGGCAAGGTGAACGTCGAGACCGGGGCGACGGGTGACGAAGCCGGCGGGCCCTACGACCTGCTCGTCGACACGTTCAGCGTCCCGTGGATGACGGTGATCTACCTGATCGCGATGCTCGCGCTCGGCTTCCACCTGCACCACGGCACCTGGAGCGCGATGCAGACGCTCGGCTTCACGAACACCGCGTCCTCGCGTGCCCGCGCGAAGCAGGCCGGCTGGCTCCTGGCGGTCGTCATCGCCGGTGGCTTCTCGCTCGTGCCGCTCGCCGTGCTCGTCGGAATCATCGAGAAGTAAGGGACCACGACACCATGGCTGGCAGCACCCTCCACGACGGCCTCACCCCGCTGAACGTCGCGTCCGAGCAGGTCTCCGACGACGCCGCCGGGTTCTACACCCTGGGCGAGAAGCTCGTCGACGCGTCCGCCCCGACCGGTCCGATCAAGGACCGCTGGACGACCCGCAAGTTCGAGAACCGGCTCGTCAACCCGGCGAACCGCCGCAAGCTCGACATCATCATCGTCGGCACCGGCCTCGCCGGTGGCGCCGCCGCCGCCACGCTCGGCGAGGCCGGCTACAACGTGAAGTCCTTCTGCTACCAGGACTCCCCGCGGCGCGCCCACTCGATCGCCGCCCAGGGCGGCATCAACGCGGCCAAGAACTACAAGGAGGACGGCGACTCGACGTTCCGCCTCTTCTACGACACGGTCAAGGGCGGCGACTACCGCGCCCGCGAGTCGAACGTCTACCGGCTGGCCGAGGTCAGCGCGAACATCATCGACCAGTGCGTCGCGCAGGGCGTCCCGTTCGCCCGCGAGTACGGCGGTCTGCTCGACAACCGCTCGTTCGGTGGCGTCCAGGTCTCCCGCACGTTCTACGCCCGCGGCCAGACGGGCCAGCAGCTGCTGCTCGGCGCCTACCAGGCGATGGAGCGCCAGGTCGGCGCCGGCACCGTCGAGCAGTTCACCCGCCACGAGATGCTCGAGGTGATCGTCGTCGACGGTCGCGCCCGCGGCATCATCGCGCGCGACATGGTGACGGGTGCGGTCGAGACGCACCTCGCGGACGTCGTCGTGCTCGCGACCGGCGGCTACGGCAACGTGTTCTACCTGTCGACGAACGCGATGGGCTCGAACGTCACCGCCGCGTGGCGCGCGCACCGCAAGGGCGCCTACATGGCCAACCCCTGCTACACGCAGATCCACCCGACGTGCATCCCGGTGACGGGCTCGCACCAGTCGAAGCTGACGCTCATGTCGGAGTCGCTCCGCAACGACGGCCGCATCTGGGTGCCGAAGAAGGCCGAGGACTGCGACAAGGACCCGCGCCAGATCCCCGAGGAGGACCGCGACTACTTCCTCGAGCGCATCTACCCCTCCTTCGGCAACCTGGTCCCCCGCGACATCGCGTCGCGCGCGGCCAAGTACATGTGCGACGAGGGCCGCGGCGTCGGTCCGCAGGTCACCGAGAAGGGCCCGGACGGCGAAGAGCGCCTCGTGCGCCGCGGCGTCTACCTCGACCTCGGGGCGGCGATCCAGCGGCTCGGCCGTGCGGCGATCGAGGAGAAGTACGACAACCTCCTCGACATGTACGCCCGCATCACCGGCGAGGACCCCTACGAGCTGCCGATGCGCATCTACCCGGCCGTGCACTACGTCATGGGCGGCCTCTGGGTGGACTACGAGCTGCAGACCTCGATCAAGGGCCTGTTCTGCACCGGCGAGGCCAACTTCTCCGACCACGGCGCGAACCGCCTCGGTGCGTCCGCGCTGATGCAGGGCCTCGCGGACGGCTACTTCGTGCTGCCGAACACCATCCGGGAGTACCTCGCGGACGGGCCGTTCGAGAAGGTCCCCGCCGACCACCCTGCCGTCCTCGAGGCGCAGCAGGAGGTCAACGAGCGCATCAACCGCTTCCTGTCGGTCAACGGCACCCGCTCGGTCGAGTCCTTCCACAAGGAGCTCGGCCACATCATGTGGGAGTACTGCGGCATGGAGCGCACGAAGGACGGTCTGACGAAGGCCATCGGCCTGATCCGCGAGCTCAAGAAGGAGTTCTGGAGCAACGTGAAGGTCCTCGGCTCGGCCGAGACCCTCAACCAGGACCTGGAGAAGGCCGGCCGCGTCGCCGACTTCATCGAGCTGGGCGAGCTCATGTGCATCGATGCGCTCAACCGCCGCGAGTCCTGCGGTGGCCACTTCCGCGGCGAGTCGCAGACCGAGGACGGCGAGGCGCTGCGCCACGACGACGAGTTCGCGTACGTCGCGGCGTGGGAGTGGGGCGGCGAGGACGGGTCCCCCGTGCTCCACAAGGAAGACCTGATCTACACCGCCATCGAGATGAAGCAGAGGTCGTACAAGTGAAGATCACCCTCAAGATCTGGCGTCAGGCTGGAGCCACCAGCGAGGGCGCGCTCCACACGTACGAGCTCGACGGCGTCTCGAAGGACATGTCGTTCCTGGAGATGCTCGACCTGCTCAACGAGCAGCTGCTCTCCTCCGACGAGGAGCCGGTGGCGTTCGACTCCGACTGTCGCGAGGGCATCTGCGGCATGTGCTCGCTGATGATCAACGGCCAGGCGCACGGCCCCGAGGTCACCACCACCTGCCAGCTGCACATGCGCTCGTTCGACGACGGCGACACGATCACCATCGAGCCGTGGCGCTCGGACTCGTTCCCGGTGATCAAGGACCTCATCGTCGACCGGTCGGCCTTCGACCGGATCATCCAGTCGGGCGGCTACATCTCGGCGAACACGGGCTCGGCCCCCGAGGCGAACTCGGTGCCGGCGCCGCGTGACAAGGCGCAGCGGGCCTTCAACGTCGCCACGTGCATCGGCTGCGGTGCCTGCGTCGCCGCCTGCCCGAACGGCTCGGCGTCGCTGTTCCTCGGCGCGAAGATCACCCACCTCGGCGAGCTGCCGCAGGGTCAGCCGGAGCGGTACGGCCGCGTCGCCTCCATGGTGGCGCAGCACGACCACGAGGGCTTCGGCGGCTGCACCAACATCGGCGAGTGCGCCTCGGCGTGCCCGAAGGAGATCCCGCTCGACGTGATCAGCCAGCTCAACAAGGACCTGCGCACCGCGATGTTCAAGGGTTTCTGAGCAGCACCCCCGCGAACGCCGACGGCCGCCACCCCTCGGGGTGGCGGCCGTCGGCCGTTGGTCACGGTGGATCACGAAAAGATCACGGAACGGTCACGAGGCCGCCGCGGCGGGCCCGCACGCGGCTCACTCGGAGCGCGAGGCGCGCAGCGCCTTCCAGCCCAGCCGACCGAGGACAGCGGCGATACCGACGTTCACGACGATGAGCACGGTGTGCGCCACCCAGTAGCCCGTCGCGCGCTCCTCGCCCGCCTCGTAGGTCTGGTAGAGGTTCTTGGCGAAGTTGCCGAACGTCACGACGTTCCACACCGCCACGGCGAGCAGGAGGATCGCGTGCTTGCGCTCGAACTTCACGGGCGTCATGGTCCCACGGGGCGGGGCGGCGCCGTACGGCGGGTCAGCCCCGGCGCAGCAACCGCCAGAACCCCCACGCCGTCACCGCGCCCAGCGCGAACGACCGGGCGGCCGCCTGGTTGACGGTGATCTCGTCCTCCTCGACCTTGTCGAGGTCGACGCGCAGCGCGGCGAGCCGGGCCTCCTCGGCGGCGGCCGCGGTCTCCCGCCGCAGCCGGGCCGAGGTGGCGGTGTGGGCCCAGGACGCGGCGTACATGACGACGCGCGAGAAGTAGTTGATCCAGACCAGCAGGATCAGCGCGATGCCGAACGCCTGGAAGGCCGGCTGCCCCTTCGTGGAGCCGAGCAGCAGGCCGGCGACCTGCTTGAGGATCTCGAAGCCCACCGCACCCAGCAGGGCGCCCTTCCACAGGTCGAGGCGCGGGATGTCCGGCGCCGCGAGCAGGCGGAACATGACGGTGAAGAGCAGCGAGCTGGCGAGGATGCCGACGACGATCGTGAGGATGCGCAGGAGCCAGGACAGCTCCTCCCCCAGGCCCACCAGCCCGAGCACGTCGGAGGAGAAGCCGTTGAGGCCGGAGGAGATGGCGACGCTCGTGAACAGCACGGCGCCGATCGACACGAGCGCCGTGAGGTCGCGTAGCTTGCCGCGCAGGAAGGTGGGCTGGTCGTCCGCCGGCTCCTCGAAGACCACGAGCAGCGACTCGCGCATGCCCGAGAGCCAGCCGAGGCCGGAGTAGAGGACACCGAGCAGACCGACGAGACCGGCCGTGCTGGCGGCCGACTCGAAGTCGGCGATCGAGATCTGGCCGTCGTCGGAGCCGATCATCCCCGGGAAGATGCCCGTCACGGCGTCGACGAGGTCCTGCTGGGCGTCCGGGTAGACCTTCGAGATCCAGCCGATCACGAAGAACGCGAGCGCGAGCAGCGGGAAGAACGACAGGAAGCCGAAGAACGTGATCGCGCCGGCCTGGGTGTTGCCCTTCACCTCGGAGTAGTGCTGCTGCATCCGCACGGTGTGGTCGAGCCAGGGCCGCGCCGTGCGCTGCTCCGCGAACCAGACCTTCGCGCGTTCCGCCACACTCGCCACGTCGTCTCCTCGTCGTCGTCGGCGCGCCGTGGTCGTCCCGGGACGCGCACCGTCGGCCGTGGGTCCTGCCCCGCGACCGGTACCCGCACGCGTGCGGACGATCACGGGTCGTGAGTCACCCCGGGACCGGCTGCAGGGGGAAGTCGTCGGTGCGTCGCCAGCCGGCGACGTCGTCGTGCACGTAGAGGTGGAACCGGTCGACCTCGAACGCGCAGTCGAAGTCGGCGAGCTCGGCGAACGCGCGGTCGAGCAGGTCGTCGCCCAGGTGGTGCGCCACGGTGACGTGCGGGTGGTAGGGGAAGTCGAGCTCGACGTCGAGCGGGCCCTTGCGCAGGTCGTCGGCCAGCTGCTCCGACTCCCCGATCCCCTGGGCCACGGTCACGAACACGACCGGCGAGACGGGGCGGAAGGTGCCGGTGCCGCGGAGGTGCATCCGGTACGTCGCGTGCTTGCCCGCCACGAGGTCCAGGTGCTCCCGCACCGCGTGGAGCTCGGGCTCGGCCACCTCCGTCGGCGGGATCAGCGTGATGTGCGTCGGGATGAGGTCCGCCGTCGCGTCGCCGAGGGAGCGCCGGTAGTCCTGGAGCTCCGCGGCCCAGGGCTCCGGGAGGGCCAGGGCGACACCGATCGTGGGCACGCTCCAGACCCTAGCCGAGGGGCCGGACGAAGCCGACGCGGTCGTAGACGTCGGCGAGCGTGCGCTCCGCGACCGCCCGGGCACGGGCTGCCCCGGAGGCGAGGACCTCGTCGAGCGCCGCCCGGTCGTCGAGCAGCGCCAGCGCGCGGTCCCGCAACGGCGTCACGAAACCGACGACGACGTCGGCGAGATCGCCCTTGAGATCGCCGTACCCGCGCCCCTCGTAGTCCCCCGCGATCTCCGCGACCGGTCGCTCGGTGAGCGCCGCGAAGATCGACAGCAGGTTGGAGACGCCCGGCTTGGCCTCCGGGTCGAAGGCGACGACGGCCTCGGAGTCCGTGACCGCCGAGCGGATCTTCTTCGCGCTCGCCTTGGGGTCGTCGAGCAGGTCGATGATGCCGGCGGGCGACGAGGCCGACTTCGACATCTTCGCCGTCGGGTTCTGCAGGTCGTAGATCTTCGCGGTCTCGCGCAGGATGTAGGGCTCCGGGAGGCGGAACGTCTTCTTGTAGCGCGTGTTGAACCGGTGCGCGAGGTCACGGGTGAGCTCGAGGTGCTGGCGCTGGTCCTCGCCCACGGGGACGTACGCCGGGCGGTAGAGCAGGATGTCCGCCGCCTGGAGGATCGGGTAGGTGAACAGGCCGACGCTCGCCGCGCCCTCGCCGCCCTTCGCCGACTTGTCCTTGAACTGCGTCATGCGGCGGGCCTCGCCGAACGCGGTGATGCAGTTGAGGACCCACGCCAGCTGCGCGTGGGCGGGGACGTGGGACTGCACGAAGATCGCGGAGCGCTCGGGGTCGACGCCCATCGCGAGCAGCTGCGCGGCGGAGCGGTAGGTGCGCTCGCGCAGCACCTTCGGGTCCTGCTCGACGGTGATCGCGTGCTGGTCGACGACCATGTAGAACGGCTCGTGCTCGTCCTGCAGGCTCACCCACTGCCGCAACGCACCGAGGTAGTTGCCGAAGTGGAACGAGTCCGCCGTGGGCTGGATCCCGGAGAGGACCCGCTGCCGCGGCGCACCCGTCGGTGCGGTGGAGGCCTGCTCGGACATGCTCGGGATTGTTTCAGGCCCGCACCGGACGTCGTCCGACGGGTCCGTCCTGCGGGCTCGGACGGCAGCCGCGCACTCCGGCGTCAGACCGCCGCGGTGGCGCGGCGCTGCGTCACGAGCGACAGGAGGAACACGACGAGGCCCGCGGCGGCGAGACCGGCACCGACGACGCTCGGCGCCCGGTAGCCGTGGCCCGCGTCGATCACGACCGCGCCGAGGAACGCACCGAGGCCGTTGGCGATGTTGAGCGCCGAGTGGTTGAGCGCGGCCCCGAGCATCTGCGCGTCGCCCGCGGCGTGCATGAGACGGACCTGGAGCGTGATCGCCAGGACCGAGCCGAGCATCCCGACGGTGAAGACGATGACGGCGACCACGACGGCGCTGCCGGCGAACGGCACGACGAGGGCGAGCGCGACGACGGACAGCACGAACCCGGCGACCACGGAACGCTCGATGTCCCAGTCGGCGAGGATGCCGGCGATCCACGACCCGAGGACCGAGCCGACGCCGAAGACGAAGAGGAACCACGGCACGGCGCTCTTCGCGAGCCCCGTCTCGTCGGTGAGCAGGGGCGCCACGTAGCTGTACATGGCGAAGATGCCGCCGAAGCCGATCATCCCCGTGCCGAACGCGAACAGCACCGGGGGGCGCCGGAGGGCGGTGAGCTCGCGCCGTACGGTCGCCGTCCGGTCCCCCGGCGCGTGCGGCACCGCGAGGAGCACGAGCGCGGCGGCGACGAGGGCGACGCCGAGGACCATCCAGTACGCCGAGCGCCAGCCCACCTCCTGGCCGAGCCAGGTCGACGCGGGCACGCCCGCGACCGTGCCGACCGACAGGCCGACCATCACGCCGCTGATCGCGCGGCCCCGGGCCTCCGGTCGCACCAGCGACGCGGCGATGAGCGAGGCGACGCCGAAGTAGGCGCCGTGCGGGAGGCCGGCGACGAAGCGGGCGGCCATGACGGGGAGGTAGCCGCTCGCGAGGGCCGTCGCAGCGCTGCCGAGGGCGACGGCGAGCATGAGCCCGACCGCGAGCTCCCGGCGCGGGAGTCGGGCGCCGAGCGAGACGATGAGCGGGGCGCCGACGACGACGCCGACCGCGTAGGCCGTGATGACGTGGCCGGTCGTCGGGATCGACTCGTCGATGCCGCGCGCGATGTCGGGCAGCAGGCCCATCGTGACGAACTCGGTCGTGCCGATCGCGAAGCTGCCCAGCGCCAGGGCGACGATCGCGAGCGCGACCCGCGCCCCGGA
>DASWYU010000204.1:0-8818 GCA_036404795.1 Nocardioides sp. | reverse complement strand
CGATCGTGCTGGACATCGCCGGGCCGGTGCGCTTCGTCGCCTCCGGCGCGGACCTCGACGCCCTGGCGCGCGGTTGGGAGCTGCGCCGTGTCGCGGGCGGCCACGCGTGGATTGGCGCCGAGGCGGAATAGTCCACTACTGTTCCTCGTTGACCGATCAGTGGTGACCTGCGCCTGCAGGGATCCGCGGATCTCCAAGCGGAGACCAGCAGCAATCCCGTCTCCCACCCGCACCGACCGTCGAGGTCGTCGGGTCCGGTCGAGGCGGCGCCCCGCGTGCGGGTCGTCGGCTCATGCGTCAGGCGACGTCCTCGTGGGGGACGACGCCCGGCGTGGCGACGTGGTCGCGACTGGCTTCCGCTTGGACACCTTTGTTCAGCGGGAGCCTTTTGTCGTTCTCCGGCCCGGTCGCTCCGGGCGGGTGTGCGCGAGCCGGTTCCCGTCCGCCGTGCCACCAGGAGGACACATCAGCACCGAGCTGCGCATCAACGATCGGATCCGGGTCTCCGAGGTCCGACTTGTCGGTCCCAACGGCGAGACCGTCGGCATCGTCCCCACGGGCGACGCCCTCCGACTCGCGCAGGAAGCCGGCCTCGACCTGGTCGAGGTCGCGCCCATGGCGCGTCCACCGGTCTGCAAGCTCATGGACTACGGCAAGTTCCGCTACGAGACGGCCCAGAAGGCGCGCGAGGCCCGACGGAACCAGTCGAACGTGATCATCAAGGAGATGAAGCTCCGGCCGAAGATCGACTCGCACGACTACGAGACCAAGAAGGGTCACGTCGTGCGGTTCCTCAAGGCCGGGGACAAGGTCAAGATCACGATCATGTTCCGCGGTCGCGAGCAGCACCGCCCCGAGCTCGGGTTCCGGCTGCTGCAGCGCCTGGCCGACGACGTCGAGGAGCTGGGCTTCGTCGAGTCGTCGCCGAAGCAGGACGGCCGCAACATGATCATGGTGCTCGGGCCGCACAAGAAGAAGGCCGACGCCCGCGTCGAGGCCGAGGCGGAGAAGGCGTCCCGGGCGGCCGAGCGGGCCGAGGCCGTGGCG
Source organism: Nocardioides sp. (assembly GCA_036404795.1). Classification (GTDB taxonomy): domain Bacteria; phylum Actinomycetota; class Actinomycetes; order Propionibacteriales; family Nocardioidaceae; genus Nocardioides. The sequence goes on along the minus strand of DASWYU010000204.1, from coordinate 7,771 downwards.
GAGGAGCGCGCCGAGCGCGACGCCGCCCACGCCGCCGGTCCCGTCGCGCAGAAGAAGGCGCGCGGTCGTTCCGAGAACCTCGACCCCGAGATCGAGGCCTGAGCAGCACCACCGACGTCCCACGGCGGCGGGCGCGACGTCCGCCGCCGCTTGTCGAACGCGTCACCCGCCCGCCGGCGGGTGACACCGAAGAAGAGAGTTGAGTCAACGATGCCGAAGAACAAGAGCCACTCGGGTGCCGGCAAGCGCTTCCGCGTGACGGGCAGCGGCAAGATCCTGCGGGAGAAGGCCGGCAAGCGCCACAACCTGGAGAAGAAGGCCTCCAAGGTCACCCGCCGTCTGACGGGCACCGTCGAGGTCGCGCCGGCCGACGTGCCGCGCGCCAAGAAGCTGCTGGGTCGCTGACCCTCCCACCACCCTCGGGAGTCGAGCACGACCCCGCACCCCCCTCGATCTAGGAGATTCACGTGGCACGCGTCAAGCGGGCGGTCAACGCCCAGAAGAAGCGCCGGACGACCCTCGAGCGCGCCAGCGGCTACCGCGGCCAGCGCTCGCGCCTCTACCGCAAGGCGAAGGAGCAGGTCACCCACTCGCTGGTCTACAGCTACAACGACCGGCGCAAGAACAAGGGCAACTTCCGCAAGCTGTGGATCCAGCGCATCAACGCTGCGGTCCGCGCGGAGGGCATGACCTACAACCGCTTCATCCAGGGCCTCAACCTGGCCGGCATCGAGGTGGACCGCAAGATCCTCGCCGAGCTGGCCGTCAACGAGCCCGCCGCGTTCAGCGCGATCGTGGCGCAGGCGAAGGCCGCCCTCCCCGAGGACGTCAACGCCCCCAAGGTCTCGGCCTGACCAGCACCCCCTCCGCGCCGGGCCCGGCCGCCCTCACCCCGAGGAGCAGCCGGGTCAAGGAAGCGCGGAAGCTCAGCCGCCGCTCGGTGCGAACCGAGCGGCGGCTGTTCCTTGCCGACGGTCCCAAGGCGCTCGAGGGCGCCCTGGAGACCGTCGGTCGCGTTCGTGAGGTCTTCGTGACCGCGAGCGCCCGCCTGCGGTACGCCGCACTCCTGGCCGACCTCGCCGACCGCGCCCCCGAGGTGCCCGTGCTGGAGGTCGACGAGGCGGCGATGGCGGCCCTCAGCGATGCCGTGACGCCTGCCGGGATCGTCGCGGTGTGCACCCCCCTCGACGTACCGCTCGGGGAGCTCCTCACGCCCACTCCCCGTCTGCTCGCGCTCTGCGCCGACGTGCGCGACCCCGGCAACGCGGGCACCGTCGTGCGGTGCGCCGACGCGGCCGGCGCCGACGGCGTGGCCCTGCTCGGGAACGCCGTCGACCTCCACAACCCCAAGACGGTGCGCGCCAGCGTCGGCAGCGTGTTCCACCTGCCCGTCGCCGTGGACACCGACGTCGCCGGAGCGGTCGCCGCGGTGCGCGCCGCCGGCGTGCGGGTGCTCGCCGCCGACGGCGGCGGCGACGTCGACCTGTTCGACGCCGAGTCGTCGGGACTCCTCGCCGGCCCGACGGCCTGGCTGCTCGGCAACGAGGCCTGGGGCCTGCCGCCCGAGGTCGCCGCGCTCGCCGACGACGTCGTGAGCATCCCGATCCACGGCCGCGCGGAGAGCCTCAACCTCGCCACCGCGGCGGCGCTCTGCCTCTACGCCTCGGCGCGCGCCCATCGCGCCCCCGGCGTCACCGGCGCCCCCAGAGCCACTGCCGCCGGACCGCTCTAGGATCGTGCGCATGGACGCGCGGGGGGTCGCCGGACTCGGCACGACGGAGGAGCTGGTCGCCGTCGCGTCCGGGCACAACTGGGACGACGGGTTCGCCGTGCCGCTCGCGGTGGCGAACCACCCGGCTTGCGACCGCGGGCTCGCGCTGATGCTCTTCTGGGAGCTCGACGAGTGCGCCGAGCTGTTCTGGTCCGACGCGGACAGCGAGTTCCTCGACCCCGACGACGCCGACGAGGCGGCCTACGTGCGGCGCGTGACCGGTGGTCTGCTCGAGGACGCGTTCCCGTCGGGCAGCACCGTGTTCGACACCGGCTTCCTCGGCGCGCACCTCCACCCCGAGGGCAGCCGTCCTGCTCTCCTGCGCGCGGGCCGGACCCGGCTCAAGGTGGCCGAGGGCTATCCCGAGCAGCTGCTGCGCCCGGAGCTCGGGGACGGCGCGTGAGCGCCCCGCTCGACCCGACGGCGGGTGACCTCGTCGACGCCCTGCCCGACGGCGTGGTGGTCGCCGACGCCGACGGCGCGGTGAGCCACGTCAACGCCGTCGCCGCCCGGTGGCTCGGTGCGCCCGCGGACGCGCTCATCGGGCGTCCGCTCGGCGAGGTGCTGGTGCTCCAGAACACCGAGGGCTGCGACTGGGTCGGCTACAACACGCCGTACGCCGGCCTGCACACCCGCGTCGGCGTCCCCGAGCAGTCGTGGCTGCTGCCCAACGGCCACGAGGTCCTCACCGCCGCCCGGATCGTGCGGGACGACACGGCCCGGGTGCTGCGCGTCGCCGTGACGCTCCGGTCCGGCCGTGGCCGGGAGCGTCTCGACCGGGAGCGCTCGGACCTCGTCGCGACGGTCGCCCACGAGCTGCGCTCCCCGCTGACCGGCGTCAAGGGCTTCGTGCAGGCGATGCTCAACCGGTGGGAGGTGCTCAACGACGAGCAGAAGCGCCTCATGCTGACCACCGTCAACAGCGACGCCGACCGGTTGAGCCGGCTCATCACCGAGCTGCTGGACGTCGCCCGCATCGACACGGGTCGGCTCTCCCTGCACCGCCGACCGTGCGACGCCGCCGAGCTCGCGCGGCGGGTCGTGGCGTCGGTGGGGGCCGGTACGTCGCGCACCATCGCCCTCGACGTCCTCGGCCCGCTCGCCCCGGTGCTGGCGGACCCCGACAAGTTCACCCAGGTGGTCACCAACCTCGTCGAGAACGGCGTGCGCCACGGGGACGGCACGGTGAGCGTGCGGATCGAGCCGACCAGCGACGGCTCCGCGCTGCGCATCACCGTCGACGACGAGGGCCGGGGCATCCCCGAGGAGATCCGGCGCCGGGTGTTCACGAAGTTCTGGCACTTCGGCCAGGGCGGGGGATCGGGCCTCGGGATGTACATCGTCGGCGGCCTCGTCGGTGCCCACGGCGGCACGACCGAGATCGGCCAGACCCGCGACGGGGGCGCGCGCATCGCCGTGACCTGGCCCGTGATGCGCGACGACGACTGACGATCCGATCAGGGCACGGGTCTCAGGCGTCGAGCGCGTTCGTCCAGCGGCGCAGCAGGCCCTCGAGCAGCGCCCGTTCCTCCGCGTCGAGCCCCGCGACGAGCCGGTGCTCGTTGGTCATGTGCTCGCCGAATGCCTGGTCGATGACACGGCGTCCGGCCTCGGTGAGGCCGACGACGCGGCCGCGGCCGTCGCGGTCGCTCGGGTGCCGACCGACCAGCCCCGCCGTCTCGAGGCGATCGAGACGCTTCGTCATGGCTCCGGTCGTCACCATCGTCCAGTGCGCGAGCTCGCCGGGCGCCAGCTCGAACGGCGCGCCGGCGCGGCGGAGCGTCGCGAGCACGTCGAACTCACCCTGGCTGAGTCCGTGTCGGCGGTAGACGGTCACCAGCTCGTCCGTCAGGCGGTCCGCGAGCCGGTGCGTGCGGCCGATGAGCCCCTGGGGCGAGGTGTCGAGATCGGGACGCTCGCGGGCCCACTGCTCCTGGATGCGGTCGACGCGGTCGGGTCGTGAGACGGGATCCACGATCACGGAATATACCTTCCGAGGAAGGCATTATCGCTTCCGTGGAAGCAAAGCTGCGTTGGATCCTGCTCACGGCGGTCGCCCCGGTGGCGTGGGGCAGCACCTACTACGTCACCCGCCACGCGCTCCCGGCGGACGCCGCGGTGTGGGGCGCCGCCCTCCGGGCGCTCCCCGCCGGGCTGCTCCTCCTGCTGGTCGCCCGCCGGCTGCCGCGCGGGGCGTGGTGGGGCCGCGCGCTGGTGCTCGGCACGATGAACGTCGGCCTGTTCTTCTGGCTGGTGTACGTCGCGGCCCAGCGCCTGCCCTCCAGCGTCGCGTCGGTCGTCATGGCCGGGGCGCCGCTCGTCATGCTCGTCATGGCCTGGGCGATCGACGGCGACCGGCCCCGGCTGCAGGGGGTCGTGGCGTCGGTCGTGGGACTCGCCGGGGTCGTGCTCGTCGTCGGGGGAGCGGTCGCGGCCCCCGACGGCTGGGGCCTGGCCGCGTCGGGCGCGGCCCTGCTCTCCTCGAGCACCGGATTCGTCCTGGCGCGCCGGTGGAGCCGGATCGACCCCGTGCCGATCGTCGCCTCCACCTCCTGGCAGCTGCTCGCCGGCGGCACGGGGCTGCTCGTGGTCGCGCTGGCCGTCGAGGGTCGGCCGCCCGTCGTCGACGCCACCGCGGCGGCGGGGTTCGCCTACATCTCCGTCGTCGCGACGGCGCTCGCCTTCGTGTGCTGGTTCCAGGGCCTGGCCCGTCTCGGTGTCGTCGAGGTCGGCGTCGTCGGCCTCCTCAATCCCGTGACCGGTGTGCTCCTCGGGACGCTCGTCGCGAACGAGCACCTCGGGCTCGTCCAGGCGCTCGGCATCATGGTCGTGCTCGTCGCCGTCGTCGCGGCGAACCGCCCGGCCCGTCCGGCCCGCCCGGCCGCCGCCCCGGAGGTCGGAGCCGGAGGCGCAGCGGTGGGGGAGGCGCGCGCCGTACCGACAACCGGTTCGCCCCGCACCCGCACCACTTCCTAGACTGGCCCGCGGCCCGCCGGCCGCGCTCGTGCGTCCGGGGTGCCCGCTCTGCTCACCACCGCGGAAAGGCCCCGATGTCCGGCCCCAACAACGAGTTCGATCCCGTCGAGGTGACCCCGCTGAAGGCCGAGGAGGTCGCGGCGATGACGGAGGCCGCCCTGGCCGCCGTCGCCGCGGCCGCCGATCTCGACGCCCTCAAGCAGGTCCGGATCGACCACACGGGCGACCGCTCGCCGCTCGCGCTGGCGAACCGCGAGATCGGTGCGCTGCCCCCGCAGGCCCGCAAGGACGCCGGTCAGCGCGTCGGCAAGGCGCGCGGGGCGGTCAACCAGGCGATCGCGGCCCGGCAGTCGGTGCTGGAGGCGGAGCACGAGGAGCGCATGCTCGTCGAGGAGACCGTCGACGTGACGGTCGCCGTGGACCGGCGGCCGCGGGGTGCGCGCCACCCGCTGACGACCGGCGCCGAGCGCATCGCCGACGTGTTCGTCGCGATGGGCTGGGAGATCGCCGAGGGTCCGGTCATCGAGGCCGAGTGGCTCAACTTCGACGCGCTGAACCTCGGCCCCGACCACCCGGCCCGCACGATGCAGGACACGTTCTGGACGGACCCGGCCGAGAACCACGTCGTGCTCCGCACGCACACCTCGCCGGTGCAGGCGCGCACCATGCTGACGCGCACGCCGCCGATCTACGTCGCGTGCCCGGGTCGCGTGTTCCGCACGGACGAGTACGACGCGACCCACTCGCCGATGTTCCACCAGGTCGAGGGCCTCGCCATCGACGAGGGCATCACCATGGCCCACCTCAAGGGCACGCTCGACCACTTCGCCGCCGCCATGTTCGGCGAGGGCATCTCGACGCGCTTCCGCCCGTCGTTCTTCCCGTTCACCGAGCCCAGCGCCGAGGTCGACCTGGTGTGCTTCGTCTGCCGGGGCGCGGCCGTCGACGCCGACGGCGCGACCTGCCGCACCTGTCGCGGTGAGGGCTGGATCGAGTGGGGCGGCTGCGGCGTCGTCAACCCTCGCGTGCTGGTCGCGTGCGGGGTCGATCCGGAGCGCTACACGGGCTTCGCGTTCGGCATGGGCATCGACCGCACCCTCATGTTCCGCCACGGCGTGGAGGACCTCCGCGGGTTCTTCGAGGGCGACGTCCGCTTCACCACCGCTTTCGGAACGGAGATCTGAGATGAAGGCACCTGTCTCCTGGATCCGCGAGCACGTCGACCTGCCGGCCGCGGTGACGACGGAGGACCTCGCCCGCCGGCTCACCGACCTCGGGCTCAAGCTCGAGGCGATTGAGCGGCCCGGCCACGACATCACCGGCCCGCTCGTCGTCGGCCGGGTGCTCACGAAGGACCCCGAGCCGCAGAAGAACGGCAAGACCATCAACTGGTGCACCGTCGACGTCGGCGACGCCAACGGGTCCGGCGAGCCCCAGGGGATCGTCTGCGGCGCCCACAACTTCGAGGCCGGCGACCTCGTGGTCGTGGTCCTCCCGGGGGGCGTCCTGCCGGGAGGCTTCGCGATCTCCGCCCGCAAGACCTACGGGCACCTCTCCGCCGGCATGATCTGCTCGGCCGCCGAGCTGGGGCTCCCCGAGGGCTTCGGTGGCGCGAGCGAGGGCATCATCGTGCTCGCGCCCGACGCCGGTGCCCCGGGCGACGACGCCTTCGCGCTCCTGCCGCTGCGTGAGGAGGTCATCGAGTTCGAGATCAACCCCGACCGTGCCTACGCGCTGTCGCTGCGCGGCGTCGCCCGGGAGGCCGCGCTGGCCTTCGACGCGCCGTACCGCGACCCCGTCGACCGCCCCGTGCCCGCCGCCGACGAGCAGGGCCACCCGGTCGCCGTCGACGACGCGGAGGGGTGCCCGGTCTTCGTCGCGCGCACGGTGTCGGGCTTCGACCCGACCGCGCCGACGCCGGACTGGATGGCCCGCCGGATCCAGCTCGCCGGCATGCGGCCGATCTCGCTCGCCGTCGACGTGACGAACTACGTGATGCTCGAGACGGGGCGCCCGATCCACGGGTACGACGCGGACAAGGTCGCCGGCACCGTCCGGGTGCGTCGCGCGCGGGCCGGGGAGCGCCTCACCACGCTCGACGGCACCGACCGCGCGCTCAGCACCGAGGACCTCGTCGTCACCGACGACTCCGGGATCATCGGCCTCGGCGGCGTCATGGGCGGCGAGACGACCGAGATGTCGTCGACGACCACCCGCGTGCTCGTCGAGGCGGCGCACTGGGACGCCGTCGCTATGTTCCGCACGGGTCGTCGCCACAAGATCACGTCCGAGGCCGGCAAGCGCAACGAGCGCGGCGTGGACCCGACGATCTGCGAGGCCGCGGCCGACCGGGTCGTCGAGCTGCTCGTCGCGCACGGCGGCGGCACCGCCGACGCCGGCGTCACCGTCGTCGGCATGCCGCCGGCCCCGGGCACCGTGACGGTGTCCGCGAACCTGCCGGCGCGGGTCTCCGGGATCGCGATCGACGCCGCCACGACCCGCCGCCACCTCGAGGCGGTCGGCTGCACCGTCGCGGGTGGCTCCGAGGAGGACGCGACCCTCGAGGTCGTCGTGCCGCCGTGGCGACCCGACGTCACGGACCCCTTCGACCTCGTCGAGGAGGTCGTGCGGGTGGTGGGGTACGACGCCGTCCCGTCCGTGCTCCCGACCCCGGCCGCCGGCCGGGGCCTCACCCGCGAGCAGCGCCTGCGCCGCCGGGTCGGCCGCGTCCTGGCGGGGTCCGGGCTCGTCGAGGTCGTCAGCTTCCCCTTCACCGGGGAGGCCGCGCTCGACGCCCTGGAGGTGCCGGCGGACGACGAGCGGCGCCGTACGGTGCGGCTCGCGAACCCGCTGTCCGCGGAGGAGCCGACCTACACGACGACGCTGCTCACCGGCACGCTGTCCGCGGCGGCACGCAACACCGGCCGGGGCCTGCCCGGCGTCGCCCTGTTCGAGACCGGCGCGGTCGCCTTCGCCTCCGACGTCCCGGCGCCGCTGCTGGGGGTCGACCGGCGCCCTAGCGGC
>DASWYU010000203.1:0-4469 GCA_036404795.1 Nocardioides sp. | reverse complement strand
GCCCGGCGCCCCGGCCGGCCCCGTCCAACGGCCCGTCGAGCCAGGCGATCGCCGCGCTCGCGGTCGCGGCCCTCGCCGTCGTGATCCTGCTCATCGTGGTGCTGCTGACGGTCTGAGCGGCAGGTCCGGCGCCCGTCGGGGCGGTCGGTGCAGGCGGTAGCGTTGCGCCGTGAGCTCCCCGACCCCGCGCGTGTACGCCGCCCGCCTGCTCGGCCTGCCGGTCTTCGACCCGCAGGGCGAACAGGTCGGCAAGGTGCGCGACGTCGTGGTGGTGCTCCGCAGCGACGGTGGCGCCCCGCGCGTCGTCGGTCTCGTCACGGAGGTCTTCGGCCGGCGCCGCGTCTTCCTGCCCATGACCCGCGTCCTCGCCATCGAGGCGGACCACGTCGCCGCGACGGGCCTCCTCAACGTGCGTCGGTTCGAGCAGCGCGGCACCGAGATCCTCGTGATCGCCCAGATGCTCGACAGCCGGGTCACGCTGCGCCACTCCGGCGTGGTCGGGACGGTCTTCGACATCGCGGTCGAGCAGGGCCGCACCCGCGACTGGTTCGTGAGCCGCGTCGCCGTGAAGGAGGCCGCCCGCGGGTTCCGCCGGCGCGGTCAGACGCACGTCGTCGAGTGGGACGAGGTGGAGGGTCTCGGGCGCCGTGACGAGACCCAGGGCGCGACGCAGCTGCTCACCGCCCTCGCCGAGATGCGACCCGCCGACGCGGCCCGCATGATCCACGAGCTCCCCGCCGAGCGCCGCCGCTCCGTCGTCGGTGCCCTCGCCGACGAGCGGCTCGCCGAACTGCTCGAGGAGATGCCGGAGGAGGACCAGGTCGAGATCGTCGCCGAGCTCGACTCCGAGCGTGCGGCCGACGTGCTCGAGGAGATGTCGCCCGACGACGCGGCCGACCTGATCGCCGACCTGCCCGCCGACACCGCGGCCCAGCTCCTCGCGCTGATGGAGCCCGAGGAGGCGGCCGACGTACGGCGCATGATGGCCTACGCCGAGGAGACCGCGGGCGGCATGATGACGCCGGAGCCCGTCATCCTCTCCCCCGACGCGACCGTCGCCGACGCCCTCGCGCACGCCCGCAACATCGAGATCACGCCGTCGCTGGCCGCGCTCGTCTTCGTGTGCCGACCACCCCTGGAGACACCGACGGGCAAGCTGCTGGGCGCCATCCACATCCAGCGCCTGCTCCGCGAGCCGCCCTCGAGCCTCGCGGCCACGGCGATCGACCGGTCGCTCGACCCCCTCCGCCCCGACGCGACCATCGACGAGGTGGCGGCGCACATGGCGACGTACAACCTCGTCGCCGCCCCCGTGACTGACGACCAGGGCCGCCTCCTCGGCGCCGTGACCGTCGACGACCTCCTCGACCACCTGCTGCCCGAGGACTGGCGCGAGCGCGCCGCGGAGCGGGCCGAGCGTCGGGAGGCGGGCGCATGAGCCAGCGCGACCGGTCCCGCCTCGACACCCCGCGCGACCCGCGGCGGTCGCTGGTGCGGCGGCCGAGCTACGACGCCGACTCGTTCGGCTCGTTCGCGGAGCAGTTCGCCCGGTTCATGGGCACGGCGAAGTTCCTCGCCTACATGACGCTGTTCGTCGCCGTGTGGATCGTCTGGAACGTCGTGACCCCGTCGAGCTGGCAGTTCGACCCGTTCCCCTACATCTTCCTGACGCTGATGCTGAGCCTGCAGGCGTCGTACGCCGCGCCCCTGATCCTGCTCGCCCAGAACCGCCAGGAGAACCGCGACAAGGTCGTCGCCGAGCAGGACCGACGGGCCAACGCACGGGCGCACGCGGACATGGAGTTCCTCGCGCGGGAGGTCGCGTCGCTCCGGATGGCGCTCGGCGAGGTCGCGACGCGCGACTTCCTGCGCAGCGAGCTGCGGTCGCTGCTCTCCGAGCTGGAGGACACGCGCCACGACCGGGACGGCGGCGACGGCCCGGACTCTCGCGGCGAACGTGACGCGAGAGACGACCACTCCGCCCGCCGCCCACCCCGCGACGGTTAGGCTGGCGCCCATGAGTGGCACCCCCACGGGCACGCCGAGCGTCGAGCAGGTCACCGCCGCGCTCGCCCGCGTGAACGACCCCGAGATCAAGCGACCGATCACCGAGCTCGGCATGGTGGACGAGGTCGTGGTCTCACCCGACGGCGCCGTGCACGTCAAGGTGCTCCTCACCGTCGCCGGGTGCCCGCTGAAGGACACCATCAACAAGGACGTCACGGCGGCCGTCGGCGGTCTCGCGGGCGTCACCGCGGTGGAGATCGAGCTCGGCGTCATGAACGCCGACCAGCGCAAGGGTCTCCAGGAGACGCTGCGGGGCGGTCAGGCGCAGCGCGAGATCCCCTTCGCGCAGGCGGGCTCGCTCACGCGGGTGTTCGCGATCGCCAGCGGCAAGGGCGGTGTCGGCAAGTCGTCGGTGACCGTGAACCTCGCGCTCGCGATGGCCCAGCAGGGCCTCAAGGTCGGCGTGGTCGACGCCGACATCTACGGCCACTCGGTGCCGGCCATGCTCGGCGTCGCCGACGCGCGACCCACCCAGGTCGACGACCTGATCATGCCGGTGCCGACGCCCTCGGGCGTCTCCGTCATCTCGATCGGCATGCTCAAGCCCCGGCGCGACCAGGTCGTCGCCTGGCGCGGCCCGATGCTCGACCGGGCCCTCGTGCAGATGCTCTCCGACGTCTTCTGGGGTGACCTCGACGCCCTCCTGCTCGACCTGCCGCCCGGCACCGGCGACATCGCCATCTCGCTCGGCCAGCACCTGCCGAACGCCGAGGTCGTCGTGGTCACCACCCCGCAGGAGGCGGCCGCGGAGGTCGCCGAGCGCGCGGGCACGATGGCGTCGATGATGCACCAGCGCGTCGTCGGCGTCGTCGAGAACATGAGCTACTTCGTCAGCCCCGACTCCGGCGAGAAGCTCGAGATCTTCGGCAGCGGCGGCGGCGACCGGGTCGCGGCCACGCTGTCGCAGCGGTTCGGGTACGACGTGCGCGTTCTCGGCCGCATCCCGCTCGACCCCTCGCTCCGCGAGGGTGGCGACGCCGGCAAGCCGATCGTCGAGTCCGACCCGACCGCACCGGCCGCGCGCGAGCTTCTCGACATCGCGCAGGGGCTCACGGGGCGCGGGCGCGGGCTCGCCGGCATGCAGCTCGGTCTCACGCCGACCGCGAAGTTCTGACGTGTTCGGCATCGGCCTGCCCGAGCTCGCGGTCATCGGGCTCGTCGCGATGATGGTGCTCGGTCCCGACCGCCTCCCGCAGGTGGCGAAGCAGGCCGGCCAGATGGTGCGCCAGCTCCGCGGGTTCGCGCGCACGGCGCGGGACGACCTCCGCACGGAGCTGGGCCCGGAGTACTCCGACCTCGAGCTCCGCGACCTCGACCCCCGCACCATCGTGCGCAAGCACATCATGGAGGCGCTGGCCGAGGACGAGATGGAGAAGCCGGTGCGCGACGGCCAGCGTCCGCTCCAGGCGGGCGAGGTACCGCCGTACGACGCCGACGCCACCTGATCCCCCACCTGAGCCGCTGAGCGGGTCGACCCTCTGGGGCGCGCCTAGACCGCGGCGGACGACCCGCTGCGCACGGCGGCCACGGCGGTCAGCGCGACGAGCAGCGAACGACGCTCGCGCCCACCCCGGCCGCGCCGCACGGCGACCTCCACGAAGTCGGCTCCCACGCGCCGTACGACGCACTCCTGGCGCGACCCGCTCCGCAGGTGGAGGACGCACTCCACCTCCGCGTCGGCGAGCCGGCGGAGCGCCGCGCCGAGACCCAGCCGCTGCACCGGCGACCAGGTGACCTCGGGACGGGAGCGGTCGGACGCGCCGTGCACCGCCTCGACGGCGGGCAGGGCGACGACCCAGTCCGCGGCGGCCGCCTGCACGAGGCACCATCCGTCGCCGGTGCGGCCGAGAGTGCCGCGCACGGTGCCGAGACCCTCCACGTCGAGCGCGACCTCGGCGTCGAGGGAGGCGACGAGCCGGCTGGCGAGCGTGACGGCGCGGTACTCCGCCCGGCTCCGGTCGTCGACCTCGAACGCGCGCTCGCGGCCGTAGGCCGCCGTGGCCTCCTGCTCGAGCTCGTCGAACAAGGCGAAGAGGCGCTCCTCGGAACTCACCGCACCGACCTTTCCATCCTGGCCACCTGTTGACAACTCTTTGACGTCGGTCGCTTTCGCGCGTTGAATGACGCAAACGAACGCAAACGCAAAGGTCTCGGGATGACTTCTTCGGATGTGGCGTCGTGGTGGCGGGCGCTCCTCGTCGCCGGGGGCGCCTTCGCGCTCCTCCTCGCCGTCGTCGCGCTCGCCGCGCCCGGCGGGGCACCGCTGGGCGAGCTGCTGCGCACCGGCGGCACCACGGCGTCGTACGACGCGCTCCTCGTCGCCCTCGCCTCGGCGGCGGTGCTCGTGGCCGCCCCGTGGTGCTGGCTGCTGGTGGTGCTCGTGCTCGTCGACGCCCTCCGTG